>CAWDRD010000065.1:0-118995 GCA_963804455.1 uncultured Actinomycetes bacterium
AGGAAGCCGGCGACGTGGCTGCCCAGCAAGCCAACCTCGACCGGGCGGCCGCCCGGCACAGCCGTGCCCTGGCCGACGCCGCGGAGCGGGCGGGGCTGGCCCGGGATGGGGAGCCCGCGGACACCGGCGATGACCTGCCGGTCACCGCGAAAGCGCGGGCCGCGGCCCGCCGGGACGACATCGCCGCGGTCCGCGCCCAGCTCGCCCTGGTCCGCGACGCGGAACAGGGCCGCGGCCGGGCGGAAGCCGCGCTGGCCACCGCCCAGCAGGCCGTGGCTAGCCAGGACCAGGCCTGCGCCGCGGCCGCGGACCGGCTGACCGGAGCGCGCGCGGATCTGGCCGGGGAGCTGGCGGCCTGGGCGGCCCGGTGGAGCATTGATGCCGGGAACACCCTTGCCGGGAACACCGTTGCCGGGGACACCATTGCCGGGAACACCGCCGGGCCCTACGCGGGGATCACCGCCGCGCAGGCCGCTGCGCTGCCCCAGGCCGCGGAGCACGTTGGCGAGCCTGATGCCCCCACCCTTCGCGAGGTGTTCACGGCGCTGACCCGGGACTCGGTGACAGCGCTGATCAGCCGCGGTGAGCAGCTTGGGAACACCGCCCGGGACCTGGCCGCGCGGGAAGCCCGGCTGACCGTGGAGCGGGACGCGATCGCGGCGGAGCGGGACGACGCCCCGCCCGGGTCTGACCTGCGGCCCGCGGACCGGGCGGGCCGCCCGGGCGCGCCGCTGTGGCAGCTGGTCCGGTTCGCCGACGGCCTCAGCCCGGAGGTGGCCGCGGCGATCGAGGGCGCGCTGTATGGCAGCGGCCTGCTCACCGCGTGGATCCACCCTGATCCCGCGCTGACGGCCGCCGCGCTGGACGGGGCCGAGGCGGACAGCTACCTGCTCGCGCTGCCCCCGGCGGCCCGGCCCGGGGGACAGACCCTGGCCGACGTGCTCGTCCCGGAACAGCAGGACATGGTCCCGCTGGACCTGGTGGCGGGAGTGCTGGCGTCGGTTTCCGTGGCGGAAGGCTCTGTGGCCAGGAACGCGGCGGCGGGGGCGGAGCCGGACGGCGTGGCGGCGGCTGGACCGGTCGTGACGGTCGGGGCGCAGTACCGCAACGGCCCAGTCACGGGCGCCCGGCCGAAGCCCGCGGCCGAGTTCATCGGGGCGACCAACCGGGCCAGCCGCCGCCGGGCCCGGCTGGCCGAGCTGGACGCGGAGATCACGGCCGCGGCGCAGCAGCGGGCGGCGGCCGAGGCGGAGCTGCGCCGGGCCAGCGAAGCGCGGGCCGATCTCGGCCGGGCGCAGCAGGAACTGCCGCGGACCGGGCCGGTGGCCGAGGCGCTGCGGGCGGTCACCCACGCGGCGGCGCTGCGGTCCGCGGCCACCGGCCGGCTCGGCCAGGCACAGACCGCGCTGGACGCGGCGATCGCGGAGCTCGACGCGCAGGCCCGGCGGCTGCGCCGGGCGGGCGCGGACCGGGACCTGGTCACCGGGCCGGCCGAGGTTGACGCGGCCGAGCGGGCGGTGGCCGAGTTCGAGCGGGCCGCGGATGACCTGGTCCGGGCCCGCGCCGCGGTGGCCGCGCTAGACCGGGACCTGGCCGGGCGGCAGGCCCGGATCGAGCGGCTGGCCGGGGAGAACGACGAAGCCGCGGCGATGCTCGCGGAGAACCAGGCGGCGCACCTGGCCAGCGCGGAAAAACTGAGCATCGACGAGCGGGCCAGCGGCGCCGAGTACGAGCAGATCACCGGCGAGATCGCCGCGGCCGAGCGGGAACTCGCCGCGGCCCGCGGTGCGCTGCGGGCGGCCCGGGACGCCGAGGCCGCCGAGCATGACACGCTGGTCCGTGCCCAGGCTGACCTGGAGCATGGCCGCCAGGCGCTGGCCGCCGCGGTGGCCGAGCTGACCGCGGCGGCGGCCGGGTTCGCCCCGTACGCCCGGCGGGAGCTGCGGCCGTTGCTGGGGGTGGCACCGACCGCGCTGTGGCCGGAGCCGGGGCAGTGGCCCGATGCCGGGCAGGCCACCGCGGCGCTGATGGAATCCCTGGTCAGCGCGGAGGATCCGGCTGAGCCGGTGGCGGCGATCAAGGCCGTGCTGCCTGCGGACGCAGTGACGATCATGGACGCGTTCGGCGAGCTGCCCGGGGCTGGCCTGGCCGGCGACGCTGCGCTCAAGGGCACGCTGGACGGAATGTGGAGCGCGTACCGGGATTTCGAGGACGCGCTCAAAGCGGGCGAGGACGGCTACCAGGCGGACATGGCCGGCGAGGCGCCGTTCCTGGTGGAGGTGGCCACCGGCGATGGCCGGCTGCCCGCCGCCGCGTTCGCCAGCAAGGTCTCCGCCGACGCCGCGGCCCAGGGGGCCTTGCTGGAGCAGCGGGAACGGGCCGTGCTGGAGGATTCGCTGCTGACCGCGCTGGCCCAGCAGGTGCACGCCCGGGTGCTCGCGGCCCGGGAACTGGTCGGCGAGATGGACGCCGACACCCGGTCCAAGCCGATGTCGTCCGGGATGGCGATCGGCATCCGCTGGGTCCGCTCCGACAAGATCACCGATCATCAGGCGGCCGCGTCCCGGCTGCTGGAACAGGATGCGGCCAGCCTGGACGCGCGGGGGCTGGCGGAGCTGCGCGGCCTGATCCGGGACATGATCCACTCCCGCCGGGCCGCCAACCCGCGGGACACCTACCGGGAAGTGCTCGCCGCGGTGCTGGACTACCGGGCCTGGCACGCGTTCGAGCTGCGGATGCTCTGGCCCGGCCAGCCTGCGGAGCGGCTGACCAGGAAGAAGCACTCAGAGATGTCCGGCGGGGAGAAGTCCGCCGCGATCCACCTGCCGTTGTTCGCCGCGGCCAACGCGCTGTACTCCTCGTCCAATCCGACCTGCCCGCGGCTGGTCGCGCTGGACGAGGCGTTCGCCGGCATCGACGAGAAGTTCAAGCCCGAGCTGCTGGGCCTGACCGTCCGGTTCGATCTGGACCTGTTCATGACTGGGCACGACCTGTGGGTGACCTACCCGGAGGTCCCGATGATCGCGCACTACGACATGCAGCACGACAAGGCCGCGCACACGCTGTCCACCCTGCTGGCCCTGTGGGACAGCGGGCAGCTCACCGACGCGGGCGCGGGCTACGCGGGGAACGAGGACCTGGCCGCGGAGTTGCTGGGCTTCCGGCCCACCCGGTACGTCCCGGCGGGCGCCGGGAACGCGCTGGCCCTGGGCGGCCCGGTAGCGGACCGCGCGCTGCCCGTCACGGTGCCCCCGGCCGAGCCGGACGACGACGAGGCCGACCCGGACCCGGACTGATGCTCGGGGGCGCCCGGTTTGTCCTAACCTGACGGGGTACTTCGCGGCTACGCCGCCGGGTGCCTCCGGCTGAGTGAGGCCGGCCTGCCACGAGGGGACAGCCGCCATGGCCAAGCTTCTGCTGATCATCTTGTGCTTCTTCTTCCCCTTCAACGCCCGCCTGGTCGAGGAGTTCGAGAAGAAGTAGTCCCCGGAGTGGCACTGCCCCGGGTGGCCAGGCCGGTCTCGTAGGAGATGACGACGAGCTGGGCGCGGTCATGTGCGTCCAGCTTCGTCATGATCCGGCTGACGTGGGTCTTGGCGGTCAGCGGGCTGAGGAACAGCCGGGTGGCGATCTCGTCGTTGGACAGGCCGGCTGCCACCAGGCGGAGGACTTCGCGTTCCCGGTCGGTCAGGGCGCTGAGCGCGCGGTCGTCGGTGCGCTGCTGCGGCTGCTGGGCCAGGTTGGTGATGAGGCGCCGGGTCACGCTCGGCGCCATCATCGCGTCCCCCCGGGCCACCACCCGGACCGCCTGGATCAGTTCGTCCGGCTCGGCGTCCTTGAGCAGGAAGCCGCTGGCCCCGGACCGGATGGCCTGGTAGATGTATTCATCGGATTCGAACGTGGTCAAGATGATCACTTTGACGCCGGCCAGGCTGTCGTCGGCCGCGATCCGGCGGGTGGCCTCCAGGCCGTCCACCCCCGGCATCCGGATGTCCATCAGCACGACGTCGGCCCGCTCCTGGCGGGCCAGCTCCACGGCCTGCTCACCGTCGGTGGCCTCGGCCACCACCTCGATGCCGTCGGTGTTGCTGAGCAGCAGCCGGAACCCGGCCCGGATCAGCGCCTGGTCGTCCGCGAGCAGGATCCGGATCACGGCGCGATCCTCTCTGGTTCCGCGGATCGTATGGATTGCGCCCGGGGCGCCGGCAACTGGGCGGTCACCTGGAAGCCGCCGCCGGGCGCTGGTCCCATCTCTACCTCACCGCCGACCGCCGTGGCCCGTTCGCGCATGCCGGTCAGCCCATGGCCGGAGCCTCCGCCCGGGCCTACGGCGCCGCGGCCGCTGTCGGTGACGCAGATCCGCAGCCCGGTGCCGTCGTAGCCGAGCGCCACGGTGGCGGTGGCCGGGCCCGCGTGCCGGATCGCGTTGGTCAGCGACTCCTGCACGATCCGGTAGGCGGCCAGGTCCACCTCGGCGGGCAGCGGCCTGGCCTCGCCGGTCCGGGTGACGGTGACCGGCAGGCCAGCCTTGACCGCCCCGGCGATCAGCGTGTCGAGCTGGGCCAGTCCCGGGGTGGGCTGGGTCGGGTCGGCCTCGTCGGCCTGGCGCAGCACGTTCAGGATGGCACGCAGCTCGCGCAGGCCGTCCTTGCTGGCCACCCGGATCGTCTGGAGGGCGTCCGCGGCCGCCTCGGGCTGGTCGGCCAGGACATGCGCGGCCGCGGTGGCCTGCACGTTGATGGTGGCCATGGTGTGCGCGACCACGTCGTGCAGCTCCCGGGCGATGCGCAGCCGCTCCTCATCGATCCGCCGCCGGGCCTCATCGTCGGCCCGGGCCTGGATCGAGTTGACGTAGGCCAGCCGGTTGCGGACCGCGATCCCGCCGAACAGCGGGGCGGCGATCAGCGCGGGGATGAGGTAGAAGCCGCCGGCGGTCGGGACGAATGGGTTGCCCGTCGCGGTGGCTGTCATCAGCGCCACCAGCGTCCCGGCCGCGAGCAGCAGTGCCCGGCGGGTGCTGACCGTCTTGGCCACCGTGTACAGCGCGATCGCCGGGGCGAGCAGCACCGCGCCGTTGACGTAGCCGAGCAGGCTGTAGGCGGTCACGGCGCTGACCGACACGACCAGCACCGTGACCGGGTAGCGGCGCTTGACCGCCAGCACCAGGCACGCCGCTATGACCAGCAGAAACGCGGCCGTCGGGGTGTGCGGCACCGGGTGGCCGTTGACGACCTGGTCGGAGAGCTGGTTGGGATGGGCCTCGCCATAGGAGCCAGCGAGCAGCACCAGCGTGATCACCACGGCCGACACGACGTCGCGGGTGGCCGAGTCCCGGTACCGCTGCCACCATGCCGCCAGAGCCTTCACCTGCCCAGCGTAAGCTCGGCGGACCCGTCTGGTCCTCCTCCGCCAGTTGTGTGCTCACGTACTCCGCCTGGAGTATCCGGGGCGGCGCGCACTCCCAGCGTGGTCAGTTCCACTGCCTCCCGTGGGGCGACGACGGGCGGGCGGCTGGTTGGCAGGCTTGCGGTCGTCCGGCGGAAGGGCCGCCGGCCGCTAGTTTCCCGGAGGCCAGGATGTCTGCGCTGACCCGATTCGTACTCCGCCACCGGGCTCTGGTGGCCGTGTTCTGGCTGATCGTCGCCGCGGCTGGCATCGTGACGATCGGCGGTACCACGCACCGGATGACCAACACCTTCGCCATGCCGGGACAGGCCTTCCGGGTGGACAACCAGATCGTGCGCACCTATGGCAACGGCGGCTCGCAGACCCCGTACGTGCCCGTACTGACCGCGCCGCCCGGGCAGCGGATCACCAGCCCCACGGCGGCCGCGGCCAGCGGCCGGGCCTTCGCGGCGATCGCGGCGCAACTGCCCGGCGTGCGCATCGCGGACTACGCCACCACACACGACCGCGCGTTCCTCACCCGGGACGGCCGGTCCACGTTCGCGCTCGTGTTCACCGCACCAGACAACAGCAGCTTCGGCGGGCCCGGTTCCGGCCCGGCGATCGAGCACGCGCTGACCGCCGCCGCGCCACCGGGCTGGCATGTGGGCCTCACCGGCGAGCAGTTGCTGGCCGCGGGTAAGCCCGCCAGCAGCACCAAGGGCACCGGAGTCATGGCCGAGGCGATGATCGGCGCGGTGGGCGCACTGGTGATCCTGGCCGTCGTGTTCGGCAGCTTCCTCGCCTTCCTGCCGCTGCTCATCGGCGGGATCTCGGTGCTGGCCACGTTCCTGGCCGTGGGCGGGCTGACCGAGATCACCGGGATCAGCCAGATCGTCGAGTTCCTGATCGCGCTGATCGGGCTGGGCGTGGCCATCGACTACTCGCTGCTGGTGGTCAGCCGGTGGCGGGAAGAACGCGCCGCGGGCCGCAGCAACGCTGACGCGGTGACCGAGGCGATGAACCATGCGGGCCGCGCCGTGGTGTTCTCCGGGCTGACCGTGGCGATCGGGCTGCTGTCCATGATCGTGCTGCCGGTCCCGATGCTGCGCAGCGTGGGCATCGGCGGAGTGCTCGTCCCGCTCGTCTCGGTCGCGGTGGCGATCACCCTGCTGCCGGTCATCCTGGCCACCGTCGGCCCGCAGCTGGACTGGCCGCGGCTGCGCACCGAGCGGTCCGCCAGCCGGGTGTTCTCCGCCTGGGCCCGCGGCGTGTACTCCCACCGCTGGCTGTCCGCACTGGCCGGGATCGGGGTGCTGGCCGCGCTGATGCTGCCCGCGCTGTCCCTGCACCTGGGTGAGCCGGGCAGCACCGCACAAGCCACGGCCGGCCCAGCGCACCAGGCGCTGGTCACGCTGACCGACGGCGGCGTCCCGTCCGGCGTGCTCACCCCGGCCGAGGTGCTCACCTCCGGCCAGCCCGGGGCCGCCGCGGCCGCGGCCCGCACCGTGCCCGGCGTGTACACGGTCATCGCCCCGGCCACCGCGGACTACCGGCACGCGGGCACCGCGCTCGTCACCGTGCTCCCCGTGGCGGAGAGCAGCGTCCCGGCCGGCCAGGCCACCGTGGCCCAGCTGGAGCATACGCTGCTGACCCGGCCGCACGTGCTGGGCGTGGGCGGCGACGGCGCCTCCCTGATCGACTTCGATCACGCGGTCTACGGGGACTTCCCGCTCATGCTGGCCATCATCGGGATTGCCACGTTCCTGCTGCTGACCCGGGCCTTCCGGTCCGTGCTGCTGGCCGCCAAGGCCGTCGTGTTCAACCTGATCTCGCTGGCCGCCGCCTACGGCGTGCTGGTCTGGGTCTGGCAGGACGGGCACGGCTCGAACGCGGTGTGGGGCATCCCGGCCACCGGCGCGATCACCATGTGGGTGCCGCTGATGGTGTTCGCCTTCCTGTTCGGGCTGTCCATGGACTACGAGGTGTTCATCCTGAGCCGGATCCGCGAGGACTACGACCTCACCGGCGACCCGCGGCACGCGGTCACCGAGGGCCTGGGCCGGACCGGGCGGCTGGTCACCAGCGCGGCCGCGATCTTGATGCTGAGCTTCCTGTCCATGTCCACCGGGCCACAGACCGACCTGAAGATCCTGGCCACCGGGCTCGGCGCGGGCATCCTGATCGACGCGGTCGTGATCCGCTGCCTGCTGGTCCCGGCCATGGTGGCGCTGTTCGGCCGGGCCAACTGGTGGATGCCGGCCGGGCTGGCCCGGGTGCTCCGCATCCGGGACACTGGCCCAGCGGCCGTGACGGCCGAGGCTGCCGACGTCGTGCCGGAACTGCTCCAGGTCCGGTAATCGCAGAACTCAGCCCGGCACCGCCTGATGGCCGTCCCGTTCCGGGGCGGCCATCAGTGCGTGGTTGATGCGGACGGCCCTGGACCGCGGCATTACTCCGGCCGCGGACTGGTCGTTGCGGCGAACCTGACCGGTAAAAAATCTCCGGAGCCATGTCGATTTCCGGGCCGGCCGTTCGTCACTCTGGCACGTACATCACCGCAGATGGAGGAGCACACCATGAAGTACATGCTGCTGATCATCGGTTTCCACCAGGGCGACAACGCTGCCGGGCCGGGTGAGTCGGCAGGCCCGGGCCCGACCGTGGCGGAGTTCATGGCGTTCGAGAAAGCCATGACCGACGCGGGCGTGCGGGTTGACGGGAGCGCGCTGGAGGGCGTGGAGATCGCGACCACGGTCCAGGTCCGCGCGGACGGCGAGCGGATCGTGACGGACGGGCCATTCCCCGAGACCCGCGAGTACCTCGGCGGCTATGTCGTCATCGACGTGGCCGACCTCGACGCCGCCCTCGACTGGGCGGCGCGCTGCCCGGGGGCGAAGTATGGCCGGGTCGAGGTACGCCCGCTGATGACATTCTGAGGAGCATGAGCCGCGACGAGCGAGCCGCCGACTCGGTGGCAGCGGTGTTCCGGGAGGGCCGGGGCCGGCTGCTCGCTTTGCTCGCCGCCCGGTTCGGTGACCTGGACCTCGCCGAGGAGGTCACGTCGGAGGCCATCGAGGCCGCGCTGCAACGCTGGCCCGCGGACGGTGTTCCGGACGAGCCGATGGCCTGGCTGTTGACCACGGCCCGGCGTAAGGCCGTGGACCGGATCCGCCGCGACCGTGCCTACGCCGCGCGGCTGGCTGTGCTGCGGGTGGAGGCCGACCGGGCCGGGCCGGTGCCAGCCGGGGCGGTACCGGCCGGGGCGCCCGGCGACGGCCTGCCCGGCGGCGGTGGGTCAGACGGCAGCGTGCCCGACGAGCGGCTGCAGTTGTTTTTCACCTGCTGCCACCCCGCGCTGTCGCTGGAGGCGCAGGTCGCGCTCACGCTGCGCTACCTGGCCGGGCTGTCCACGACTGAGATCGCGCGCGGATTCCTGGTGCCCGTGGCGACGATGGCGCAGCGGCTGGTGCGGGCGAAGCGCAAGATCCGCGAGACGCGTATCCCGTTCCGGGTACCGGAGGCTGATGAGCTGCCCACCCGGCTGCCGGGCGTGCTGCGGGTCGTCTATCTGATCTTCACCGAGGGGTACGCGGCCAGCGAGGGCGCTGAGCTGATGCGGGCTGACCTCAGCGACGAGGCCATCAGGCTCGCCCGGATCCTGCACCAGTTGCTGCCCGCCGAACGTGAGGTGACCGGGCTGCTCGCGCTGGTCCTGCTCACCGACGCACGGCGAGCCGCCCGCGTCGATGCGGCGGGTGAGCCGGTGTCGCTGGAGGACCAGGATCGTAGCTTGTGGGACGCGGATCGGATCGCCGAGGGACGGGCGCTGGTCGTCGAGGCACTGAGCAGACCGGGCGCCGGAGCTGGATCCGCGCCGGGCGCCGGGCCGTACGCCGTGCAGGCCGCGATCGCTGCCGTGCACGCCGAAGCCAGTTCCGTCACGGCCACCGACTGGCCGCAGATCGTGGCCCTCTATGACGTGCTGCTCGCGCTCACCTCGTCTCCGGTCGTCGCGCTCAACCGGGCCGTGGCGGTAGCCATGCGCGACGGCCCGGAAGCCGGGCTCGCCCTGCTCGACGAACTCGGCGGCGCCAGTGAGCTGCGCGGCTACCACCCGCTGCCCGCGGCCCGGGCCGACCTGCTGGGCCGGCTCGGGCGCACCGCCGACGCCGCCGCGGCTTACCGCACGGCCCTCGAGGCCGTCGGCAACGCACCCGAACGGGCCTACCTCACCCGCAGGCTGGCCGAGCTCGGCCCTATACGCGGAGATGAACTGCGCAGGGATTAGCGCCGGCGCATGGCTAGCTGCGGGGACAGCCAGTACGGGGGGAGGTAGCCGGCCAGGTTGGACAGCGGCAGCACCTCGGGCTTGAGCCGGATGCCGAGGGTGTCGGCCATGAACGCGCGGCGGCGGGTGACCCGCTGCCACAGGTCCGGGTAGCGGGCGGCCAGGTCGGCGCGGGCCGCCTCGTCGGCCAGGGCCACCCCGTCCTCGATGTTCGTGGTGTGGTAGGCGGTGCCGGTGGCCGGGATGATGTCCAGCTGCAGGGTCATCCCGGACAGCAGCGTGATATCAGAGCCGGGATAGACCGGGGAGCTGGGCCACTCATCCAGGTGGATGAAATGCCCGGGGTTCAGGTGCACGCCGAAGAACTCCTCGCCCAGCCAGCGCTGCACCAGGCTGAACAGCTCGCCGCCGGTGACCCCGATGCCGATCGTCTCGTACCACTCGCAGGCGCAGGCGAAGTACGGCGCGACCAGCCGGTCCACATAGTCAGTGGCAGCTCCGGGCAGGTCGGCGGGGCCGGCCGCGAGGAAGCCGCCGCGGGCGATGTTGCTGCCCCAGTAGCCGAAGCCGGCGCTCATCGGGTCGCCCCGGCGCAGCACCCGGCCGGACGAGCTGGCCAGCCCGAGCGCGGTCCGCTCGCCGCTGAGGACCAGCGGGTGGTAGGAGTGCGGCAGCCCGATCGGCCGGTACAGCGCGAACGCCTCGTGCTCGGTCAGGCCTGGGCGCACGCCTTCGATCATCCGGCGCATCGACTCCGAGCCGTGCGTGGCGGCGAACTCGAACACCGCGATCTGGTCGGTCTCGTTGACCAGGCGCAGGCCGTGGCCTGGCTCGACGAACAGCGCGGTGGCGTTGACTGGCTCGCAGCCCAGCAGCCCGAGCTCGGCGACCAGGTAAGCAGGGGCCTCGATCCAGTGTTCGGTCCGCGCACCGTCGGCAGGGCCGAAGTACTTCCAGCCAGCGATGCCGACCCGGCGGGCCCCAGCGGCGCCCAGCCCGGCCCCGGCCAGGATCTCGCCCAGCGGCTTGCTGTCCGACCGGGGCTGGTTGACCAGGCTGAAGCTCTGGTAGCGGATCACCTCCACCCCGTCCGGCACGACCGCGGCGTAGGCCATGCCCTCGTTGCCGGTCAGCAGCAGGGGCGGGCGGCCCGGCACCAGGATGAGCAGGGCCTCCTCGAACCGCGGATCGAACCGGGTCAGGTAGGACAGGTTCGCGAAGTGCTCCCGGTCGGCGTAGACGAGCAGCGCGTCGAGCCCTACCTGGGCCGTGGCCGTAGCCGCCGCGGCCAGCCGCGCCTGGTAGGTCGCTTCCGGGACGGCGGGCTCGACCGTGGGCAGCCCGAAGTCGGGCAGCCTGATCTCGGCCAGTTCCACCCCGGCGGGCACCGGCGTCACGCGCCGGGCTGAGGCGCGGCCGGCACGTCCCAGTCCACGTCACCTTCGGCGTCACTGCGCGTGCCCACGAGCACCGTGGCCCCGCGGCGCAGCGCCCCGGGGTGGCGCGCCTCACGCCACTGCATGTACCCGAAACCAACGATCAGCGCAACGATGAACACGTACGGGGTGAGGTTGTACGGCCAGGATGGAACCGGGTACACGGTCACGAACAGCACCGGCAGCAGGGCCAGCGTGCCGACCCAGGGCAGCACGCCGTGCCGCCAGATGTTGAAGTCGGCGGGGTGCTCGCGGCGGATGTACGCGGTCAGGGCCAGGTTCGCCATCACGTACAGGACGATCACGGCCAGCGTCGCGATCGTGCCGAGGAACCCGAAGATGTCGGCGGGCTGCAGCAGCAGGCCGACCAGCAGGATGGCCACGATCCCGGACAACTGCTGGAAGGCGATCGCGAACGCCGGGGTCTGGTGTTTCGGGTGGAGCTTGCCGAACCGCTTGGGCAGCGTGCCGGCCTGGCCCATCGTGTACATCACCCGGGAGGCGGCGTTCGTGCAGGCCAGCCCGACGCCGATGGAGCTGTTGATGAGGGCGATCACCACGAACCACCAGCCGGCGCCCCACAGCGCATGGCCGAGCGCGTAGTACGGGTTGGCGTTGGAGGCGAACGCGGCCATGTTGCTGGTGCCCCAGCCGATGGCGCTGGCGTAGGAGGTGAAGATGTAGAACGCGCCGGTCAGGAACAGCGAGAGCATGACGGCGCGGCCGATGAAGTTCGCGGGCCTGCGGGTCTCCTGGGCCAGCGGCGCGGGGGCCTCGAAGCCGCTCAGCGCGAGGACGGAGAAGACCATCCCGGCCAGGATCCCGCCGAACATGTGCGGCGAATGGCTCGGCTGCAGCGGCGCCGTATAGGAGGAGCCGTGCCCGGGGTGGACCAGGAAGGTGATGGCGAGCGCGAGCATGATCAGTATCTCGATCGCGCCGAAGAAGGCCGTCGTCCCCATGGACAGCCGGATCCCGAAATGAGTCAGCACCCATACGATCGCGAACGTGGCCAGCGCAAAGATCCACCACGGGATGTCCACGCCGAAGGCGGTCTGGATGGTGTTGGAGATCAGGTAGCCGAGGAACCCGATCGCGCCGGCCGGCCCGATGATGTCGTAGATCAGGTAGCTCCATGTGGTCATGAAGCCGCTGCGGTCGCCGAGGCCCCGGGTGGCGAAGGAGTAGTAGCCGCCGCTGGACGGCATGTACTTGGAGAACTGCGACACGGTGTTGCCGATGAAGTAGCAGACGATCGTCGTCAGCAGGAACGAGATCGGCATGGCCGGTCCCGCCTTCAGCGCGATGATCGGGAACGTGAACACGATGTTGATCGAGGGCGCGATGTGCGTGATGCCCTGGAACACCACCTGGGGGAGGCCAAGGGCGTTACGCCGCAGGTGCGGGGTGGCGGTGGGGCTGGCAGTCTCAGCAGTCACGGGGACCTCCCCGGAGATGGTGGGGAAAGGCGGCAATGCCGCAGGCCGCGGAACCCCGTGACCCGGGCGACGGGAGCCTCGCCAGCACGGGCGAGGCAGCAAGGAGAATGCTCGGCGGTGTGCCCGGTTCAGCTACGCAACCGGTTTCGCAAAGTATTACAACTAGCCTCACCTGCGTCAACAGTTAAGTTGCCCAGCACGGTAGGATCGCGTCATGACCGGACGCAGCGCTATACACAACCGGTAGCGCATACGGAGCGATCTGTGGCGACGATCCAGGAAGTGGCGAAGGCGGCCGGGGTGGCGGCGTCTACAGTGTCCCGGTACCTGAACGGGACGCTGCGGGTCTCACCCGCCACCGAGGCGCGGATGCTCGACGCGGTCCGTGACCTCGGTTACGTGCCGAACGCGCAGGCGCGGAACCTGGCCCGGCGGCGCTCCGGGGTCATCGGCTTCGTGGTGCCCGAGATCAGCAACCCCTACTTCGGCGCGATCGCCGACTATGTGGTCGAGGCGGTCGAGCGGCACGGCCTGCTCGTCCTGCTCTGCTCCACCCGGAGCCAGGCGGCCAAGGAGGCCAGCTACATCGACCTGCTCGCGTCCGGGGCCATCGACGGCATGCTGTACCTGGGCTCGTTCCGGTCGAACGAGCGGCTGGCTGCCGCGGTCCGCGGTGGCCTCCCCGTGGTGGTCGTGGATGAGCCGATCACCGGCCTGCCTGACGTGCACACCGTGGTCATGGACGACTACGCGGGCGGCTACCAGGCCGCCAGCTACCTGGTCGCGCTGGGCCACCGCCGGATCGCGTTCGTCTCCGGCCCGGCCGAGCTGGCCTCGGTGCAGGAGCGGCGGCGCGGTTACGACGAGGCGCTGCGCAAGGGCGGCATCGACCCGGATGAGCAGGTGGCCCTGTCCGGGCTCTTCACCGAGCAGTTCGGGATGAGTGCGCTGCCCCGGCTGCTCGCGGCGGCGGACCCGCCGACCGCGGCGTTCGTGGCGAGTGACTACATCGCGCTGGGGATGTTGTCGGCCGCGGAGCAGCACGGGGTCCGGGTGCCCGGGGACCTGTCCGTGGTGGGCTTCGACGACATCCGGTTCAGCCAGTACGTCCGGCCTCGGCTGACCACGATCCGGTCGCCGCTGGAGCGGCTGGCGCAGACCGGGGTGGAGCTGCTGTTCGAGCGGCTGGCGGGCAAGGACACCCCGGCGCGGACCGAGGTGCTGCCGGTAGAGCTGATCGTGCGGGAGTCGGCGGCGCCGCCGGGCTGATGAGAAAGGAAGGGCGTCATGCGGGTGCTGCTTTGCGGGGAGAGTTGGGTCACGCACAGCCTGCATATCAAGGGCGTGGACTCGTTCACCACGAGCTCCTACGTCGAAGGGGCCGACCACCTGCGTGCGGTGCTGGCGGACTCAGGGCTCGAGGTGGAGTACCTGCCGGGGCACCAGGTCCCGGCCCAGTTCCCGGGCTCCGCGGCTGAGCTGGCCGCTTATGGGGCGGTGATCCTCAGCGACATCGGGGCCAACAGCATCCTGCTCGCACCGCAGACGTTCGAGCGCTCCGAGCCCACGCCGGACCGGCTGGCGTTGCTGGAGTCGTACGTGCGGGGCGGCGGCGGGCTGCTGATGATCGGCGGGTACCTGTCGTTCGCTGGCATCGAGGGCAAGGCCCGGTATCACCGGACGCCCGTGGAAGATGTACTGCCGGTACTGATCAGCGCGGTGGACGACCGGGCAGAGCGGCCATCGGGGGTCGTGCCGCGGCCGGAGGCGGCCGCGGCCGGGCATCCGGTGCTGGCGGGCGTGCCCGGGCCATGGCCGGCTGTGCTCGGGTACAACGTGGTGACCCCGCGGCCCACGGCCGACGTGCTCGTGCGGTGCGGGGAGGATCCGCTGGTGGCGTGCTGGGAGTACCACGCCGGGCGGAGCGCGGTGTTCACCTCGGACTGCGCGCCGCACTGGGCGCCGCCGGAGTTCATGGCCTGGCCGGGGTACCGGGTGCTGTGGGCGAACCTGGTCCAGTGGCTGGGTGGTGACTTCCGCTAGTCGTCTGTTGGCTCGCAGAGCGGTGCCAGCTGGGGAAAGGCTGAGCGGTGGTTCGCGCCCGCAAATAGTGCCGGTGCGATTTGCAGTGCAATTTGCCGGATAGCCGGGCGGCCGGTGGCACCCGCCATGGAGGGCTGAATCAGCATGAGCCCTGAGCTCCGAGACGAGATGCGGGGTGCTGTTCCGTGAATTTCCATCCTCACGTATACTTGAAAGCTACTAGTAACAAACATATGGTGTCGAGCTGGTGTATTACACATTATGTAGTCTTATCGTCACGCTGAGGTAGGCTGGAGTCTTCACTTGGTGGATGACCCGAGTTCCACTCTCCACCGCTGGCAATCAGGGGCCGGGATGCGCGGTTCGCGTGAGCGTGCCGGCTCCGCTGCCGCGGGCGTGGCTCTTGCTCCCGAGGCTGAGCAAGGCTGGTGGACCACATACACGGACCTCGGTATCAGTCATCTCATCGAACTGGAGACTGGAGCCAGCCGGATAAGCTCCTACGAGTCGTCCGTGATCCCCTGGATGTTCCAGACGGGGGAGTACGCCCGCGCGGTTATCAGGGGGATCCTGCCGCGCATTTCTGACCGTATCCTCGACGAGCGTGTGAAAGCTCGGCTCAGGCGGCAGGAAATACTCACCAGAGAGGCACCGCCCGCCTTCGTGTCTCTGGTGGACGAATCGGCACTCCGCCGCCCTGTCGGTGGCAGCCAGGTCATGCGCGACCAGCTGAAGAGGATGGCCGAAATCGCCTCTATCCCCAGCATCACGCTTCAGGTCGTGCCGCTGAGCCTGGGAGCCCATCCGGGCCTGGACGGCGCATTCACGCTGCTGGAATTCGAGCCCCCGCAGCCCGCCGTGGTTTATGTGGAAAATATCGCAGGCACCCAGTATCTGAAAGACGCATCCGAAGTTGGCAAGTACCAGGAAGCGTTGCAGGATCTCCGCCGTGAGGCCCTGGATGCTGAGAGTTCCGTGCGGCTCGTCGATGAGATCGGGCAAACGTTCGATTCCTGGTAACCATTCGCAGCTATTGCCTGCTGTGAATGGCTGGCCTGCTGCGAATGGCTGGTCAGGCTAGGCGGTCAGCTGCGGAGCAGGTTCCCAGTCCCATCGCGCGAGGATGTACCAGGCTGCGGGCTGCCCGGGCACGGGCGGCCCAGCCGGGATCACGCCGAAGACGATGGGGTCCAGGGCGAGCGAACCGACCGCAGCTATCGCCGCCCCGGCGAGCACGAACGGCGCCGCCACGATCGCACCGGCGATGGGGATGGCCGCGGCCAGCACGTCGAGGAGCCGGTGCGAGCTGTGGCCAAGACGCTCAGCGAGGGCCGTGGCGCCGGGTGGCGGCGGCAGCGGGCCCACGGCGCGCTCCGCCGTGGCCTGATCAAGGAGTACGGCCTGGGACCCCGGCTGGCTGCCGTCTTGGGGGAGGGCCAGCCGGCCCTTCTCGACCTCATGAGCGATGTAGGTCATCGGGAAGTCGATCCCGGCATCGGCCAGCCGCAGCAGCATGCCCCTTTCCGCCCGAGGAACGACTGCCTCGCCCAGGTCGGCCACCGGGCTGATGACCCAGTCGGTCTCTGCCCCGGCGTAGGCCCGGGCCTCTGCGAACAGCGGGGTGATGCCCAGGTAGGTGATGGGCACGCCCGCGCCGCGAGCCCGGTCTACCAGCCGGGTGCTGTTGCGCTCCAGGACGGCCGTGCGGCACGCCGTCCGGGGAGAGGCCGGCGTGGTGTCCGCTCGCGGTCTGGTGAGCGGGGGGACATTGGTGCCGCGGATGTGCTCCATGACGGGATTCCTTTCACTCACGGCTCAGACATTCATTGCGATGATCAGGGCGGGTAGCGCCAGGCCGAGCAGGCCGGTGCCGAATGCGGCCCGCTGGGCCCAGGCCGGACCACGCCGGAAGCCGCGGCTGTAGACGGCCAGTGCCGCCACGGCCAGCAGGGCGAGCAATGCGATCCAGTTGCCTGCCACACTCGCGTGTCCCACGAACCGGGCCAGCATGAGCGCGAGGGTCAACCCGGCCAGCAGCCCGGTGCCGATCCAGGCCACGAGGGACAGCGCATGCGCCATCTCCACCGGCATCCGCTCGTGGATCTGGCTTCCGCGGGCGAACACGCTGCTGCTCAGCGATGAGATCCGGGGAGCGCGCGGGCTGGCTGGGCGGCCGCCTCCGGCGGGCGGCGGCGCGGACTGCGCCGTGCGGATCCGCCGCTCTGTGTCCGCCTCGACGACGGCCTCGTCAACTTCGTCCTCGGCGTCGGCGCGGCGGGTGGCCATGTTCCGCTCCAGCCGCGCCTGCTCGCGAAGCCGATGCGCAGCGACCTTGTTCCGCTCCCGGATCGCGGCGGCGATCTCGTCATAGATCTGCTTGCCGAACAGGACCATGAGGAACTTCACGATCAGTGGGGCCAGGTCAACCAGCACGAAGGCCAGGCGCACCAGCCAGACCGTGAGATGCACGCCGGAATGCTGGCGTTCCAGTTCGTCCAGCGCGGTCTCCCGGGCCGCCCAGCCCGATTCACCGGCAATGGCGGCATGAACGTTCTGCTCAGCGGCGGCCTCCTGGCTGTGCAGCGAGCTGGCGTCGGCCCGCAGCGTCGCGATCTGGCTGTCGATGCCCGGGGCCACCGCGTTGTAGTGCGCCTGCGCCGCGGCGGCCTGCCCCAGGTAGTAGTAGTAATAAGGGCCCCGGCCCAGATGGTGCGAGGTCGAGCAATCCGTTTCACCGGCCTCGCAAGCTGCCATGAACCGGAACTCGCTGACCGCGTTCTGGTCCTGCTGCAGCTGGCTGTTGAGGGCCGCGATCTGGCTGTCGTCGGCTGTGATTTTCGGCTGATAGGTGTTCTCAATCGTGGTCAGCTGTGCCCGCTGTGCCTGCTGCCGAGTGATCGCGACCTGGGCGTTGATCTCGGGCTGGAAGATTCGCAACGTCAGCGGCTCGGCGATGAGGAACCCCAGCAGCGCTGAGATGGCCAGCCGCGGAAGCATCGCCAGCAGCCGGCTCTTGGACGCAGTGATGAGCAGAAGCAGCCGGTCGATGTTGGCCAGCGTCAGCCCCCAGAACACTGCCACCGGCCACAGCCGGGTGACCGGGGCGTGCAGCACGAAGCTGACCGCGAACGCCGCGGATGCCCCGCCGAACGATGCGGTGAGCAGCACGCCCATGCCCAGCCCGGCATACAGCGAGCGCTCTCCGGGGCAGAGCCGCAGGATCGATTGGCGGGCACCGCCGAACCAGGCCAGCAGACCCCCGGGGAATCCGTTGTGGCCGGTCCCGGAGGCCTGCGCCGACTCGTCGTCGAGCACCTGGAACCCACTGCGTTCGTTCATCGCCATCTCCGGCTGGCTAGAAGAACCCGCTGACTGAACTGACTGAACGGGAACGCATCGGTGGTTCCTCTCGATCAGGAGACGTGGGACAGGCGATTAGAGCGTGTCTGGTCACCTCTGGTGTGGAGCGAAGACCGGCCCCTGTGCGGTCTGCGCTGCCTCGAGCGTGGGCAGGCCGCCCAGCTCCGCATATCGCGTCACCAGTGCGAGGTTGATGGCTGTTTCGAGGTTGTCGAGCTGGAGCTGCATCCGCCGCAGCTTCGGCCCGATGTCGGCCGCGATCTCGCGGCGCAGGTAGCGGACGCAGAACATGCCCCCCGTGAGCATGCCTAGAAGTGCACCTACGAGGAAGATCAGCATCGGCACAGGCACCCCCTGATGTCTGAAGAGCGATCAGCCACTAGTCAGTATGCCCTATGCAGTCTGCCATGTGTCAAGTAGCTATGTGGCAGATCGAGTTGAGTCAGATGGCTGAGTTGTTCTCTGCTGGCCAGCTGGCTAGGGTCGGTACCCTTGCGCACGCTTGGACCTCAGCCCCATGCGCTGCGGCAAGGTGTGTCTAGGGAGCTCTAGGAGCATCAGGGCCACTAGGCTGTCTGCCGCATAGCGAGATGCGAGCTACCCGTTTGCCGTATAGAGCAGAAGCGGGGTTGTATGCCTTGCAAACAGGATCAGTAACTGATCCCTGAGAGAAATTAGTCCTGCTTGAGAGCCCATGCTTTCGCCGGGACTTCAAATTACTTGAGGTCTACTGTGCTGCGATCTTGCGGTATTAATGGTGCGTATTAATGCGCTTCGACAGGTGAATACCAGGAAGCTGCATGACGTGGAAGGAGATGCTATCAGTGGTTATCTGGATCGCTCCTGTAGCTCTTGGTGGTCTCGGATCTCTCGTCTTGGGTCGCTACTTGGCGAGGCGCGATGAGCGCCGTAAAGCTTCCGACCGGTACTGGGTGGTGTGGAGTCACTTGATGGATCAGCTCGGTATGCTCCGGAGTGCAATCAACGCATCGCATAAGGTAGCCACTGAAGTACGTCAGCACGCATGGGATGCCGAGCGAGCCTGGCGGGACGAGGCGACTGTCCTGCTTCAGGTTGGCAATCGGGCCGTCGCTCACGCTGTCACCATTCACATTCAGGTCACTGAGCAGAAGATCAAGGCGACAAACAGGGGAGAGTGGCCGTATGACGATGGTTGTGCCGATCGTGGGCTGCATGCTGCAATGCGACGTAACCGTTTGCGATAGCAGGCCGAAATCCTTCTCTCCGGGCTAGTCGCATTGCCTGAATGTTCTTCCTGGCTGCCTCTCAGCGTGTGGCGGGCTCGCGGCCAGGGCCCCGGCAAAGTCGCTTAGCACTTCATGATCGTCTGGAGGGATCGGCTGGGCTATCGTGGTCCTCGCCGGTGACCTGCAGCGCATGACGTTCAGCGGCCAGGCACTGGCGATGATTTCGGGCCTGGCGGGTCGTCCTCACTGGGGGCGGGCACGCGGCAACGGTCTCGCTCGCGGTGAAGCAACGTGTCAGGAGGTCACTGTGTCGCAAGTTCGGGTGCACAACTTCTCAGTGTCGCTGGATGGGTTCGGCACCGGCGAGGGGCAGAGCCTGGACGCCCCGTTCGGGCACGCGGGAACCCGGCTGCACGAGTGGTTTTTCGCGACCCGCACGTTCCACGCCATGCAAGGCCAGCCCGGCGGCAGCACCGGCATCGACGACGCCTTTGCCAGTGCCTGGGGCCCGGGCACCGGCGCCGAGATCATGGGCCGGGGCAAGTTCGGCCCCCACCATGGCCCCTGGCCGGACCAGGAGTGGAATGGCTGGTGGGGAGACAACCCGCCGTTCCACACCCCGGTCTTTGTTCTCACCCACCATCTGCGGCCCCCAGTCCAGATGAACGGCGGCACCACGTTTCACTTCCTCGACGCCAGCCCCGCCCAGGCGCTTACGCAGGCGCGCCAGGCCGCCGCTGGCCGTGACATCCGCATCGGCGGCGGCCCGTCCACTATCCGCGAGTTCCTGGCCGCCGGCCTGATCGACTACGTGCACATCGTCGTGGTGCCCATCGTGCTGGGCCGCGGGGAGCGGCTCTGGGATGGGCTGGAGGCGCTCGAAGACCGCTTCCGGTTTGAGGCCGTGAACAGCCCCAGCGGGGTCACCCACGTCACCCTCAGCCGGCGGTGACAGGCGGCAGCACGCCGGGACACGCTAGCCGGCGGCTGGCAAAGCCGTTCAGCACTTCATGATCGTTTGGACTGGGCGGCTGGGCCGGCGGGGGGTGGTAACGCAGCGCGGCAGCGATGCTGGCGGCTCCGGCCAGCCGCACGATGGTGATCACGAGGTTGCGCAGGCTGGCCATGATACGGGGCCCGGCCGCGGTGCGGGCCTGGGAGCGGTCTTCGCCGGAGTCCATGTCACGGACCCAGTGCAGGCGATCCCCGATTCCCAGTGACCGCCGATGATCGCGGCCAGTTCCGCTGCGCTGGCCTGGGTGAAGCCCAGCGAGGTAATCGCGTAGCTGGTCTCGGTGGACCGCGGCGGTGCAGGTACCCGGCGTGGCCCGCTGAGCGTGCAGGGCACTGGCGGTGATCACAGCGTCCCGGATGTCTACCGGGTCCAGCAGGACGCTGAACCAGGTGATTTCGTTGGCCTTCGCGCCCACTTCGGCCTGGCCCAGCACCGCGCCGTGAGCGTGGCCGAGCGCAGCGAGCAGGTGCGGGGCATCCTGGCCGCAGCGGCCACAGCCGCGTAAGGTCTTGCCGTCCACCGCGACAACCCGGCGCCTGCCCGCCACCGGCGCGGTGCGCGCAACCGCCCACACCCCCGCCAGCTGGCCAGACCATCCACCTCCAGCCACTGCCCCACCCGGCGGATCGTGAACTCCGCAGGCACCTTCCCCGTCACACCCAGCCGCGCCAGGGTCTCCTCATCCGGGTCCGCCGCCCATCCGGCGATCGCGGTGAACGACCGCGCCCCGGCCAGCACCGCACACCGCCACAGCGAGGATCACCACCAGCCGGTGGCGCACTCCCGATCTTCGCCACCAGCGCCAGCAAGCCTAGCCCCGCCTCACCAGCAAGCCCAGCGAGGCGGCCGATAACAGGGACAGCCTGTGATGACGGGGCCGCGGGCATGGTCCCCGGGAAGTGATCAGGCTGGGGCGAGAACCGCCATGATCACCCCAACAGCCGCGCCCGCGCAGCTGCACCCCCTCACCAGCGTGCCGCGATCTTGCCTGTCACCCGTCAGAAATGACTTTGCCGAACCCCCTGGGCTCGCGGCCGATGCGAGCGTGGCAGCGAGCAGTATGGGAGGAGCCGGCGTCGTTACGTTTCCTCAACATTCCAAGAACGTGCGTTTAGTTCCGCATATCGCGTCACCAGTGCGAGGTTGATGGCTGTTTCGAGGTTGTCGAGCTGGAGCTGCATCCGCCGCAGCTTCGGCCCGATGTCGGCCGCGATCTCGCGGCGCAGGTAGCGGACGCAGAACATGCCCCCCGTGAGCATGCCTAGAAGTGCACCTACGAGGAAGATCAGCATCGGCACAGGCACCCCCTGATGTCTGAACAGCGATCAGCCACTAGTCAGTATGCCCTATGCAGTCTGCCATGTGTCAAGTAGCTATGTGGCAGATCGAGTTGAGTCAGATGGCTGAGTTGCTCTCTGCTAGCCAGCTTGGCTAGAGTCAGTACCCTTGCGCACGCCCGGACCCCAGCCATGCGGTGCGGCAAGGTGTGTCTAGGGAGCTCTAGGAGCATCAGGGCCACTAGGCTGTCTGCCGCATAGCGAGATGCGAGCTACCCGTTTGCCGCATAGCGGTATCCATGAGCAGGCCGGGTCGGTACCAGAGGATGTGATATGACGCATGGGAGACAGTGCCAGTCCGAGCCCGGTCGTTCATCATCGACGGCTTCGGGCTGAGCTGAGAGCCGCGCGCCTCAAGGCGAGACTGACGCAGGAGCAGGTCGCGGCGGCTGAGGACTGGTCGCTATCGAAGGTCATCCGGATCGAGGCCGGCTCGGTCGGCATCTCCACGAGTGACCTCAAAGCACTGCTCAGCCTCTACGGCATTGACGATCCTCACCGCGCAGACGGGCTTGTCGCGCTGGCCAAAGCGGCGAAGAAACGTGGCTGGGAGAGCGAGTACCGAGAGTTTCTCACCAACGAGAATCAGCGGGAGCTTCTCCAACTGATTGGCTATGAGGGTGCCGCGACATTCGTCAGGAACTTCGAAACGCTGCTGGTTCCCGGTCTGCTTCAGACCGAGGAATACGCGCGTGCCGTGATCCGGGAGTTCGCTGAGCGGCCTTCGGGCGAGCGTGCGGACAAGGACAACGAGGACGGGGAGTCAGCGGACGAGGACTCCGCGGACAAGGATCGCGCGACCAGGGAACAGGCGGAGAAGGAACGCGCGGACAAGGAACGCGCGGACAAGCTGGTCGAGATCCGGATGGAGCGGCAGAAGCACCTGCTGGAGTTGCCCGAGCCACCCCATCTGTTCTTCATCCTCGATGAGGCTGTGATCCGTCGCCTGGTGGGAGGCAAGGCCGCCATGCGCCGACAGATCAGCAGGCTGATCGAGCTCGCGGAGCGGCCACGGGTGACGATCGAGGTCGTGCCGTTCAGTGCCGGGGCTCATCCAGGCCTGAGGGGACCCTTCGTGGTTCTCGAGTTTCCTGATGCTGCTGACGACGACGTGCTGTACCTGGAAAACACTGGCGGCGACCTGATCAGGAGGGAGGAATCAGCGCAGGTCCTACCGTATAGAGAGACGTTCGAGCAGCTGAGGAGCTTGTCGCTCGGACCGAAAGAGACCATCGACTATCTGGTCAAGGTTGCCGACGAGATGGGTTGACCAATCCTACGGGATCAATTTTCTCCGCGCTGCATAGCGTCGGGCACCTAGTCGCCTGGTCGGCGACGCGCTGAGAGTGGTCAGATCGTCCCATAGCGCTTACACTGCCCTGTCACGGGCACTGTGTGGAGGGTGGGTTCGATCGTGCATACCCAGCGTGACTGCGGGTTGCCTGCGTGACCTCCCGTTTCCCAGCCCAGATCGCCCCGTCATGCCTGCCGCCCTCGGCGGCTGGCATGGAGGTGGGCGTCACATGTGCTGCGATTGGCTCGCCGGGACCATCCGGCTGCCCCCGACGAAGGAGGAAGCGTGGCCGACTTGGCATGGGCCGACCTTGAGTGGCGGAAGAGTTCGGCGTCAGGTGGTGGTAACTGCGTCGAAGTGGCCGTCGCCGGAGATGTGGTGTTCGTGCGCAATTCGAAAGACCAGTCTGCGCCTCCACAGGCTTTTTTGGGTTCGGAGTGGGATGCCTTCCTCGTAGGTGTCCGCAACGGGGAATTTGATAGGCGCTGAGGTGCGTATTTCGTTAATTACCTGATAGAAAATTAGCGCATGCGCCTGCCGGAATAGCCAATTAATTTCCTATGGTACGAGGCCTTTCCCGGAAAATACGCCAGCCTGATCCAGCAGGATGGCGTAGCGGCCGAATTCGGGGCCGGGCGCCGCTCGCGGTTGGGTCTCCGAGGTGGCGTATCTATTTCCCCGGCCGCCGCTCCAGATACGACGTGATCTCGGTACTCGCGGCCTCGGCGGAGGTGCCGTCCGTGCCCATGACCGCCAGGCCGATGCCCGAGCCCGCCGCCAGCGACCCCACCTGGTACGGCAATACCACCAGGCCGCTGGTCTCCCGGCCGAACCATCCCTTCCGCAGCAGCACGTCCCGCAGCGTGGCGTAGGAAGTGACCAAGGGATGCACGGTCACGCTGTGCAGCGCTACCGCCGACACCGCCTTCTCGTACCCCTCGCCGAACAGGCTGAGGCACATCTCGGCCAGCGTGCCGCTCAGCGTCCGCCGCGGGTTGATTTCCAGCGGGAACAGCACCCCGTCCGACGCCCGGTAGACGAAGTCGACGCTCAGCGGGCCGCGGTAGCCGAACGACGCGGCGACCGCGCCGATGGCCGCACCCGCTATGCGGGCCTTCGCGTCGCAGTCCTCCGGCATGGATCCGGCTCCCACGACTGAGCCCATGTAGAACTGGCCAGCGTGCAGCGAAAGCCGCCCGGTGCACAGTGGGACCGTCGTGCCATCCTCCTGCACCATCCCGTTGTAGGACACCGAGAGAGCGTCCTGGCCGGTCCCGAGGTATTCCTCGATGAGCAGGTCGCCGTCGTAGCCCGCGGGCAGGATCCGGCTGACCGCCTTCCGCAACGACCGGGCCCGCTTGATCACCCCCATGGCGTTGCCGCCTGCGCCGAACTCCGTCTTGACCAGCACCGGGCCCAGGGCCTGCAGTGCTTCTGGCAGCAGCGCCAGCAGGTCGGAACCGCGGCGCACGGTGACAGCCCGGGTGAGCCGCAGCGCCGCGCACTGGGGCAGTGCGGCCTGGAAGTACTCCCGGCACTGCAGCTTGGAGTCCAAGCCGCGGGCGACGTCCAGGTGCTCGGCCGAGGTCATCCGGTCGGTGACCGGGCGCCGGGTGCGCTGGCGGATGATCCCCACCAGCTGGGCGTACTCGGGCGTGGCCCCGAAGGCCTCGACCGCGACCGGCCCGTCCGCCGCGCCGTCGTCCAGCCGCTCGATCACCCCGGCCAGGGCATGCTCGTCCGCGGCCAGGTCCGCGGCGACCGACCGCCCCGGCACCGGGGCGGGCGAGGCCAGGCACGTGGTGTCCTCGTAACCCAGGATCGCGCTGACGTCAGCAACATGCGTCTCGTCCAGGGGATGCCGGGTCACGACGATCTTCCGGTCGCCCGACCAGTAGAGTCCCATCTCCTCGACCGCGAACCGGACCCCGTCCGCAGGGGGTGTGACGCCCGGGAGTGGCTGGCTGGGCTGGGTCGACCACTCCACGATGTTGCTCAAGATGAGCCGGTCGAACCGGGAGCGGGGCGAAGTGTCCAGCCCAGGGTTACGCATCCAGGCATGCTACGGACACAGCGGAAATCCCGGCTGTCAGTATCCCGAATCATTACGTTAGGCCCAGAACGGGACAGCGAGCCTGGCTCGGCCCCTCCTGGCTGCACCGCGGGCCGGCACCCAGGCCCGTACCACGGGGTCCGCAGCACGGGTCCGCAGCACGGGTCCGCAGCACGGGCCTGCACCACGGGTCCGCACCACATGGTGATCCAGGTGTCCCCGGCTGGCAGCCCGGGATTCACCAGGCCGCTACCTGCGGCTGCGAGAGTGGCGCGGTGAGCAGGGCAGGCCGACGTACCCGTACCCGGAGACCCAGAGGCACAAGTGGTCCAGATCTCCGCTCATTGCCGCCATTCCCGGGCTGAGAGCCCGGTCACCTACGACACTTACCGGGATATCCTCGCCAACGGCGCGGAATACGCCGAATTCGATATCCGTAAGACCGCGGACAATGTCCTGGTGGTCTATCACGATGCCCGCGCCGGGCGCGGTGGCCCGCTCGTGGCCAGCCTCAGCTACCGGGAACTGTGCGACCGGCTGAAGTATGAGGTGCCCAAGGTCGAGGCGGTGATGGCGCTCCTGGCTGGCCGCCTGATCGGTCATCTCGACCTGAAAGAGATCGGCTACGAGGAAGAAGTCGTAGCGCTGGCCACCTCGATCCTGGGCCCGGGCAATTTCGTGGTCACCACGCTGGAGGACGTCTCGGTGGCCACGATCAAGCGGGCCTTCCCGAGGGTGACGACCGCGCTGTCGCTGGGTCGCAGCCTGGGTGAGGTGCCGCGCCGCCGCTGGGCGGCCGTGCGGCGCAGCGAGCTGTTCCCGCTGCCCCGGATCCGCGCCTGCGGCGCTGACTGGGTCGCGGTCAACTACAAGCTGGCGCAGCTCGGCGTCACCCGGATGTGCCACCGGCAGGGTATTGGCGTCATGGTCTGGACCGTGGACCCGGATTCCCTGATCGATCAGTTCCTGCGCGACCAGCGGATCGAAGTCCTCATCACCAACCGCCCCCAGCACGCGGTCCGCCGCCGCGCCGAGCTGGGCTAGCCGCCTTAACCCTCAGTGCTGCCCCCGGGCGTGCTGTTCGGCGCCGATCTTCCGGGTCCGGCCCGCACAAAGCACCATGATGCGACGGGCGGATCTGCAACAGGCGGTCGCGAGCGCGGGTAAGGTCGCCTGTGGGGCGGATGTGGCGGGTAGTGCTGCCGGGAACTGCCGGCCGGAACAGATCATCGGCCCGGGATGACGCCGATACTGTGGGGTCGCTAAGGATTCGGGCCTGATCCTGGCGCTGAGCCAAACCTGGTGTCTACGGTGGGGTAGCCGGGGGTTATCCGTGCCGTCGGCGAGTTACCCCGTCACGGCTCCCGGAGCAGGCGATGAGTATCACTCCCAGTCCAGGCCGTGCCGTCCCGCCGGACGGACGCGACCTGGGCAGTTCCCCCCGTCAGCGCCCCCACGAGTGGCCGGGGCCGCCGGAGCAGCCGGAGTCGGTACTGGGCCATGTGGCGGCAGTGCTGGCGGTACTGCTCTTCGCCGGGGTTCTGCTCGCAGGTCTGACATCGATGGTGGCCGTGCGCAGTGGGCCGGACTTCGGCGGGCACGCCCCGTTCTTCGCCCAGCAAGGAGGCCCGTTCTCCGGCCAGCCAGGGAGAGTGCGCGGTCCGGATGGGTTCCAGGGCCCGGATGGGTTCCAGGGCCCGGATGGGTTCCGGGCCCGGATGGGTCAGCCGTTTGCCCCCGGGCAGAGCCCGGGACCCTCGGACCTGCCGGGGATCCTGCTGGCGGGAATGCTCGGTGCCGCAGCGGCAGCCGGGGGCGGGTCGGCCGCTATCTCCTACCGCCGGCGACGGCGGTCGGTGGCTGAATGGGTCAACGTGATCGGTGCGCGGTTCGACGCCGTCCGGGAGGAGTACGGCGCGTATCAGATGGATCTGCTGGCGGTACTGGACCGGCCCGCCCTCGCCGACTCTTCGGTCCCACAAACCGCGGCGTTTATCACCGCCTACGGCGTCGCCCAAGATACCGAGCGCCTCGTACGCACGACGCGGAACGGGCAGACGATCACGGCCTACGAGGCAGCAGTCCGGGACCTGGAGCAGGCGTGGCGGGTGGCCCGGGAGTACGCCGAGCGCGTGGGCGTGGACGCGATCCCCGCTCCCGAACGGTCCAAGGTCACCCGTGCGATGAACGCGCTACACCTCGCCCTGGCAGGCGGCGGGAGCCCCGCGGAGCGGCGGGCGGCCTACCAGACGGCGATACACCTCATCAGGCAGGTGGTCAGCGTGCCGCAGCTGGCGATTTCCGCCATCGAAGCTGACCAGCGGCTTTCGCTGACGACCGGCACGCCGGGCACGCCGTAACCGTCACAGCCGTGCGGCCAGCGGGCGGGGCGGCGGCGGAGCGGGCGCTCCGGGACCGGCGCTACCTTGTGGGGATGGACGAGAACCGGGCCCGGCGGGTCGTTGACGCGTTGCGCGATCGTGGCATCAATGGCCACCTGGCCAAGGTCGGCGTGAGCCAGTACGGCGTGCGGGTGGTGCTGCGCGACGGCCGTGAGGCGGAGTGGGATACCGATGGTACGGCCGGTCTCGAGGCCCAGGTGATGCGGGACGGGATGCTGGTCGGCTACGTGCCGCAGATCGAAGGGTCCGAGGACTTCGACGAGCAGCAGGTCATCGACGCCATCGCGCGGACCGACTACGACCAGCCCATCGCCCGGCAGCGCGCGGCGGCGCCGCCTCCGGCTCCCGCCCTGCCCCGCGAGGGCGGCGTGTTCCGCCGCTTCCTCGACGGCTTCCGCTACCGGTAACGCCCTGCCCCGGCGTCGGGTGCTTCTGCGGGTGAAGGGGGTTGCGGTGGCTGCTTCGGGTCCGGCGCGTGGTCCGGTCGCGGTGTTCTCGCTGGGGGGCACCATCGCCATGACCCGCAGCCCGGGGGAGGGGGGCGGGGTTGTCCCGGCCCTGACCGGGCAGCAGCTGCTCGCCGCGGTGCCCGGCCTCGACGCTACCGGCAGCACCGTGTCGGTGCATGACTTCCGGCGCGTCCCCGGCGCCTCGCTGACCATTCCCGACGTGATGGAGCTGGCGGCGGCGATCGGGGCGCAGATCGCCGCGGGCGCGGCCGGGGCAGTGGTCATCCAGGGCACCGACACCATCGAGGAGACGGCGTTCGCGCTGGACCTGCTGGGCCCGGGCGATGCGCCGGTGGTGGTGACCGGGGCGATGCGCAATCCGTCGCTGGCAGGCCCGGATGGTGCGGCCAACATCCTCGCGGCCATCCAGGCGGCGGCCAGCCCGCAGTTGCGCGGGCTGGGCGCCACGGTGGTGTTCGCTGATGAGATCCACGCGGCCTGTTATGTCCGTAAGACGCATTCCACCAGCATCACCGCGTTCACCTCACCGTCGGCCGGGCCCATCGGCCAGGTCGTCGAGGGCCAGGTGCGGCTGCTGACCCGCCCGGCGTACCGGTATGTGCTGCCGCCCGCCGCGGGCCTGGCCCGGGGGGTGCGGACCGGCCTGGTCGTCGTTGCGCTGGGCGATGACGGGGAACTGCTGCGCGCCGCGGCTGGGCGGTTCGGCGGAATGGTCGTTGCGGCTATGGGTGCTGGGCATGTGCCTGCCGGCTTGGTGTCGGCTGTCGCGGAGCTGGCCGGGCAGATCCCAGTCGTGCTGGCCTCGCGCACGGGCGCGGGCCCGGTTCTGGCCAGCACGTACGGGTTCCCTGGATCCGAGGCGGACCTGCTCGGCCGGGGGCTGATCAGCGCGGGGTTCCTCGACCCGGTCAAGGCCCGGATCCTGCTGCACCTGCTGCTTACCCGCGGCGCCGGCCGCGACCAGGTCACCGCGGCGTTCCGGCCCTCAGTCACGCCTCAGTCGCCAGGATGACGCGCTACATCGCGGGGTCCTGCAGCCAGCTGGGCAGGCCGAACTCAGCTGAGTCGAGCAGAGGGATGATCGCGGCCCCGTCGGGGTGGCGGCGGAGCAGATGGCGCTTGTACGTGGCGCACCGGCGGAGCGCGTAATGGTGGAGTTGCTGCACCCGGGTCTCCAGAATCCGGCCCCCGACCGCGATGACCTCGTCAACGTGTGCTTTCTGCAGGCGGATCCGGCGCGCCTCGTCGGCGGCCAGCTGTTCTTCCTGGAAAGACGGGTTGTCGTACTGGTTCTGGCGACGGCGGACTTCGCCGAGCCGCTCGAAGGTGGCGTCAATCTGCTGTTGCAGCGCGGCCGACAGCTCGAAGCTACGGGCGAGGTCCTGAAAGACCACCGGCGTTCACGTTCGGCGAGATCAAGGAAATGGCGGCGGCGGATCTCCAGGTACGGGGTGGCACTCGGCCACTGCCCGGCTGGGGTGGCCGGGAGGGCGGCTAGGCCCGCCTTCCCGTCCCTGCGGCCCGCCCACCGGTCGGCGATCCGGGCCACCGGCCCGTAGTAGACGGGCCTGCGCGGCTTGGCGTACCAGGGACGCCGTAGACGTCCGCCGGTGTCGCCTGCCAGCCGCGGACGGCCGGGTAGCGGACGGCCGGGTAGCTGGCGGCCGGGTAGCGGACGGCCGGGTGGCTGGCGGCCGGAATGGCCAGGGAAACTCTCCCCGGCCCCGAAAGCCAGCTGCAAGTCGTCCCGGATCGTCCCCATCGTCGTCCGGTGCAGATAGCCCACCGCGATTATCACCAGGGCCGCGATGACCCCGACGGTCGCGATCACCGGCGAGGCGGCGTGCGCCGGGATGTGCGGAAGGCCGAAGAGCAAGGCGCCACACGCCAGCCCGCTGAAAAGGATCACCGCGCCCAGCGCGACCAGGAAACTCAGCTTCCGGGTCCGGGTGGTCTGCCCGACCGCCGCGATACGCAGCTGAACCAGGTCGAGGTCAGCCCGGGCCGCCGGGGCCGCCGGGGGCGGCCCCGGCGGGGGCCCGGCCGGGGGCGTCCCCGGCTGACGTCCAGCCGGCGCCTGCTCCAGGCGAGGATCGACCTGCGTCAGCGGCGTCTCGTCGTTCGTCCAGTTCATCAGGCGTTCAAGCCCGGACCCAACGTCGTAGGGCTCCTCGCCCAGCCCCAGGTGATCATCCCATTGACGGTAGACAGCAGAACCGCGCCCGCTGTCGTCTTCGGCACCCCGCTCCGGACTCATCGCATCCCTCCCAGTCAGCGTTGTCCGCGTCGTCGGCTTTCGAGGGATTCGTCAGCAAAAAACACTTCATTCCCCGCCACTTCCCCCCCAAGCATGACGGGTGCATCATGCCGATGCACCGCCGCGGCGCGCTCAGCGATCCGGGGATATTCCGTGAGATTTCTTCAGCCGCGGCCGCGCTTGACTACAGCCAGGGGGTGATCCAGTCCCGGTCAAGCCGGTCAGGTGCCCGCAGGGTGGCCACCATGAGCTGGACTGCGCCCCGCACGTCCCGGGTCAGCCGGAAGCACTCCGCCGCGCAGCCGCACCGGTCCGGCGCGAGTTGCTGCGCTATGGTCACGACTGTGCCAGGCCTGGCCGGGCAGTTCCGCGGCGTCGCTGGGGTCGAGGGGCCAGGCCGCGCGGCCGGGCCCGGCGCCGAGGCTGGTGATCTGATCGGCCAGCCAGTCCCAGGGCGCGGTGGTCAGCGCGGGGTCCCAGACCCGGGCGCAGGGTTCGTTGCCGGTGAACTGCGGGTGGTAGTGCGCCGCGGAGAAGCTGCCGGGCTCGCTGCCGAGCCGGTCGAAGAGATCGGCCCGCCAGAGCGGGCGATCGGCGGTGATGAGCTGGGCGGCTGACTCGCTGCCGCGGTGCGGGTGGTCGGCCAGCTCCCGGATCTCGATCCGGGCACCATGCTCCATGGAGGCGTCGTCGAGGTCGATCTCGAACCAGTGCCGGATGAGGACGGCCGAGCGGGAAAGAGCCAGGATGTGCAGCACGATGCCCCGGTTGCGATGTGGGTAGTGGGGCTCAGTATGCGGCTGGCCCCGCAACCGGGTCAACGCGGCCCCGCAACGGCCCCTGCCTCGCGGCTGACCGGCCAGACTGATCTGCCACACTGAGCCGATGGCGGCGAATCCTGCTCCGGCGCGGCTGCTGACCCGGACTCAGGTCCGGTCGCTGCTGCGCTGGCCCGAGCTGATCGAGGCCACCGCGCAGGCGCTGATCGACGCCGCCGCCGACGGCTCGTCCGCGGTCGCGGCGGCCAGCCAGCTGCACCTGCCGGGGGCGGCCCTGCACCTGAAGTCGGGTGCGCTGGCCGACCCGCCGGTGCTTACGGTGAAGGCGAACCTGCGCCCGGCAGCCGGTGGGGCGGCGGGCCTGATCGTGGCCTTCGACCCGGCCGCCTGCACGGTCCGGGCCGTGCTCGATTCGGCGGACCTGACCGCGATGCGGACCGGCGCGATCGCCGCCGTGGCGGCCCGCCAGCTCGCCGGGCCGGGCCCGCACACCCTGGCCGTGCTCGGGGCTGGCCCAGTCGCCCGGCAGGCACTGGCGGCACTGTCCCAGGTCACCGGCATCGGCGCGGTGCGACTATGGAGCCGGGACGGTTCCCGCGGCGCTCAATTGTCCGCAACGGTAACCCCGCCCGCCACTGCCTGCAGCTCCCCGGGGCAGGCCGTGGCCGGTGCCGGGATCGTGCTGACCGCCACTCCCTCCCAGCAGCCGCTGCTGACCGGCGCGGACCTGGCCAGCGACACCCTGGTGCTGGCCATGGGCGCGGACACGCGGGGCAAGCGGGAACTGGGCGACGGCGTGCTGGACGGCGCTGAGCTGGTCGCCGACGTCCCGGCCGAGGCGGCCGTCGTCGGCGAGCTGGCCTACCTGCCCGGCGGGGCGGACCCGTCCCGGTGCATCGCGCTCGGGGACCTGCTGGCGGGCCGGCGCAGCCTGCCGGAGCGCAGCCTGCCAGAGCAGAGCCTGCCGGGGAACGGCGGGCCCGGCGGCCGGCGGATCGTGTTCGACTCGGTCGGCACGGCCGTGGTGGACGCGGCCGCGGTCGCGATGATCCTGGATGCCGCCGAGCGCGCCGGCGTCGGCACCCGGCTCGACTTCGCCAGCTGAGCCCTGACCGGCTGACCTTTGACCAGCTGAGTCCTGACCAGCTGAGCCCCGGCCGCTAAACCGTAGTTCCCCCCGGATGATCTGACGCCCCTGTTCACCTGGGAAAACGTGGACGCACATGACTACCGTAGACATGTCAGTCCAGCCCTTGAAGCTCTATGACCAGGGCAGACACGATGGACCGTATGAGCCGGGGGGAACTACGGGCTAAAGGCTGTGCCGCATGGCGTTGACGCGGATCCGTTCGACGATCTCGCCGCGCCGGAGCCCATAGATCTCGGGCTGGAGGTCGGACCAGACGCAGACGTGGACCGGCAGGATGCGGACCCGCTGGCCGACGGTCAGGCCGGGTGGCCCGGTGACCGCGAGCACCCCGTGTTCCTCAGAGAGCCGGGTGAACGCGGTGTCCGGCAGGCCAGCCAGGTGGCCGGACCCGTACTCCGGGTCCGTCGTGGCGGTGAGCGTCTTGCTGCCCGCATCCACGGTCACCCGCGTCCCATCGGCGCTGCCGTCGTGGGCGCTGCCGTCGTGGGCGCTGCCGTCGTGGGTGCCGCCATCGCCGGTGCTGACCACGGTGGCCAGCATGGTGGCGGCGATCTCGTCCGGGGTGCAGGACCAGCAGGCCAGCGTGCGAAGGTCGTTGTAGATGTAGGTGCCCGGTCTGATCTCGGTAATGCCATCGGCGGCCGTGAGGTACCAGGAGGTCAGCGAGGCGCCGGCCGACACCACCCGCACCTCGTGGCCTGCCCGCTCCAGGTCGGCCCGGACATCGCCCATGACCGCGGCCTCCTGCCGGGCGACCCGCTCGATGCCCAGCTGGCTGACTGCATCGTGGGCGTGACCGGCGTGCGTCAGGATGCCCGCGAACTCCAGCCCGGCTGACGCGGCGATCTGCCGGGCGAGTTCCGGAACCGCCTGCGGCGGCACGCCGACCCGGCGCATCCCGGTGTCAACTTCGGCCAGGACGGCCAGGGTCCGCCCAGACTGCCGGGCCACCTCCCGGTAGCCATCGACGACCGCGGCCGAGTCGGCGACCAGCGTGACCGAGGCGGCCTGGCACACCGCGGCGAGCCGGCTGAGCTTGCGCTCGCCCACGACCGGATAGGCCAGCGTCAGGTTGGCCAGCCCGGTGTCGGCCAGCCCGGTGCCGGTCAGCCCGGTGCCGGTCAGCCCGGTGCCGGCCAGCCCGGTGTCAGCCAGCCCGGCGCCGGCCAGCCCGGCGCCGGCCAGCCCGGCGAACACCTCGGCCTCGGAGACCGTGGCGACGCACAGGCCGGCCGCGCCCGCGGTCAGCTGCCGCTGGGCCATTACGAGGCTCTTGTGCGTCTTGATGTGCGGCCGCAGCCGCAGCCCGGACCGCTCGGCGAACGCGGCCATCTTCGCGATGTTTGCCTCGACGATGTCCAGGTCGATCAGCATCGCCGGGGTTTCCAGCCGCGGATCGCCCAGCGGGATGGGAAGGGGGGCCGCCGGGTCGAGCGGAAGCGGCAGGACCCTCGCCGCGGGATCACGGCCCAGGCCGGGACTGCCTGGCCCGGGACTCCCCGGCTGGGAACGGCCTGGCCAGGGGCTTCCCGTCCGGTAACTCTCCGGTCCGGAGCTGGCCGGATGACCGGTGACACTGGTCATGACGCGATGACGGCGGTCTTGAGCTGGGCGAAGCCACGCAGGCCCTCGGCGCCCTTCTCCCGGCCGTAGCCGGACTGCCGGAAGCCGCCGAACGGGAGCTCCACCCCGCCGGACGCGCCATAGGTGTTCACGAACACCTGGCCGGACACCACGTCGCGGATCATCCGCTGCGCAACGGCGACGTTCGTCGTCCAGACCCCCGCGACCAGGCCGTAGTCGGTGCCGTTGGCCAGGGCCACCGCCTCGTCGATGTCCGCGAACGGGGTGACGGCCAGGACCGGGCCGAAGACCTCCTCCCGGAACATCGTGCTGCCGGGGGCGACCGCGTCGATGAGGGTGGGCTGGAAGAAATAGCCGTGGCCAAACGGGCCGCCGTTCAGCCGCTCGCCACCGTAGGCGATCCGGCCACCGTGGCCGCCCTCGGTGACACCGCTGATGTAGGACGTAACCCGGTCCCGCTGCGGCCCGGAGATCAGCGGCCCGAGATCAGGGTCATCCAGCGCCGGCCCGATGCTGACCGCGCCGAACATCTCAGCGAGCCGGGCGGTGACGGCCGGGTGCAGGCTCTCCTCGACCAGCAGCCGGGAGCCCGCCGAGCAGGTCTGGCCCCCGTTCTGCAGGATGGAGTTGACGATGACGGGCAGGGCCCGGTCCAGGTCGGCGTCGGCGAACAGGATGTTCGGTGACTTGCCGCCGAGTTCCATGGTGACCGGGATCAGCCGGTCGGCCGCGGCGTGGCTGATGATCCGCCCAACCTCGACGGACCCGGTGAACGAGATGTGGCCGATGCCGGGGTGCGCGGTCAGCGCGGCGCCCGCCGATTCTCCGTACCCGGTGACCACGTTCAGCGCACCGGGCGGCAGCCCGGCCTCGAGCGCCAGTTCGCCGATCTTCAGCGCGGTGAGCGGTGCTTCCTCGGCGGGCTTGAGCACCACGCAGTTGCCCATGGCCAGGGCTGGGGCAACCGACCGGCCGAGGATCTGCAGCGGGTAGTTCCACGGGATGATGTGCGCGGTGACGCCGTGCGGCTCCCAGCGGGTCTGCACACTGGTGCGCTCGTCCAGGGAGAAGGCGCTGCCGTAGAAGGTCTCGACCGCGCTGGCGTAGAAGTCGAAATAGCGCACGGTGATCTCGGCGTCGCGTAGGCCCTGGCGCAGCGGCTTGCCGGTCTGCTGGCTCTCGAGCCGGCCCAGGCTGGACATGTCCCGCTCGATCAGCGCGGACAGGCGGCGCAGCAGCCGGGCCCGCTCGGGCACGGCCACCCGCCGCCAGGATGGCGCGGCCTCGGCCGCGGCCCGCACCGCCGCGTCGATCTCGGCCGGGCCGCAGTCCGCGGTGACGGCCATCACCTCGCCAGTGGACGGATCCTCGACCGGCACTTCCGCGCTGGTCGCGACGGGCTTGCCGTCGATCAGGGCGGCTAGCTGAATCATCAGTGACTCCTCTTCGTGCCGGGTCTCAGGCCCGGGCCAGTCGCTTGCTGAGCCAGCCGTCCACATGGCGAGCCGGCCACGAACACCGCCCCCACCACGACGGCCTGTTCGCCGAGCACGCTGCGGGCGACCTTCAGCCGGGCCGGCAGCCGCCCGGCCAGGCCAGGTTCGAGCAGGTCGTAGGCGCGGGCCAGGCCACCGCCGATGACCACGGCCTGCGGATCACAGAGCAGCTGGAGCCTGCTGACCAGGTCGGCGATGGTCAGCGCGGCCCAGTCGAAGATGTCCCGGGCGCGGGAGTCGCCGCTGCGCGCCGCGGTGGCCAAGGCGGCCCCGTCCCGCACCTCACGCGACCCGCCGCGCTCGTGATAGTGGCTGACCAGGCCGCCGGTCACCAGGCACTCGCCGAGCGCGCCCGCGGTCCCGGCCGGGCTGGTGACCGGCCAGCCCGCGATCCGCCCGAACCGGCGGTGGGCGCCCGCGATCGGCACGCCGTCCAGCGTCATGCCCACGCCGATGCCCCGGCCGATCTCGATGACCAGCAACGATGACGCGCCCGGGAAGGTACCGGCATCGCTGCTCTCGGCGATGGGGGACAGGTGGTCGTCCTGCGCCACGGTCACCTCGCAGCCGAGCTTGTGGCCCAGCTCAGCGCCGAGCGGCAGCCCGTCCCACTCGGTGTGCAGCGGCGGCGCCCGCAGGATCCCGGCCGGATCGACCGAGGCCGCGACGCCGATCCCGGCCCCGGCCAGCTGGGCCAGGGGCTGGCCGGTACTGCTCACCATGTCGGTGATCCTGGCGACCAGGGCGCCGGACAGGTCCGGGCCGAGCCGGTCCGACGTCACCGTCTGCGCCGTGATCACCCGCCCAGCCAGGCTAGTGATGGCCATCCGGGTGGTTTCGTTGCCGATATCGATGCCAGCGAGCAGCCCAGCATCCTCGCGGAACCGGTAGACGACGGGCGGCCGGCCCAGCCGTGAGCTGTCCGCCTCCGGATCTTCTTCCTCGACCAGCTGAAGGTCGGCGAGGTCAGAGACCAGCCGGTGCGCGGTGGGCAGCGATACCCCGACCCGGCGGGCCACCTCGGAGCGGGACAGCGCGCCCGCGTGCCGCAGCTCCTCCACGATCCGGGCGAGGTTGGCGAGCCGGACGTCCGCGGGGACGTGACTGGACCGGTCGGCCCCGGTGATCATGACCACGGTGGTCAGCGCGCGGTGAAGCCGCCGTCGAGCACCAGGCAGCTGCCGACCGCGAACGAGCTGGCCGCACTGGCCAGGAACAGCGCGCCCTGGGCGATCTCCCGCGGGTCGGCGACCCGCATGATCGGCGCCCAGGACGCCTGCTCGGCCGCGGTTCGGTCCGGGTCGATGCTGTTGTCCACCTCGGCCTGCAGCAGCGGGGTGCGGGTGATGCCGGGACACAGGCTGTTGACCCGGATGTTGTGCCGGATCAGGTCGACCGCGATCGACTTGGTGAACATTATGACCGCGCCCTTGCTCGCGTTGTAGGCCGGCGATTCGGGCACGGCGACGATGCCCATCTCCGAGCCGAGCGTCACGATGTTCCCGCCGCCCTGGGTGATCATGTGCGGGATCGCGTGCTTGACCAGTGTGAACATGCCCTTGACGTTAGTGGTCAGGACGGCGTCCCACTCTTCTTCGGTCAGCTGCTCGATCGGCGCCACGCTGGTGATGCCCGCGTTGCAGACGAGCACATCGATCGCGCCGAACGTTTCCACGGTCTCGGCCACCATCCGGCCAGCGTCCGCCATCGACCGGACGTCGCCGTTGATGCCCACGACGGTGCCGTAGCCAGACAGGTCCTTGACCGCGGCATCGAGCCCGTCAGCGTTGATGTCGGAGATCGCGACGCTGGCCCCCTCCTCCAGGAAGAGCTGCGCGATCGCCTGGCCGATCCCTGACGCACCGCCGCTCACCAATGCGCTACGGCCAGTCAGCTTGCCCATCGTCTCCCTTTCACCCGTGCCCTTTGTCCCGGGGGGCATTCTTCTCAGAAGCTTAACAAAGTGGCGCTACCCGCCCAGTGCGCTGCCCGGGCCGGTCGGGGTCCCGGCCACGTCCTGCGCCTCGGGCATGGCCTGCGCCTCCATGAACAGCACGCTGCCCAGCTTGGTCAGCACGGGCGAGTTGCGCCTGCGCAGCACGATGGCGGTGATGATCGCGGCCACGATGAACACGGCGAGCAGCGGGGGGAAATATTTGGTCGGCGCGGTCGCCGGATACGGATGGATGCTGAGCCAGATGGCGAGCAGGAAGATCACGCTGGACACCGCGGGGAAGATCACGTGCACCAGGACGGAGAACTCGCTCCGGTAGCGGTGGTAGATGAAGAACGGCAGCGCGACGTTGGCGCCGATGTAGACGGGCAGGATGGCCAGCGAGGACAGGTAGCCGAGGTCGCCGAAGGCGGGCAGCGGGCCCCAGGCGATGCCCGCCACCAGGCCAATGACCAGGGTAAAGATCGAATAGGCGATGATCGCCATGTGCGGGGTCTTGTACCGCGGGTGGGTGCGCCCGAGCAGCTTGGGCAGCGCCCCGTCCCGGCCGAGCGCGTAGATCACCCGGAAGTTCGCTGTGTGGATGGCCAGCAGCACCGCGATGATCGCGGATACCGCGGCCAGGTCGACCAGGTTCGCGTACCAGCCGCCGATGTAGCGCTGGGCCAGGTCGTGCAAGGGAGCGGTGGCAGAGGAGATCTGGCTCACGTGCTTGGCGCCGTAGCCGACGATGATCGAGTACATCGCGAACGAGAACCACAGCCCGGTCAGCACGACCGAGCCGATCAGCGCGATAGGCAGGTTACGGCGCGGGTTGCGGACCTCCTCGGCGACGGTGGTGGACGACTCGAAGCCGAAGAAGGCCAGCACGATGAAGACGAAGGCCTCGCCGAGCCCGCCGAAGCCCGAGGGTGAGTGCGTCGGCAGGAATGAGCTCGGCACCTGGCCGTGGTCGCCGCCCTTGAAGATGATCAGCAGCAGCAGGATGCCGGCCACGCTGACCTCGGCGATCACGAACGCCAGGTCGAACCGCATCGAGGTGTGCACCGAGTACCAGGCCAGCGCGCCCACGGCGAGCACGATGAAGAGCATCAGGATCCACCAGGAGATGTGGACGCCGAAGTCGCTGGCCAGGGTCTGGCTGAGGAACCCGCCGAACAGGTTCGTGTTCAGTGGGCTCTGCAGCACGTAGGCCAGCAGCAGCACCATGCCCGCCACGAACGCGGTTGAGGTCCCGAACGACTGGCAGATGAACTTGTAGAACGTGCCGGCCGAGGTGATCCGCCGGGTGAACTGGGCCAGCGTGGAGGCCATCAGGGCGATGCCCACCGTGCCCACCAGGAAGATGAACGGGGACGACAGGCCCGCCTTGCCCGCGATCAGCGACGAGATGAAGATCACGCCGATCGTCGGGGAGATGAACGCGAGCGATATCGCCAGCGCGCTGGGCAGCCCGAGCACGTTACGGCGGAGCTGGTTGTCGTTCACGGCCGTCGGTGGGGGGGCTGCTGTCGCCATCGCGCACACCTCCGAGAGGACTTTTTTGTGAAATGTAAGGAAAGAAGTTGCTGCCGTCAAGAGGGAGGGGTGTGAATGCTGAGCCTGGCCAGCAGGTCATGGCCCGGGTGGCCGGCGGGCGGTGCGGCGGGTGGCGCGGGCAGGGCCGGTGACGGGTGGCGCGGGCGCGGCTGGTGAGGGGCGGCGCGGCGGGCGGTGCGGGTACGGCCGGTGAGGGGCGGCGCGGGCCCGGGCGGCGGGGCCCGGGCGGCGGGATCCGGGCGGCGACGCGACCAGTGGCTCCAGCTCACTCGCCGGCTGGGTGTGTTTGTTACACGCCATTTTGTTACGCGTCATTTGCCATTCTGCGGTCTTCGGCCGAGCTGGCCAGGCCGGCCGAAGTTTCCTGTTGCTGTGTCCATTCATCGCTGGGAGGAATATGGCTACTGGTGTCAGCCCGGGGATCGCCATCGCGGGGGATTTGCAGGCCGGCGATCCGGTGCAGGCAGGGCCATACCGGCTGGCCGGGCGGCTCGGGTCGGGCGGCATCGGCCATGTGTTCCTCGGCCTGTCCGCTGGTGGCCGGCCAGTCGCGGTCAAGGTCATCCGGCCCGAGCTGGCGGGGGAGCCGGGTTTCCGGGCCCGGTTCGCGCGCGAGGTCGCGGCGGCACGGCAGGTGAACGGGCTGTTCACCGCCGCAGTCGTGGACGCGGACGTGACCGGGCCGGTGCCGTGGCTGGCGACAGCGTATGTTCCCGGGCCGTCGCTGGCTGATGTGGTGGAGACGCGGGGACCGTTGCCGGTGGACTCGGTGCTGGCGCTGGCCGCCGGGCTAGCCGAAGGCCTGGTGGCCATTCATGCGGTGGGAGTAGTGCACCGGGATCTGAAACCGTCGAATGTGCTGCTGGCCGTGGATGGGCCGCGGGTGATCGATTTCGGGATCTCCCGGGCGGCCGAGGCGAGCGCATTGACGCAATCGGGCATGGTGATGGGGTCGCCCGGGTTCATGTCCCCGGAGCAGGCCGAGGGCGTCCCGGTCGGGCCGGCCAGTGATGTGTTCAGCCTGGGGGCGGTCCTTGCGTTCGCGGCCACGGCGGAGGGGCCGATTCGGTGAGGGATCTCCGCCGGCGCTGATGTACCGGGTGGTGCACCGCCAGCCCGATACCTCCCGGCTGCCTGATCAGATCCGGTCCATGGTCGAGCGGTGCCTGGCCAAAGACCCGGCCCAGCGGCCCAGCGCGGCCGAGTTGCTGGCGGAGGTGGGGGCCGCGCTGCCGGCGGCAGGATGGCTGCCCGCCCCCATCAGCGAAGCAGTCAGCCGGTACCCGACCGATCCCGCCGGGACCGTGGTCCCGGCCCGTCCGGTGGCTCCCACTGCCGATGACAACATGGCCGTGACTGAGGGCGCGGGTATCCCAGGCCAGGGCGCGGGTATCCCAGGCCAGGGCGCGGGCACGGGCGGGCGGCCGATGATGACGGCTGCGCGGGTCGGACTCGGTGCCGCGGGTGGGCCCGATGCCACGGGCGGGGACGAACGGCGGTCGGCTGACGACTGGCCGGACGGCTGCGTGGCCGGCGGGTAGCGACCAGCGAGGTCGGGACCAGGCACGCCGCGTGGCTGTGGGTGCTCCGGAGTCGTGGCCGTTCTTCTCCTGGCCGGTGGGGCCGTCTACGTCATGCGGAAGACCAGCGGCCACGTGATGCCCGGGGTTACCGGGATGTCGCTGGCCCGGGCCGAGCAGGCGGTCAGCCAGGCAGGCCTGTCCTACACGGTCCGCCGGCAAGCCTCGTCCGAGGCGGCTCCAGGGACGGTGATCAGGGCTAATTCACCGGCCGGCGCTGTCGTGCCGGCGGCCGGGCGGTGGTCCTCGAGGTAGCGTCCGGTCCCGGCCAGATCACGGTTCCCGGCGTCCAGGGCATGAATGCTGCCCAGGCCGCCCAGCGACTCATCGACCTGAAACTGCGAGTGCACCAGGTACAGGTACAGGCTCTGGCGAGGCCGGGCATCATCGTCAGCCAGAGCCCCGCCCCAGGCATGCGGGTGACACCGGAGTCCAGTATCACGATCAAGGTTTCGGCGGGCATCGCCAAAGTTCCCGCTGTGCTGGGCCAGGACATCAATGTGGCCAGGAAACTTCTGGCGGCTTATGGATTCACTGACGTTGCCGTCGTGTCCCGGGTCAGCCCGGGCATCCCGAACGGCATCGTGGTGAGCCAGAACCCGCTCCCGGGGAGCCTGGTGCTTCCCGGCGCCCGGATAGCGCTGTCAGTTGTGGAAAACCAGTCGTCCCAGACTCCTGATTCGGCGGCCAAGCTCTGCCAGATCCGGGGCGGTACGTTGGTCAACGGCAACTGCTATCCCCCAGGCAGGAATCCGGGCTAGCCGAGTCTCCCACCCGGGCGGACGAGAGCCCGGGCCGGAGGAATTCCCGAGCGCGACGGTGGCGGCGTCCTCGCGTTGGGTGAGCCGGGTGTCCGTGGTGAGCAGTTCTTCGTAGCGGCGCCGGACGTCGTCGCGGTCGGCTGCTTCGGGCACCGAGCGCTCGCTCGCCCGCTGGATCATGGCGGCCTGGTCCAGCAGGACCCGGCGCTGCCCGGCGCTGGACGTCTCGGCCATGATCTTGATGAGGGCCTCGAGCTGGCGGATCATCACGGCGGGCATGCCGTTGCTGGCCTGGCGGATCTTCTCGAACGCGCGCTGCACGAGACGTGCGTGGCTCGGCTCGGCCGTGATGACCCGGATGAAGCCTCGGCTGTCCCGGTGCACCCGCGCCGGGTGCCACCGGACGGTGATCTTGCAGAGGCTGTCGCCCAGCCAGTCAATGCAGGTCAGCGCGGTGAAGGTGTCGTTGACCGCCGGTGACAGGGCCCGGATGGCGATCTCGACCAGCTGGTCGATGCCGAAGGAGATGTCCTGCGTCAGCGTCCGGTAGGGCCCGGTGATGTGCGCGCGGCCCAGCGCGTCGCTCACCCGCGGTGCGGCCTCGGGCGGCCACACCAACGCGAACGGGTGGCCCTGGACGAGGAAGTGCCCGGGCCGGTAGTCCAGCGCGATGACCGCGTCCGCCTCGGCGGCGAACTGCACGAGGTTGCGGTGCCGAACGAACTGCAGGTACCCGCTGGTGGGCGCCCGGACCACCCCGCCGCCGGCCTTCATCCGGGCCAGCAGTTCCGCCGCCTCCGGCCCGGCCGCCAGGTCTGGGCTGCCCTCGTGGCTACCCTGCACCTCGATCGCCCCCGACAGGTCACGGGCGATGCTCGCGATCACCTGGGGCAGCTGGATCGATGTGGCCGTGTGGTGGATGAAGTAGATCAGCACGCCCAGCGCGGCGACCATCAGGCCGAGCGTCACCGTCACGCCGATGTGCGGCACGAAGTCCCCGTGTGATCCCGGGCCGATCGAGACCAGGACGAGCACGGCGTACACGAACGTCGCCACGAACGTCCCCAGCGTCAGCTGGGTGCCGCGGTCGCGGATGAAGTTACGCAGCATCCGCGGCCCGAACTGGGTGGACGCGAGGGTGAGGGTGACCAGGATGATGGAGAAGACGACGCCCACCACCGTGATCACGGCGGCCGCGATCGCAGTGAGGATCTGCCGGGCCGCGTCGGCGGTACCGCTGATCACCCAGGACGGCAGACTGAACTCGCCGCGGTAGGCGGCGCGGTCCAGGCTGAGGGTGACGGCGAAGAGTGCGATAGCCGCCAGGACTTCAATCCCCGGGACCAGCCACAAATTCGTCCGCAGCACGTCGGCACGCCAATGCGAGGCGAGCACCCGCGACCGATTTCTGCGCAACATGAGGAGCCTTAGCGTTCGACGCTGCCGACCAGGCTTCCCGGCTCACCTGTCACTAACGATACCGCCCGCGTCCGCCGCGACCGGGATCCCGCCGCCGAAGGGCCCTTGGCAGCGGCGCCGCCCGGGCCTAGGCTCGTCAGCAGGTGAGCCGGGAAGCCTGGTCGGCGAGAGACGTTGCCTCGTCCGGATTCGTCCGCCAGGAGCCCACCGTGAGTAGTCAGAGCGCATCTGCAGCCAGTGTCTCCGCCGCCAGCGCGGCCACGCCAGCCACCCCCGGAACGCCAGCCACCTCCGGAACGCCCGTCATCCCCGGCACGCCGACGGCGGCCAGCCGCCCGGACCGGGCTCCGGCTCCGGCGAGCTATCCGTGGCGACGTGGCGCGCTGCTCCTGGCCGGTGCCGCGCAGCTGATCACCATCTCGGCGCTGGTGAGCGTCGACCCGCTGACCGTGACGTGGTCGTCGCTGCTGCTGGCCATCGCGCCCGCGCCGCTGGCCGCGGCCGCCGCGTTCGCTCCGGCCCGGGTCGCCCGGGTCGCCGCGGCCGCCTGTGTGGTGGTCCTGGTCGCCGGAATCGTGGGCGGGATCCTGCACACCGGGCTGTTCTTTGTCCCGGCCCTGGTGGTGTTGCTCGTCGGGACGGTCAAGCTCTGGCAGGAGCAGGCGTAATCGCGCGGGACGCACGCCGCGGCGCTAAAGCGCCGGTCGATGAGTGGGCCAGCTCCCGGCGTGTGTGCACTGACTGCTGTCCCGGCCGCTGGCCTGCTGAGCGTGTGCGCAGACCGCTGCCATGACCGCGGTCTCCGCACATGCTGATCCGCGCCCGGGCCCCGATCCACCATCCGTGCGCGATGACCGCGGCCCAGGCAACAGTCCGTGCACACGAATCCCGGCGCCAATATCAGCGCCAATCCCAGCGGTGGTGGCCAGCCGACCTAGTTACTGACCGGCGCTCTAAGGCCGCGTCGCTATGGCTGGGGCGCGGGATCCGCCGTGGTGTGTAGCGGGTGGGCTGCGGCGGGCAGGACGTGCACTTCGGCGGGGCTGGCTCTCTGGGTGAGTTCGCGCAGGACGCGGTGGCGGCCACCTAGGGGTCGACCCTCGCGGGCCAGCAGCATCTCGGTGACCTGGTGCTGATGCGCGAACGCGGTGAGCTCGGCCGCCGGATCCCCGGTCAGCACCGCGAACTGGCCGCCGAGCTGGGCGGTCAGCGCGGCGTAGTCCGCCAGCATCTGGTCCAGGTCTGCGGCGGGTGGCGACGGCAGGACGGTGGCCACCCGGAAGTCCCCGGCCAGCTGCGCGGCGAGGGCTGCCGAGCGCCGGATGAGGGGCTCCATACCTGGCTGCGGCGCCGCGCAGCCCAGGATGCTGGGCCGGGCCTCGCTGCTGGCGACAGTACTGCTGGAGACGGTGTTGTTTGCGGCAGTGCTGCTGGCGGCAGTGCTGCGGGAGGTGTTTGCGGCAGTGCCGCTGGCGGCTGCGCTACTCGCAGTGATGGCGCCGCGCTGGTAGGCGGCCAGCTGGCGGTCGGCGTGCTCGGCCACGATGGTGAACGCCTGCTCGCGCAGGGCCGCGAGCGTTTCGGGCGCGTAGTCCGCCTGCAGCGCCTCCTCGATGCCCGCGGCGGGGACGAGCTCGCCGCGGCGGACCCGGTCCGCGAGGACTGAGGGCGGGGCATCCACCAGCTCGATCTCGTCGGCGAAGGCCAGCACCGCCGCCTCATCCAGGGGGCCGCCCGGCGCGGCGCCGTCGCGGCCGTGGAGGCTCTCCAGAAGCACCGTGGCGACGACGGTGACGCCGGCCTCAGCGAGCCGCCGCGCGGCAGCGAACCGGCTTTCACCGCTGGCCTCCACCGCCGACAGGTCGTCGATGCAGGCCACCTCGGGCCGCCGGGCCAGGACCGCTTCGATGTCGAGCGTGCGGCCGTCGCCGACGAGCTCCAGGCCGTCCAGAGCGGCGCTCACCCCTTCCCGGCCCCGGCAGTCCACAGCGGCGACGACCACGTCGGAGCCACGCGACCGGCGGCGCCCGGCCTCTTCGAGCATCGCGGTCGTGACGCCGCAGCCAGCCGCGTAGCCCAGATAGACCCGGACCGCGCCGCGGGCCTGTCCCGGCCCCGCACCAGCCACGGCGTCGGCTGGGTGTCCTCCGTCAGCAGACGGGCTGCCGGCCGGGCCGGTGGCGATGTGCAGATGGATATCCGGGAGCTGGCCGGCCAGGCGCTCCACCAGGCTGGGACGCCAGCGATCGAGTAGCCGGGCCGGGGGTGCGGCCACGACTACATGCCGGGCGCCGGTCTCCCGCACCGTCTGGATGATCGCCGCCGCGGTATCCCGGCCGTCGCGGACGATGACCCCGGCGCCGACGTCCGCCGCAGCCGGGAGGGTGGCCGCTCCGGCTCCGGTTGGTGCGCCGTTTCCGGTTGGTGCGCGTCTCCGGCTGTGTCGTCACCGGATGGTGTCCCATATCCGGATGGTGTGCTGTCTTCGGATGGTGGCTCGTCACCGGATGGTGTCCCATATCGGGATGGTGTGCTGTCTTCGGATGGTGGCTCGTCACCGGATCGTGTCCCATGTCCGGACGGTGTCCCGGCGGGCGGCCGGAGCATGAGTACCGTGCATTTCGCGCTGCTGCGCCGGGCCAGCCGGGCGCCGCGCTGGACCAGCGGGCCGGCCTGGGCCGGGCTGGTCACGGCCACCAGCACGTCCATGGGCTCGCGCTGCCGGACGGTGCCGGGGTGGTGGTGAGCGTCCCCGCGACGACCCCCAGCCCGATCTCGCGCAGCGCGGCCAGGCTCGCGGTGCTGAACAGGGCCGCCTGCGCTTCGTCGGGTGGGCCGGCCGGGTAGATGTTCCCGTGGCCGAGCCGTTTGCGCAGTGCCTCGGGCGAGCTGTCCACGAACCTGATGTCGTCGGCCTCGGCCAGGGCCGCGTCGGACACCGTGGCCGCGGCCGGTAGCCCAGTGATCTGGGTCACGGCATCAGCCGCGCGCTCCAGGTCGCAGACGTCGACGGTGCTGATGACGTCGATCCCAGCCGTGCGCAGCGCGGAGATGGCCGCGGCGTGCTGGCCGAAATCATCGACGAGCACCACGGCGGGCCGGCGGGCCAGCACGGCGCTCAGGTCCATCTCCGTACCGCGTTCCATCCCGGTGCTGCTGTCCGGGCCGCTGCTGTCCGGGCCGCTGCTGTCCGGGCCGCTGTTGTCCGGGCCGCTGTTGTCGGGGTCACTGCCGTCCGCGTCGGCCGCCGGGCGCGGGGGGACGATCTCCAGGCCGCCGATGGCGTCGGCGGTGCGCGGGCGGCCGTGGGTCTGCACGAACCCGATCACCACGTCCTGTCCCCGGTCCCGCAGCGCGCGGCCCTCACGCAGCATGGTGAAGGTCTTGCCGGATCCCGGGGCCGCGCCCAGGAACAGGTGCAGGGCACCGTGCCGGGCCGGCTCGGCCACGTCGGCGAGCGCGGCGCCGATGCCCTGGTCCTCCCGGATGATCTGCCCGCGGGTGGCGTCATAGGTGTAGAGCTCGGCGTAACGTCCCCAGTTCACGGCGACGTCCAGCTGCCGGGTGGCCTCATCCTCACTGACGCTGGTCCGCAGGATGTCGGTGAAGAAGCCAGCGGGCAGGTTGCCGTCCACGCTGCCGCGCAGCGCCCGGTAGATGGTGCGGACCAGCGGGGCCCGCTGCACGGACGCCCGGGCGAAGATCTCCTTGCTGTCCTGGATGCTCGCGCCGGCGAAGATCCGCCCGCCGGGCGACAGCGCTAGCACGTCGCCGCTGAGCCCGGCGAACCCGAGCAGCACCAGCGCGTCCACCAGCGGCAGCAGGTCGTTCGACTTCGAGGCCCAGGCCGTCGGCCAGGTCGGCCAGGTCGGCCGCGCCGTCGTGGCGGCCGAGCAGGATCTCCGCGAGGCCGGACAGCCCGTCCACGGTGGCCTGCGGCAGCGGGGAATCGCTGAGCGTGCCCGGGCCCACGCTCTCAGGCTGCGAGCGCGCCGCAGTAACTACGGCGTCGCGCTGGGTCATCATCCGGTAGATCTCGTCGACCAGCGCCTCGAAATCCGGGGTCCGCCGGCGGCGGGGCCGGGGCAGCGGATTGCGCATGTCGGCCCGGATCCGGCCCGGATTCGTGCCCAGCACCATGATCCGGTCGGCGAGCAGCACCGCTTCCTCGATGTTGTGCGTGACCATGACCATCGTCTTGGTCGGGAACCGCTGGCCCTCCCATAGCTCCAGCAGTTCGCCGCGCAGGTTCTCCGAGGTGAGCACGTCGAGCGCGCTGAACGGCTCATCCATCAGCAAGGCCGCGGGCTCGACCACGAGAGCGCGGGCAAAGCCGACGCGCTGGCGCATGCCGCCGGACAGTTCCTTGGGGTAGGCGGACTCGTAGCCGTCGAGACCCACCAGGTCGATCGCGCGCAGCGCCCGCTCGGATCGCTGCGCGGGCGCCACCCCCCGCGCTTCCAGCCCGATCTCGACGTTCTGCTGCACGGTGAGCCAGGGCAGCAGCGCGAACGTCTGGAACACCATGGTGGTGTCCCGGTTGGTGCCGGTCAGCTGGTGGCCGCGGAACAGGACCTCGCCCTCGGACGGTGCGATCAGTCCGGCGATGCACCGCAGCAGGGTGGACTTGCCGCTGCCGCTGCGGCCGAGCAGCGCAACGAACTCGCCCTCATCGACCGCCAGGCTGATGCCCTCGAGCACGGGCACCGGCCGGCCTCCGGCCCGGAGAAGGACTTGCTCAGCGCTCTGACGCTGATCAGCGGCTCGGTCATGTCAGTGAGTACTTCGACTCGGCGATGCTATACAGCCGCCGCCACAGAAGTGCGTTGAGGCCGGTGACGTAGACCGCCATGACCAGGATGCCCGCAATGATCTCGTGGAAGTTGTTTTTGGCCGTCGCCTCGGTGATGAAGCTGCCCAAGCCGCTGGCCACGAGCGTGTGGTGATTGTAGATGACGATCTCGGCCACGATGGAGGCGTTCCAGGCGCCGCCGGCCGCGGTGATCGCGCCCGTGACGTAGGCGGGGAACACGGCGGGCAGGATCATCCGGCGCCAGCGCTCCCAGCCGTGCACGTCGAGGTTGTCCATGGCTTCCTTGAGATCCGACGGCACGGCGCTGGCCCCGGCGATCACGTTGAACAGCACGTACCACTGCGTGCCGAGCATCATTAGCAGGATGCTGCCGTAGTTCAGGCTGAGCCCGATGGCCAGAAAGATAACATGGCGAACGGGAAGATGAAGTTCGCCGGGAAACTGGCGAATACCTGCACGACCGGCTGCAGGTACTGGGCGACCCGGGGGTTGAAGCCGATCCAGACGCCGACCGGCACCCAGATCACCGAGGACGCCGCCACCACCACGGCGACCCGCAGGAACGTCAGGAAGCCGAGCCCGAACGCGTGGGCGAGGACGCCCAGGCCCTGCTGCCCGGCGGCGATGTAAGCCAGCATGCTGTACAGGCCGTAGCCGAGCACGGCCAGCACGACTGCGGCGAATGCGATGTCGGCGGCGCGGCGGCGGGCGGCGTGGCTGACCAGGCTGCGGTCGTCGATCCCGGTGGCGGCGGCCATCAGCTGGTTGACCGGCTGCGCGATCGCGCGCCTGCCTCGCCCAGCTACGGCCGGCCAGCTGGACCGCCGCAGCACGTTGAGGACGATCGAACGGGGCTTCTGGCTCGACTCGGTCTGCTCCAGGCGGAATCGCTCCGCGTAGGCCACCAGCGGCCGCCAGAACACGAAGTTGACGGCCAGGATCATGATGATCATGGTGACGATGCCCCAGACGACGTGCCCGAGCCGGCCTTGCTCCACGGCCACGCCGACGTACGAGCCCACGCCGGGCAGGGTGTAGCGGTGACCACCGACGATGATCAGCTCGGATGCGGTCAGGAAGAACCAGCTGCCGCCGAAGCTCATCATCCCGTTCCACACCAGGCCGATCGCCCCGCCCGGCACGTCGATGCTCCAGAACCGCTTCCACCGGGACAGCCCCATCAGCCGGCTGGCCTCGTCCAGCTCCCCGGACTGGGTGACCAGCGAGTGGTAGAAGGAAAACGTGATGTTCCACGCCTGTGAGGTGAACACGGCGAAGATCGACGCTGCCTCCAGGCCGAGCTCAGAACCGGGGAACAGAGCCAGGAAGAATGTCACCGTGATGGCGAGGAAGCCCAGCACCGGCACGGACTGGAGGATGTCCAGGGCCGGGATCATCACCCGCCGGGCCCGCCGGTTCCGCGCCGCCACGTAGGCATAGCCCAGGCTGAACGCGTAGGCGAAGAACAGGGCGATGAACATGCGCAGCAGGCTGCGGACCGCGTAGTAGGGCAGCTGCGACGGCGAGGTGTCGATCGTGGTCACATGGCCGGTCCGGATCGGGACGCGGGCGCTCGCGCCCACCCGGACGACGACGTAGAGCAGCAGGAACACGGCCGCGCCGACGAGGACGTCGACCGGCCGGAACCGCAGCCGCCGCAGCGCGTCCCGGCTGGGGAACGTGGGGGTGACCGCCATGTGGGCTCCGATCGGCTTCGCTCGCGTGGATGCTATGCGCCGCTGATCCGGTTGTCGTGGCCGGCCCATTCGCGGTCGCGGAGCACGAACTTCTGGATCTTGCCGGTGGAGGTCTTCGGCAGCGGCCCGAATTCGGCCGTGTCCGGGCATTTGTAGTGGGCGAGACGCTCGCGGCAGAACGCGATGATCTCCTGCGGGGTCGCGGTGGCGGAGTCGTTAAGGGTGACGAACGCCTGGGCTAGATGATGCCTGCTGGACCGGGCGGCGGCACCCTTTCACCGCCCGCGATTTGGGAAGCCCGCGGCCGTGGTGGCCGCCGTCACCAAGCTGCCGTCAGAAAGCTTCGGTGGCGAACGCGACCAGCCGCCGCAGGCGCGCGATGATTTCCTCGTGGACGGCCTCCGGCGACTGGGCCCCGTCGACGGCGAACATCCATTCCCGGCCCGCGTAGTACTCGAGCAGCGGCACCGTGTTTTCCTCGTACACCTGCAACCGGTGCCGGATCACGGCTTCGGTGTCGTCCGAGCCGCGGCCCCGGGCCAGCAGCCGGCGCACCAGCTCCTCGGTGGGGACATCGAGGTGCACCGCGGCTTGCACCTCGGCCCCGAGGGGCTGAGCGACGATGAAGGACGCCTTGGCCTGGTCCACGGTCCGCGGGAACCCGTCGAGGACGTAGCCGCCCGCCTCGACCGCGGCGGTCACGGGCTTGCGCAGCATGTCCATGACGACGCCGTCCGGGACCAGGTCGCCATGGTCAACGTAGGCCTTGATCGTCTCGCCGAGCGACGTGTGGTCCCGGACGTGCTGGCGCAGCAGATCGCCGCTGGAGATGTGCGTAATGCCGAGCCGCTTGGCCAGCAGCTCGGCCTGTGTTCCCTTGCCGGCGCCGGGGGCGCCGATCAGCAGAAGCCGCAACTGATCACTCGACCCTCCCTGAGCCGCTCGGCCTTCCCGGAGCGGCTTGGCCTTCCCTGCAGCTGAGATAGGCCCAAGTGTGCCGCCGGTGGCGGGTGATCGACAAGAGCGGCGGATGGCGCGCCGCGCGGCCGGCCCCTAGTGGCGGTGCGGAGCCCGCGGGCTTACTGTCGTTATGTGGTAACCGCGGTCGCGCTGGCAGGGGTCGTCCTGTTCATCGCGGCCGGGCCGGCCCGCGCCGCGCGGCTGGCCGCACTGCGTGCTGGCCCGGTGGCTCCCGGGGTCAAGCGGGCGGGCGGTCATCAGGGCGTGGGCGGATAGCGCGGGAGTCAGGGCAGGAGATGGCGGTCCTGATCGGGGTCTGGTTTGGGCTGGTGGGCGGCCTGGCTGCGCTGGCCGGGCTGAGCAGTATGCACCGGGCCCGGCAGTTGCGCCGCCGTGGGCTGACCGCCTGGGCGACGGCCATGCCGTCGCGCGAGACCGTGCACGAGCAGCCGGTCACCGCGGACGGGCGACTGGTCACCGCGGCCGAGCAGGCGGGCGGGTCACCGTCCCGTACGTTGCTCCAGTACGCGCTCGCGGACGGGCGGGTGATGGAGCGGAGCTGCCCTAATCCGGTCCGGAAGAGAGCCTGGCTGCGGCCCGGCCAGCAGGTGCTCGTCTGGTATGACCCGGCCGATCCGCTGGACGTGCTCGTCTACGGCCGGGACGGACGGCTCTCCAACTGGGCGTTCATAGCCGTCGGCGTGCTCTTCATCCTCCTCGGCACGACGATTGCCCTGCTCGGCCACTGACGCAGTTGGGCAGCTATTCCGCTCGCAGGGCGAGGGCGGTTGGTGTGCGAGCGGCGTGTCTGCCGGGAAGGGCGGCGGTGAGGTTTGCCAGTACGAGCGCACCAAGGCCGTCGTTGCGGATTGTCCATGCGGGGGTGGCCGGAGGAGCGCTAGGTGGGATCAGATCAGGGGATGGCGCATTACGTCGGCTTCTCCCGCTGGCTTGGGCCCGGGCCGCGGTCGTCCTCCGCCCCTGGGCCGGGGATCTTCTCCAGCGGGGCTGTCGGCTCGAACGGTATCGCGGCCAGGAAGCCGGGCAGCCCGCTGCCACGGTGCAGCCCGGCCTGGTTGTGTCGTTCGGCGAGCGCGTGGCTGACGAGCACGCGTTCCTGGTCAGTGGTGGCCCGAGTGAACGGCGGACCCCACGGCCCGTGCGCCTCCAGGCCCCTCAGCAGGGCCAGCGGCAGCCACACGCCATCCAGCGTTATGCCGTACTCCACGACCATCCGCTGCTCGACCTTGACCGTGATACTCCTCTGCCCAGCCTCGCCCTCGGCCGCCATCGCCACCTCCCTGCCGCCCTCACCCGTGTTCCCTTGACTCCCTTACTACCGCCAAGCCCGCACTCCTCCCCCCAGCGTCGGCGTCACGGCAGGAGTTCCGCAAGCTTGGCGCGGATCTGGCCAGCGTCGGGATGGTGGAGGTCATCCAAGATCGCAAGCGCCTCTTCCCAGGCCGTGCGAGCCTCCTCCGGATTCCCGGCGGCGTGGCGGGCGTCGCCGAGGTGGCCGAGAGTCTCGGCCACGCCCCAGCGACCACCGATCTCACGATGCAGGCCGAGAGCCCGCTGGTAGCAGGCAATGGCTGCGGCGTAGTTGCCGAGCTGCTGGTGGGCATACCCGAGGCTGTCCAGCGCGTTAGCCACCCCTTCCTGGCTGCCGAGGTCACTGAACAGGCCGACGGCCTGCTCGCAGTAGCTGAGCGCCTGCCGGTGATCCCCGAGTATGGCGTGGAACCAGCCGACCGAGTTGAGGGCAAGTGCCCGGCCAGGCCGGTCGCCGGCAGCCGTATACGACTCCAGCGCCTGCTGGGCCTCGCCAAGGGCTTCGTCGTAGCGGCCCTGAGAGTGCAATGTGATGGCCAGTGAGTTGTGGACCTGAGCCTGCCCGGCGTGGTCTCCGCGCTCAGAGTGGATACTCAGTGCGAGCTCCAGATGGGCATAAGCATCCTCGTAGCGGCCGAGCCTGGCGCCGGCGTAGCCGAACCGCTGGTGGGCGGAGGCCTGGGCCGCCCGGTCGCCTAGCCGCTGCGTGGCGGCCAGGGCGATCTGCTCGGTAACAGCCCAGTCGTGCCAGCGGCCCCGCGTATCCAGGAACCGTGACAGCGCCCACACGATCTGCCATGCATGGGTATCGAAGCCGGCCTCCAGTGCCTGTCCGGCGGCGGCCATCAGCACCCGGCGCTCGGCCTCGAACCAGGCCAGGGCCTGCCCGGCGGCATCGATGTGCTCCGGCTCCACGCCCGGCTGGAGCGCGCCCAGCGTGATCGGCCTGCGGGTGGTATGCAGCTGCAGCGCAGCCGAGTAAGCCGTGTGCAGGTAATGATCAAGCATCCGGCCGGTAGCCGCTCGCTGCTCAGCCTCGCTGTCAGCCGACTGCGCCAGCTCAGCGGCGTAGGCGCGGAGCAGATCGTGGCAGGAGAACCGGCCGGGAGCCTGCTCGGCCAGCAGGTGTGCCCTGGTCAGCTCGCCGAGTCTGCGGCGTCCTTCGTCCAGCGGCAGGCCAGCCATGCTGGCCGCGGCCGCGGCGCTGATGTCCGGGCCGGCGTGCAGCCCGAGCAGCCGGAACAGCCGCGCCGCGGTAGCGTCAAGCTGCTGATAGGACCAGGAAAGGACGGCGCGGACATTCGCGGCCGCGTGCCCGGCATCCAGCGCGTCCAGTCGCCTGCGGGCATCGCGCAAGTCGGCGGTCAGTGCGGCGAGCGAGAGCCCTGGCTGGCTGGCGGTGCGAGCGGCGGCGATGCTCAGCGCCAGGGGCAGCCGCGCGCACAGCTGGATCAGCTCATCCGCGGCGCCGGGGTCGCCGGTGACCCGTTCCGGGCCAAGGCGGCGGGTCAGCAGCTCATGCGCCTCGGCATCGGCGAGCACATCCAGGGTGAGCGGAAACGCGCCTTCGGCGGCAACCAGGCTGGTGACCTGGCTGCGGCTGGTCACGATCACCAGGCAGCCAGGGCTGGCCGGCAGCAACGGGCGGACCTGATCGACGTCCCGTGCGTTGTCCAGCAGCACCAGCATCCGCTGGCCGGCCAGGAGGCTGCGGTACAAGCCCGCCTGGGCGTCCAGGCCGGCCGGAATCCTGGCCGCTGGCACGGCCAGGGCGTCCAGGAGGAGCCTGATGGCCTCAACGGATGTCATCGGTGGCCCGGCCGGATCGAAACCGCGCAGGTTCACATACAGCTGCCCGTCCGGGAACACCCCGGCTACCTGGTGCGCGAAATGCAGGGCCAGCGTGGTCTTGCCGATCCCGGCCGTCCCGTCGATGACCGCGATCGCCATCGCGTGGCTCGCCTCAGCTGCCTCGGCGGCCAGCTCGGTGAGCGCCTTGAGCGCATCGGCCCGGCCGGCGAAATGCCGGGTCGCAGCGGGCAGTTGCCTCGGCACCACCTTCTCCTGCGCGGCTGCTGGGTCGCGGCGGCCCGCGGCAGGGGGGCTAAGCGCCGCCGGTGCGGGGCCGGACAGCTCGCCGCCCGCCGGGAGGAGGAACTCAGTGTCGGCCGCCAGGATGCGCTGGTGCAGCAGACTGAGCTCGGGACCGGGACCGATGCCGAGCTCGTCGGCCAGGATGCGCCGCACGTCCTGGTAGGCGGCGAGGGCGTCGGCCTGCCGGCCGCTGCGGTACAGGCTCAGCATGAGCTGGCCGTGGAATTGCTCCCGCAACGGGTGCGCCGCGACCAGCTGGCGTAGTTCCGCCACGACTTCACCGTGCCGGCCCAGGTGCAGATCGGTGTCGATCCGCGCGACCAGCGCTTGCAGCCGCTGGTCTTCGATGGGGGGAACCTCGCGGTCCCGCAGCAGTTGCGAGGGCACGTCGGCGAGCGGCTCGCCGCGCCACAACCCGAGCGCCTCCCGCAGCAGGCCGGCCGCCTGCGCCCAGTTGCCGGCCTCAGCGGCCGCATGGCCGCGCGTGGCGAGCACGCTGAACTCGCGGACATCGAACTCGCCGTCGCCGACCTTGATCAGGTAACCAGGCGGCCGCGTCTCGACCAGGGCGGCACCCGACGGGCCCAGCGTCGAGCGCAGGCGCTGGACGGCGCTGTGCAGCGCGCCCCGCGCACCCGTCGGGGGCTGGCCCTCCCACAGCATCTCAGCGAGAGCGTCCAGGCTGACCACTCGCCCCGCGCTCAGCAGCAGCGCCGCCAGCAGCACGCGCTGCCGGGGCGCCGACACGGATACATGTCTCGCGCCGTCACGGACTACCAGCGGCCCGAGCAGTCCGAAGTCCACCCCCCAGCACCTCTTCCCAGCGAGCTGCGTGCTGTGGTTGCGGCGCCAGAGGATCGCGGTCGCATCGCAGACACGACCGCAGCGTACCCGTGCGGTGAGCCATCGGTGAGCCACAGCTCTCGTCCTGACGGCGGTTCGTGAGCTTTTGCTGGCAGTGTGGCGGCGCCATTCCCGCTCAGCCGCCACTGAGGTCATCGCTGCCGCGGCTTCGCGTCTTCAGCGGATCGGAGGGGTTCGTGCAGCAATGACAGTCCCGGAGGTTGGCACACTCTGCTGGTCATCCGCTGCCTACTCCCGCCGGGTGGCCAGACTTCCGGCCGAGTCCGTGCTCCAGGCGGACCAGGAACTGGCGCGCATGCAGAAGTGGCCGCTGCGCAGCTACCTCGAGCTGCGAGCACTGCCCATGTCCGTGCGCTGCGCCCGGCTGCATGCCAAGAGCATCCTGCACGAGTGGCACCTGGGCGGCCTCGCCGACACAGCAGAACTGCTTGTCTCCGAGATCATCACCAACGCGGTAAGCGCATCAGCCGACATCGGTCACCAGCAGCCCGAGACCGGGCAGGCGCGGCGTGCGCCCTGGATGCGCTTCTGGCTCGCCTCGGACCGGCATGGCGTCCTGATCCAGGTATGGGACGGTGATCAGCGCCAGCCCATCCGTCAGAACGCGGGGCTCGACGCTGAGACTGGGCGGGGACTGCTACTCGTCGAGACCCTCAGCACACGGTGGGGCTGCTATGCGCCGGATGAGCAGGGCGGGAAGATCGTCTGGGCCGTATGCGCCCTGTTACGCAGGGCCGGGATAACGCGGCCGCCCGTGCACAGCAGCGGTTCGACCGGGTCACGGGTCGCGCCGGCCAGCGGCGAAGCTCCTGACGTGCCGTACGTGTCCACTGCTGAAGACCTGGCCCTGCACGGCGTGCGGGTGCTGGGGTTTTCGCCGTCGGCTCGTGTTGCTGGCCGCTACGGCCTCGACCCCGGCACCGTTGAGGAGCTACTGCTGGACCACGAGGCGAGAGGATGGGTCCGCTATCTGAGTTTCGCCGGACTCTCGGGCTGGTCACTGACGGATGCCGGCGACAGCGAGAATGAGCGGCGGCTGGCCGCCGAACTCGACCGAGCGGGCGGGCGGGACATTGTCGTGGCGGCTCACCAGAGGTTCCTGCCGCTCAACCGATGGTTCGGCGCGGCCTGCGCCGACTGGCAGATAGGCCCAGGCCCGGATGATCCCATGGCGTTCAACGATCACACCGACTGGCGCTGGGATGACCGGGTGCTACAGACGCTGGCATCGCTGGAGCGCTCCTTCAGGCGTCTGTGCGGGCAGCTCTCCGAGTGCCTGGCACGGTTTGATGGGTACGCCGATCTGTACTCCGCGGCGCTGAGCATGGCGGCGGCCGGGCAGCACTCCTGGGTCGATGCCTCCGACCGCGACTCGTGCCACATGGTGTGGATCCAGTTCCATGAGGACCTGCTCGCCACTTTGGGCCTCCTGTGGGGCCCGGACACCTGACGCGTACGGCCTGACGGCTTATCAACACGTTGTTGGCAACACTGTGTTGACAACATAGTGTTGACGGTCCAGGGTGGCTGACATGGCTGAAACGGATCCGGACCAGAGGCAGGCCGCCCGCGAGGGGGATGCGCGCAGACAGTTGCTCGCGGCGGGGGCCGCTGCGCTTCCGCGCGCGCCGTGGCTGCCCGGCAGCCAGCCGCCGTCGGCGGTGGACCTGACCCGGTTCGCTGTGTGGCGGGCTGGTGCGGGTGATATCGGCGAGGAGGAGCTGCTGGCGGCGTTGACGCTGCTGCCCTCGGCCCGGGCCGAGGTGGATCAGGTCGAGGCGGGGTTGCTGTTCACGGCGCGGGCGCATGGGCTGTCGTGGCCGCGGATCTCGCGGGCGATGGGGCTGGGGTCGGCGCAGGCGGCGCAGCAGCGGTTCGACCGGGTCACGGGGCGCGTCGGCCAGCGGGGAAGCACTTGACGTGGCGTATCTGTCTGCTGCTGAGGACCTAGCTCTGCATGGCGCGCGGGTGCTGGGGTTTCCGGCGGCATCTCGTGTTGCCGGGCGCTACGGCCTCGACCCCGGCACCGTTGAGGAACTGCTGCTGGACCACGAGGCGAGAGGATGGGCCCGCTATCTGAGCTTCGCCGGAAGCTCGGGCTGGTCGCTGACGAGAGGCCGGCCGCAGCGAGGACGAGCGGCGGCTGGCCGCCGAGCTCGACCGGGCGGGCGTCCGGGACATCGTGGTGGCCGCTCACCAGACGTTCCTGCCACTCAACCAGCGGTTCGGCCAGGCCTGCACCGACTGGCAGATACGGCCAGCGCCGGGTGATCCCATGGCGTTCAACGATCACACCGACTGGCGCTGGGACGACCGGGTGCTGCAGACGCTCGCGTCCGTGGAGCGCTCCTTCGGGCGTCTGTGCGGTCAGCTGTCCGGGTGCCTGGCCCGCTTTGATGGGTACGCCGGCCGGTACTCCGCGGCGCTGGGCAAGGCGCAGGCCGGGCAGCACTCCTGGGTCGACGGCTCCGACCGCGACTCGTGCCACTTGGTGTGGATCCAGTTCCATGAAGACCTGCTCGCCACGCTGGGCATTCCGCGCGGCTCGGACACCTGACGCGGGCCCCCGTCGCCTGAATCACCACGCCAATCACCAGGTGTGGTGATGCCTGCTCACCACATCCGCTCATAGCTTCCGATCAGACCCAGGAACGTTCGCAACGTCGGCGGAGAACCAGCCAGGCGAGCAACAGCAAGAGGAGCACCATGAGCGAGATATCGGCCGGCCACCAATTACAACCCCGGACGGTACGAGATCCGCCTCAAGGGGCACCTCGACGCCAGCAGGTGGGCCGCCTGGTTCGACGGGCTGACTATTGCCCACGGCAGCGACGGCACCACCATCATCCAGGGCCCGGTAGTCAAGCGGCAGAACGAAGGCGTCGCGCTTGGCTTTGTCGCCGCTCGCGTCCTGGAAGCCGGCATGATCTTCACCGGCGTCGTCAGCCTGCTGTCGCTGGTGACCTTGCGTCAGCACCTGGGCGGAGCGGCCGGAGCAATGCGGCCGCACTCGTCACCATCGGCGCGTCGCACGTCGCGATCTACAACTGGACGTTCCTGCTCTGACAGAGCTTCATGCCGGGCTTCAACGCATTGCTGCTGGGCTCCTTGCTGTACCGGTCCCGGCTCGTGCCCCGCATCATTCCCGTGCTAGGACTCATCGGAGCCCCACTGCTCATCGCCGCCGTATTCGCAACATTGTTCGGCAGCATCGAGCAGGGCTCCTCCTGGGCCGCGCTCGCCGCACTCCCGGTGGCTGCTTGGGAGCTGTCGCTTGGCGTCTGGCTGGTCGTCAAGGGCTTCAAGCCCTCCCCGATCACAACCGGAATGGCCGCCGCCAGCACGCCGCCCGCCGAGCGCGACGTCGCCGTCTAACCCTCGACAGCACGGCCGGGCCCGCCCCGTGCCCGTTCGCACGGGCAGTGCCCGGCAGGGTGACGTCACGGCCGCCTGGGAGAACCCCGGCGCGGCACCAGCACAGTGCAGCACCCGGACCGACACCGTCCCCGCACAAGAGTTGCCGGCCTGATGGCTTCGCATGTGTGGGTAGCGGGCCAGGAAGTACCGCCGGGGCGAGCGGTTCCGGCAGAGCGTGAGTGGCAGTTATCCGCAGGTACGGACGTGCGTGTTTTCCTGGCGCCGCATCTCACGTTCTGGCTGCTCCCAGCGTCTGCCTGGCATGACCAAGCAAACATCTGAGCAGATCGTGGCTGAACCCCCGGCCGGCGGCAGGCTCGTCTTCGAGCCGATCCCGCCGGCGGAACTGCAAGAGATCAGGGCGGCCGGGGCAGACGAGGCTGGCAACCGGCTGGCCGTGCAGGCTGACACCGAGGGCGGCAGCCCGCTGCGGTGCTGCCTGCGTGAATCGGCTCCCGGCGAGCGGGTGCTGCTCATCGCCTACACGCCGCCCGGCACCCGCGGCGGCTACGCCGAACGCGGCCCGGTGTTCATCCACGCGCAGCCCTGCGACGGCTACCTCACCCCACACCGGTACCCGCCCGCCTTGAGCCACCGCGCGCAGGTCGTCCGCGCCTACGATCAGGACGGCCGGATCGCCGCCGGCGTCCTGGTCAGCGATGGCGAGCACGCCATGACCGTGATCCGCGGGCTGCTCACCCGGCCTGACGTCGCGCTCGTGCACCTGCGCAACGTGGGCTACGGCTGCTATAACTTCGCCGTCCGGCGCGGCTGACGCTCATCACCAGTGCCAGGAGCTACTCGCCCCCGGACGCCGCTGTGTAGCAGTTCCCCGGAACGTGAGCGGGTCAAGGACGGGTGAACGTGCCAAGGCCGGTGGTGTCGTAGTACTCGAGGGTCAGGCTCTGGGCACGCGTGTCGAGTGGCACATAGACGCAGGGGATTGACCGCGGTCTTCGGCCGGGGGCGCCAGTAGTGTGGGTGCTGGTCGTGCTTGCGCCCCTCACCAGGTAGCTGGCGAGCACGATCCGCACCGCTAGGGCGCCTCACCGAGGGAGACGCCCATGGTCTCACCCCAGCTCGCTATCGCCGCCTCATCGTGGGGCGTGCTCATGGGGATCGCTCCGGTACTGCAGATCCGCCGCATGCTTCGCGAGCAGTCAGCACGGGACGTATCGCTCAGCTACTTCACGGTGCTGCTGATCGGTTTCCTGCTCTGGATCGGCTATGGGTCGCGGCACGAAACCTGGCTCTGGCCATCCCGAACGCGGTCGCCCTGCTCGTCGGCATAGCCCTGGTCGGTGTTGCGCTCCGGCTCCGCCATCCACCAGGGCAACAGCAACAGCAGCAGGCCAACCGTGCCAGCAAACGGTAACGACCCTGAGTTTCGAACCGCACTGTCTGAACCTCGCCCCAGCCTGTGCCTGGGCGAGCCGTCTCGCACGATTCTCTGGCGTAAAGCCAGCCCGGGCTAGCACTCAACTGCAGCCGACCTGCCTGGGCTCACTCTCCTGCCGCGGAGCGCGTGCTGCCGGGACATGGTCAGGCTGGCGCTGGCCGGGTATCCAGTGCCGCTAGGAACTCGGTGATCGCGGCCGCGATCTGGGCTGCCCCACGGCGGGGCAGGTGGTGACCGATCTGACTGACCAGCTGAACGCGGGTATCGGGCAGGAGCGCCGCCAGCTGATGGGTCGTACTGACCGGGATGAGTGTGTCGTCGGGGTCGGCGAGCAGCAGCACCGGCTGCCGGACGCCGGGCAGCGAAGCGGTGAGCCCGCCGAGCTCATGGACCAGCGCACGCTGCTCAGTGAGGAAGCTGCGCCACAGCGGCCCGTGATCGTGGTGTGCGTGGCCCCAGATGTGCCAGTTGACGTGCTCGTCCGCAGCGATCGGCCGCCGCTGCTGCCGGGCGATGCCCGCCAGCCGGGCCCGGGCCAGCCACGGAGTCAGCTGCCACGCCGTGAACGCGCAGACCTCCCCGGCCACCGGCGCGGCCAGCAGCCGGTCCCAGCCAGTCAGGCAGCCCGGACCGACACTGGCCAGCAGAACCAGCGCTTCAACCCGCGCTGGCGCCAGCCCGGCTGCCGTCAGCGCGACGCCTCCCCCGAAGGAGTGGCCCACCAGCACGGCCCGCTCGATGCCGCGTGCGTCCAGCTCTGCGATAACGGCGCGAGCGTTGACCGCGAAGCCACCAGCTGCCTGGCGGCTGGTCCCATACCCGGGCCGGTCCAGCGCCACGGCGCCGAGCGTGCCCGGCAGCCGGTCAGTAACCTGCTGCCAGTCCGCGGCTGAACCCGGCTGACCGTGCAACAGCACAACCCGGTGCCCGCCCACACAGATCAGCTTAGATCGCTGCCCGCGGCAGCGGGACCGGCGTCGCAGACCCTCCCAGCACACCTATGAGCAGCCGCCCCGCGGAAGCGGGGGCCACATGCTTATCAGCGGCGAGTCCGTCCCAGGCGGATCCATTCCCGCAGTATGACGTCATGTGCGTGCGTAGCGTGCGGTGCACAGTGGCACGAAGAGGGCCAGCAGTATCGCCGTCCAGGCCAGGGAGGCGATGATGGGGTGTTCTAGTGGCCATGCCCCGTTGGCGGGCGCGGTGGGATTGCCGAGTAGCTGGCGCACGGCTGCGGCGAGAGCGCTGATCGGGTTCCAGTCGGCGATGATGCGCAGCCAGGCTGGCATGCCGGAGGTGGGCACGAACACGTTGGACAGCATGGTGATGGGGAAGATCAGGATGGAGGCCTGCGCCGCTGTCTCCTCTTTGCCGATGACCAGGCCGAGGTACATGCCGACCCAGACCGCGGCGAACTGGAAGGCGACGAGCAGGGCCAGTGCGATGAGGGCATAGCCGGCGCCGCGGTGGATCCTCCACCCCACGGCCAGGCCGCACAGCGCCATCAGCGCGAAGCTGACCAGCCCGTAGATGGCGGTAGCGGCGGCCTGGCCGAACGGCACGGCCGCGCGAGTGATCGGCAAGGACCGGAAACGGTCCACCACGCCCCGGGTGCTGTCTCGAGCCATCGCCACCATCGACGGCAGGATGTTGGCCGCGATCGTGACGAAGAGACCAGGCACCAGGAATTCGCGGTAGTTGCCGCCGCCCGGCACCGAGATGGCGCTGCCGAAGATGTACCCGAAGATGACGACCATGACGACGGGTGCACCCACCGTCAGGCTGATCGCGGCCGGGTCGTGCCTGAGCTTGGTGAGCAGCCGCTCCGCGGCGGCGAGCCCATCGCTGGCCGCCCACCGGGCACGCATCAGGCCGCCGGCGGCCGGCTGGGGTGTGTTCATGCGGCGGTCTCCCTGTCGCTGGTGCTGGCTCGCCCGCCACTGGTGTGGTCCCCGCCGCGAGTGCCGTCCCCTCCGCCGGTGCGGTCAAGGAAGACTTCGTCGAGCGTTGGGCGCCGCACGCTGACGTCCTCGGCTGCTACGCCAGCGGCGTCCAGCTGGCGGACGAGCTGGGGCAGGGTCACTGCGCCGGCTGACACCGGCATGGTCAGGCGGCGCTCGGCGGCGTCGATGCGGGGCGGGCGTACCGCGAGGCCGTCCAGGATGGCGGCTGCCGCGGGCAGGTCCGCCGCATCGGCCAGCACCACATCAATGCGGCTGCCGATGGCGTCTTTGAGTGCGTCTGGGCTGCCGTGCGCGGCCACCCGTCCTGCGTCGATGATCACGATCTGATCGGCGAGGCGATCGGCTTCCTCCAGATACTGGGTGGTCAGCAGGACGGTTGTGCCGGCTACGGCCAGCGCGGCGACGGCGGACCAGATCTCGGCCCGGCTGCGCGGGTCCAGGCCGGCGGTCGGCTCGTCGAGAAACAGCACCAGCGGGGCGACGATCAGGCTGGCCAGCAGGTCCAGCCGGCGGCGCATGCCTCCCGACCAGGTCTTCACCAGGCGGTCGGCCGCATCAGCCAGGCTGAACTGCTCCAGCAGCTCAGCGGCTCGTGCCCGCGCGCCGCGGCGGCCCAGGTGATACATGAGCCCGAGGATGAAGATGTTCTCCCGGCCAGTGAGGTCATCGTCCACCGCGGCGTGCTGGCCGGCCAGGCCGATAGACGCGCGCACCAGTTGCGGCTGCCGCACCACATCGTGGCCGGCGACGCTGGCGTGGCCGGCGTCCGGCCGGGTGAGCGTGGCCAGCACCCGGACGGCGGTGGTCTTTCCAGCCCCGTTCGGCCCGAGCAGAGCACACACGCCGCCCTGCGGCACGTTCAGATTCAGTCCGTCCAGTGCCTGCACTGAGCCGAAGGACTTCCGCAGGCCCGTGGCCTCAATAGCAATCACCTATCACCTCCGCTTACCTCCGCGTTCCACCAGCTGTGCCGCTGCCAGCTAGGTCCGGGCCGCCTTGCCGCCGGCTCTCGGCCGGTCTGCATAACTAAGTACATAGTACGTCGTATCTTGTACGAGATTAGTGCAGGCGCGGCAGTGATCGCAAATGGCAGGATGGATGGTGCGGCTGGGCTGGGCGGTGCGGTGCGGTGTGCCCTGGGGCGGCCTTACTGGCCGGGCCGGATGATGCGGGCCGTGGCGGTCGCGGTGGCCAGCAACTCGCCGGCCTTGTCGCGCAGCTCACCGGCCAGAAAGGCGATGGATCCGCCCCGGTGTACCACGCGGCCGGTGCCGGTGATCCGGCCGGGCCGGGCCGGCCGCAGGAAGCTGACCTTCAGCTCAAGGGTCGTCGCGAACTGGTCCTCAGCAAGTGTGGCCACGAGCGCGGGACCCAGGGTGTCATCGAGCATCGCCGCGAGGAAACCACCCTGCACCTGGCCTATGGGGTTAGCGAAGCCCTCGCGGGCAACGAAGAACACCTCGATCTCACCGCGCTCCGGAGCCACCCACGACAGCTCCCAGCCCAGCATGGCGGCAGCCGGCGGCGCGGGCTGCCGCCCGGCCAGGAACTCCCAGAACGGGCCGGACCGGCGGTCGGCAGGCTGGCTCATGACCGCAGCCTTGCACACGGCTACGACGGTTCACCCACGGCCAGCGGCCACCCGGGGCACCGCACCAGACGGTCTCCCGTGAGACCGGACCCCCCGGACGTCCCCCCGCCGGGGGGACGCGTGCCCTGGCGGCGCTGCATACGTTCGCGCTACGGGCGGGCGCCCGTCGCAGCAGCGGCCCGGCGCCTCCCGTTCGTTCAAGCGGGAGGTACCGCTGTGGCCGTGAACAGATTCCCCAAGCGAGCGCCTGACGTCCAGGGCGGTGATCGCCCAGCCTCCAGCACGACAGCGGGTGACCCGGCCGTCCCGCAACCCCGGGACAGTCATCGTGCCGGTGGTACGCCAAGCGCCGGAACCGTTCAGATCGCCGCGCTGATCGAGGCTGCCTACGACGGGGTGCCAGCACCCCGTAGCAAAAACGCCCCGGCCTGGGGTTACCGGGCGGTGGCCCGGCTGAGCGGCCATCTCGCCGCGATGCACCGGACGGTTTACCCAGCCGCTTACCCGGCCGCGCGCCAGCGGCCCGGCGAGAACCACCATCTCCTCGCGGAGTGCCGTGCGCAGGCGCGCACGACCGCATGGGCTCTCCGCCTCCTCGAATGTCACCTCGCTGGCGAGGCGGCCGCCGTCGGCCGTGAGCCCGGGACATTAGACGGGTGGATGGGACAGTGCCTCGGTGCCTACCAGCCAGCGGAACAGGCACTGATCGCCTGGATGGAGGAGCGGCTGACCGCCGGGGAGCGCGAGCAACTGGCCCTCCGCTACCGCGCCGCGCTCGCCCGCGCACCCACCCGCCCGCACCCGCGCGGACCGCACGCCGGCTGGCCCGGCCGGATCGCCTTCCGGCTCCATGCCTTCTGGGACGGATTTCTCGATGCCATCGACTCACGGCCGGGCGCAGCCCGCCCTGAGTGAGCCACGACACGCGTGCGGCAAGGCCACGGGACATGCTGGCGCCAACGACAGTGATCAGGTGGGACAGCCGGGCAGACCACGGCTGTCCCACCCCGGTCATCGCTGCAACCGGGGTTAGGCTGGGGCGGTGCGGGTGCAGGTAAGCCAGGAAGCTGCCGGGTTTGTCGCTGCCCATGGCGGGAGCCTGTGGGTGTGGGCGGCGTACCCGCGCATGTGCTGCGCGGGCACGCCGGCCTACATGCACGCGGCGACCACGGCACCGCCGGGCCTGCCCGGCTTCACCCGTCTCCCGGTGGCCGGGCTGGAGCTGTGGTTCCGGGCTCCAGCCGGTCCGCACCCTGATGTGCTGGAGATCGGCCTGCGGGGAAAGCGCCGCCCGCGGGTGGAGGCCTACTGGGACGGCTGCCTGTTCGCGCTCGGTGCCTGACCCCCAGGACCGTCCTGGAGCAGGCCGGCCCGCCCGACGGCTCAGCCGATGGCTGGTCGAAAGTCCGCCACAGCGCGTGACCCGCCATCCCGCTCAGCCACAACGGAAACGCCCGCCCCCTGGTCATCAGTCAGTACAGCGAGGACCGGGCCGATGGCCACCGCGAACCCTCTCGTGGTTCTCGTTGCGGCTGGACATGGGTGAGATGGACAGTAACCATGGGCGTCCTCCGGGAGGCGGTCTCGCCAGCCAGACCAGCGCTGGGCAGCAGCTCAGCAAAGCCATCCACGTTCCACCAACCCGTGAAATCTCAGGATGAAAAGGCTCAGTGGCAGCGGCTCTGCGATGGCTGGGTGACAGAAATAACGAGTCGGCGGAAATGGCCGGCGCTGCGGCAGCATCAGTGTGGGAACTGTGATCACGTCATACGCTGCCGCCGTTCGCCGATAAGATCCTGGCTCGTGAATTCACAGGCGCTCGGCAGCCGTTACCTGCTTGGGGACCAGATTGGCCAGGGCGGGATGGGCATGGTCTGGCGGGGCCAGGACCGGGAGACCGGGGCCGTTTACGCGGTCAAGGTGCTGCGGTCCGAGCTGGCCAGAGACCCGGCTGTGGTGACACGTTTCGTGCGGGAGCGTACCGCCCTGGTGAAGTTCCGGCACCCGAACGTGGTGACCCTGCACGACATGATCGTCGAAGGCGATCGCCTGGCCCTGGTGATGGACCTGGTCGAAGGCGGTGACCTGGATACCTACTGGCACTATCGCGGCGGCATCCTGCCGCAGAGCGAGGCCCTGGAGCTGACCGCCCAGATCTGTGACGCCCTGGCCGCCGCGCACGCGGCCGGGATCGTGCACCGCGACCTCAAGCCCGCCAACGTGCTGCTGGACGCCGGGCAGGTCCGGCTCGCCGACTTCGGTATCGCGCGGATCGCCGGTGAGCCGTCGGCCACGACCACTGGAACGGTGATCGGGACGGTCGGCTTCATGGCGCCAGAAGTAATCAGGGGGGAAGAGCCCACCGCGGCCGCCGACGTTTACGCGGTTGGCATCACGCTCTACCAGCTGCTCGCGGGGGTGCTGCCATTTACCGGCCAGGCCGCCGCGGTTATGCATGGCCATTTGGAAGCCGCGGCGCCCCGCCCGGCCGGGATGCCCGACCGGTTGTGGGCATTGATCAGCGCCTGCCTGCGTAAAGAGGCGCCCGCCCGCCCAGCCGCGGCCACCCTGGCCCGCGCGCTGTGCGACCCGGCGTTGATCCGCGAATCGGCGTCGGCCAGCGAGACCGTGCCGCCCCTGGACCTGGCCTACCTGCCGGGACTTGATCCGGCCACCGAATCCGCACGCCTGCCCGCAGCGGCCGCCGACGGGAGGAGTACCGGGGAAGCCGGCCCGTCGGGCTCGGCCGGACGGACCGGTTCCCGCCGGACCGGTTCCCATCGCCCGGAAGGCCGCCGGACTGATTCCCGCCGGCCCGGTTCCCGCCGGATCCAAGCCCGCACGGCGTGGGTCGCGGCGGTGGCGCTCGCGCTCGTCTTCGCCGCAGCCGGCGCGGTCTTCACGCGCCTCACCACGTCCGGGTCCACACATCACCCGTCGGCCCCGGCCGCCGCGGCCGGCCGGGGCCGGACCGCCGCGCTCGCCAAGGCAGCCAGCCAGGCCCCCAGCCACCCAGCCGCCACGCCGACCGGGCGGTCGGCGCCGTCCGCGCACGCCAGCACGTCGGCTGCCCCCTCAGGCGCGCCAGCGAGTAACCCGATACCGGCCGGGACTCCGGCGGTATTGACCGCCTCCGGGCCGAACCTGGTCGCCGACGGGTACTTCGGGCAGCCGACGCTCAGCGCATGGAATCACCAGGTATGGAACACGATCCTGGTCAATGAGGGCATGAACGGCGGGAACGCCGCCCAGATGACGGCCAACCCCACCGCCGGGCTCTCCCAGATCGTCACCGGGCTCCAGCCCGGGACGCACTACCAGCTGACCGGCTGGATCAGCTCTGACGGCGGGCCCACCTACGTGGGGGTGAAGGCCTATGACAGCACCTCCGGCGTGTCCATCGAACGGCAGGCCGCCGCCTGGACCGAGGTCTCCATGACCTTCACCCCTGCTCCCGGCTACACCACGGCAGAGGTCTTCTGCTGGCGGGCGGTGGCCGGAACCGGCCTGTGCACCGATCTCAGCCTCCGCGCCATGCGCTGACAGCGCCAGCGGCGCTAGCGGCACTGGTAAAGCGCGACCGGGCCCGCGCTTCGCCCGCTGGGCTGGCCTCAAGCCGGGCTGGCCGGCCGGAGCACCGACCAGCTGCCCCAGTGTGCCTGGCTTTCGATCGCGTCCCACGCCCGGCCGGTCACTGCGGCCATCGCCGCCACCAGGACCTCGGTGGGCAGGTACCCCGCCATCATGGCCGCCGCTTCCTGCCTGTCCCACGTGCCAGGCTGCAGTGCCAGGCGGCGGGCGCGTTGCTGAGACTCAGCTGCGCCCTCCCGCGCCGGCTTACCCGGCGGCGCCGGCACCACCCTGGGAATCTTCCGGATCATCCCGCCATCCTGCCCGCGCACAACCGCGCGTACCGGCTATGTGTGCCCCATGCCGGTCATCGGGTTCGCCACGCGGCGACGGTCACGGGCCCGCCCGCACACGCTGAACATCCGCTGCCCATGCAGGTTTAGTCAGTGTGTCTTATGCAAAAGTCGCGTTATGCACATCATCAGCATCCACCGCTACCGTGGCCCTGACCTGCACCGGCCGCTCGTGCAGGTCCTCCGGGCCTGCACTCGCTAGCCGGTTTTGCATAACGCTCAGTGGATGAGTCCGGTAACTGTGTGGTCAGTCTGGGGTCTTCCGGAGGGTGGGCGTGGGATGGCAGTCAAGCCAGCGTGGATCACGGGATGGACAGGCCAGCATGTGCGGCACGCCGCCGCGCTGTTCAGGCAGGGCGGGAATCCCGCCGCGCGGGTGTACGAGAGCATTGGACCGGACTTCTTCCTGGCCCTGGCGCCGGGCTGGCTGAATCTGGGGTTGTGGGAGGGGCCGGGTTCGCAGGGCGAGGCCGAAGACGCGTGCCGTCGGCTGGTCAGGACGCTCGCGTCGGCGCTGCCTGCCGGGGGCGTGATCCTGGATGTGGGGAACGGGCTCGGCACCCAGGATCCGCTGCTCGCCGAGGCGCTCCGTCCGCGCCGGCTGGTGGCGGTGAACATCACCGAGTGACAGCTGGCGGCAGGCCGGGACCGGCTCGGGGAGGCCGCCGCTGCGCCAGTGGCCGGCGACGCTACCCGGCTGCCGATCGCCGATGGAACCGTCGATGGGGTCATCAGCGTGGAGGCGGCGTTCCATTTCCGCTCCCGCGCGGCTTTTTTCCAGGAGTGTTACCGGGTGCTGCGTCCCGGCGGCGTGCTGAGCATCTCCGATATCGCTGTCCAGCGGTGGCCGGTGAGCCCCGCTGAGCTGCTCGCTGGCCTGACTCAGCTGCGGGTGTTCGGGCTGCGGCCCAGCATGGCCATGACCGCAGATCAGATCGCTGCGGCAGTACGCGCAGCCGGCCTGGCCGAGGTGGAGGTCACCCTCTGCGGCGATCGCGTGATCGCCCCCGCGCTCCGGCTCACTGCCGCCCGTCTGGCAGGCACGACGGCTGCGCCGGCCGGGCAGCACGCCGCGGCCCGCCTGCTGCTGCGGCAGGTAAACCTGCTGTGGCGACGCCAGGTAATCGATTACCTGCTGCTCCGCGCCGTCCGCCGGTAACTGGCTCAGCTCAGCGGTGACAGGATTGGCCCATGACCGCCCGCCTTGATGTCCTGTGTGCTGGGTATGCCGCTGAGCGGGTGGCCAGCACTGTCGTGCTGATCCGCGACGAGGGCACTGTCATCGTCGTGGATCCCGGCATGGTCGCTGGCCGCCAGAAGATCCTGGCGCCCCTAGCACAGTTCGGCGTCGATCCAGCCGAGGTCAGCGACGTGGTGTTCAGTCATCACCATCCCGACCACACCCTGAACGCTGCCTTGTTCGAACGGGCCCGCTTCCACGACTTCTGGGCCATTTACCAGGACGACACATGGACCGAACGGCCCGCTGACGGGTTCGCCCTGTCGCCCTCAGTGCGGCTGATGGCCACGCCTGGCCACACCGCCCAGGACATCACCACGCTGGTGGCCACCGGCAGCGGACTGGCCGCCTGCACGCACCTGTGGTGGTCACGCGAAGGCCCGGCCGCCGATCCGCTCGCCGAGAACCAGGAACTGCTAGAACGCTCACGCGCCAGGCTGCTCGCGCTGGAGCCAGCACTCATCGTGCCCGGCCACGGCGCACCATTCACACCATCCGAGCTCCGAGCTGACCTTCCCTGACCAAGCGCCACCAGGCCATCCTGGCCACTGAAACGTGCGAGCCCTCCAAGTCGAGACAGAGGCTCGGTATTGCCGATGAGCGCTTGTCCTGGCCCCGTGAATCGCCACTTGACATCTCGGATGTGGCGGAAGATCTTCGTTATGCAGCCTGACTGCGCTGGCATGGAGGCGACGGGTGTTTGTTCAAACATGCATTAAAGGCATTAATGGCATCGGCTCGGCGGAGGCGAAGGCGATACTTAATGGAGGTGGCATACTATGTAATTGGTGGCGTCGCGTACACTCCATCTCGCCGAACGAGGTGAACGAGCGGCTCACTTCTGCCAACCTAGATTTGCATATTAACTCCTATGGAGAACCGCATCCCGCCCTTCCAGGCAAAGTAATGCAAGAGACGCCATTCATCTCACTAACTGCGGGCTGCGTAGAACGAAGCGTTTTCCTCAAGACCAACTTTGTCCATCCAGCGCACCGAACTGCTCTGTGGTTTGCCAGTGATTTCGGCAAGCTGAGGGGCGAATGCTTCTTGTTCTACTGCTGGGTTGTAGTGGCGCTTACACCAGCCGTGGAAATAAGCCACCTCGCAGAGGAGGTCCGCGAACTCAATACCTACCGTCGCTACTCGGCGTTTCAGACAGAAGGGGAGATTGCCGCAAAGATTGAAGTTTTGGCGCGCCAGATACACCGATATGAGCAATACAGGATATCGAGCGACGCCAGAGGAATCGCGACCTTCTCTCTTGAAGACGTCACAGTCAACCCGCTTTACGTCGATCCATATTCGATTGTCAATATCAGGGAAGCTTTCTGATATGCCTCACCTGGAAGACCTACCCAACGTACTTGGACATCTTGGGTTGCCGGCTGACGTCCCGGCCGCACATACCAGTTTCTTCTGGGGTTACGCTCAGATGCTCGAACGCGGACAGTCGGACGATGCGCAAGGAGTTTGGGCGCGTCTCGCGAACCCAGGCCAGCCGTGGTTGGGGTCGGCCACAATCGCATCAACCTACCGGTTGGCATCGCAGTTCGCCGCGCTAGTGGATATGCCACTAGCATTGGCGTTGGCCGTACATGCTGGTTTGGAGTATCTCAAAGCCGGAGCACCTTTTGGACTGTTCTTGCTCACTGGTCTTCTTGACGATCAAATCCTTCGAGACAGTTCTGTTCTTTCTACACTTATAAGCCCACTCTCCGGAACCGTCGCCCAGCCCGGGCTAGCAGACCCGGTGCAACAGACCTACATGGTGCTTGCTGCTGCCTCACGTCCGTGGCTTCGCGGGCTACTCCGCCAGTCGGTAGATCAGCCAATAGATGACATGATGGAACATCTCGCCGCCCACGACTTGCATCCCATCGGGCCGCAAAGCATTCCTCTCGCCACGTATCTGACCTTCGCCAGAACGATGCTGTCTGACCAGCCAGGCCGACTGGCCGACGAGGCAGGCGAGAGAACGATCTCCGAGATCGCTGGACAGCTGGCAGAAATGGGCAGGATACAAGCCATTAGGTTGCGCGCCACCATGCGAAACAATTTTCTGTGGCAGAATGCGGCCGCCCCCGTCAATGTTATAGACCTTGAATACGTGGCGATGTGCGGCCTTGCAATGAGGCACGATCCAGATTGGTCAGAGAGCCTTCCCCAGCGCACTAGAAGTGAGCTAGAGAGCGACGACCCCCTGGCGGAAATCCCTATTTGGGTGATGGGGGAAATGGACCGTGCACTGCCGGAAGTGGCGGACGGGATTCTTGAGCATCTGCGCGGGCAACCACATTAAAAGACGAACGAGTTCTGAGATAGCAAATTACTGTGGCGGGCAAACAATTTCTCTATAGCAGTACGAAGACGCCGGACCTAAGATGTCGCTCGGATTGCCCCTAAGCAGCTGTTGTAACCTTGGAGGTGAGGCTTGAATAGCAATCAGGTGATTGAGCTCGTCAATGCGATGGCCCAACTTCTCGGAGTTTTGATCTGGCCCGCTGTCTTGATCTTTTTTTCTGGTTCGCTTCCGCGCTGCTCTGGCGGACTTCTTCGCCAATCTGGGCGAGTTCAGTCTTAGAGCCCCAGGCCTTGAGGCGACGGCCAAGCGTAAAACAGGTGGAGGCTGCTGCTGCCTTGGGGGGCAGCTATCGCAGCGCGAGCGCCCACTGACGATACCCAAGCAACTGCCGCAGACCCACGTGACGTCGCTGCGGCGCTCCCAACTCCGCGTGCCCAGAGACGCCTTCAGGGCTCGCGCATCCTATGGGTGGATGACCGGCCAGGTAGCGCACAGAGAGAGGTGCCGACAAATCACCCGCTTCTGCCGCTGGTAGTGCATTGATGGTGGCAGCCCGAGGTGGGTGGCAGGGGACGTCACGGCTTCCGGGCATCCCTCACGTGCACGGAACCCCGCTGCCGCGCGCGTTGGCTCAGATAGTGGGTCCGGGCGATCGCAGCAGCGACGTCCTTGGGCCGCAGGTAGATCAGGACAGGCTCGGCGGCCGCAGCTTCCCGCACGATCCCAGTGAAGATCTCTGCCACCTCGCTGGCCGGCCCACCGTCGATGAAGACGGGCATGACCGAGTTCTGCAGGAAGGTGCTCTCCAGCACAACCGTTTGCCGGCCACGCGCGCAGCGCTCCGCCAGCCGCTGCCACTGGCCCGCCGGGTAGGCATCGCCACCGGCCACGGCGGCGTCCAGGTCATAATCAGAGGGCCGGGGCGCCTGCGGGAAGGCCGCACGCAACTGGTCGACGGCCCTGGTCCGGATGGGATGGTCCGCGGCGAATTCATGGAATGCCCGCGCGTCTTCTCCCCGGCCTATCAGCCAGCTCTCCACCCGCGTGGCCATGGTCGTCTTGCCCGCGCCGATCATCCCCTCGATCAGGATCAGCCGTGCCACGCCCACCGCCGAAGGCTATCCCCCCACGGCACCCGGCTCACCGCGCCCACTGCATATACCCAGCTCATCCGCATGCCGCGTCGCTCAGTTCCGGAGGAAATCCAGAACCGCGCGTGCTCTGCGGTGGTCTTCTCCGCCTGGGCGCACATGCCGCGACCGGCGTGTTTGCCTGCCTGCATGCTGCCGGCCTGGGAGGCATGTGCCTTATATCGTGGCGGGCATGTCTGGAGGCGGCGATGAGGCCTTCTGCGCGGAGGCTGACGATCTCCTGGCCGGTTTGCCGGGTGTTCAGGCGGTGACTCTCGGTGGTTCCCGGGCCGCCGGGACCGCCCGGGCCGATAGTGACTGGGACTTCGCGGTCTACTACCGCGGTGATGGCTTCGACCCGGCCAGCCTGCGCTCGCTGGGCTGGCCCGGCGAGATCTTCCCGATCGGCGGGTGGGGCGGCGGGGTCTTTAACGGCGGCGCCTGGCTGACCGCGGGCACCCGCCGTGTTGATGTGCACTACCGCGACCTGGACGACGTCGAGCACCATCTCGCCGAGGCGCAAGCCGGGCGCTTCCGCATCGAGCGGCTGTTGTTTCACCTGGCCGGGATCCCTACCTATATCGTCGCCGCCGAGCTGGCGCTGAACCAGGTGCTGCACGGCGAACTACCCAGGCCCGCCTACCCGCCATCACTGCGCACCATCGCGGCCGCCCGGTGGAGGGGCGACGCACAGGCGACCCTCGGATATGCCCACACCGCGCATGCGGCCCGGGGGCACCTGGCCGACACCGCCGGGGCAATCGCTACTGCTGCATGCCAGGGCGCCCATGCCGTACTGGCCGAACGGGGGCAGTGGGTGACCAACGAGAAGACCCTCATCGACCAGGCTGGGTTGCGGGGTATTGACGAAATCCTGACCGGCCTCACCGCTGAGCCCAGACAGCTGCTCAGCGCGATCCAGCAAGCCGCCACGATCCTCGGCCTGGAAGGCTGACTCACCACAACAGCAATAGGCCAACCGCGCCAGCAAACGGTAACAACCCTGAGTTTCGAACCGCACTGTCGTGCCGCGGCGGGCGCGCCATCGGTCCTACTGGCCGGGCTTGGGCCAGCGCTATCCCCAGAAGATGGCAGTCGGGTCGCGGTCGATCTCCTGAAGAAGATCGTCGATGTGAGGTGACGGCGCAATCCGGTCATAGATGTGGAAGCGGAGGTGACGATCACGCCAGTACAGGGACCACTGCCCGGTCGCCTTCGTGAAGCGCAGCCGGGCGATCGGGAACCGTGTCCACTCCGCGCCCGTGTCCTTACGCCACGGCGGCCTGCACTCCACGATCGTCAGATGCCGGGGCGCGGCGTCGCATTCCACCCTGACCTGGTCACGGACATGAGCGGGAACACGCTGCTCGCACCAGCGCCGCACCCGCGCCACGTCCAGCTCCGGCAGGCTCACCATCACCCAGGGATTCTGTCACTGTGCTGCTCCGAACCACCGGATCTGCTACCGATCGGGGATGTTGATGCCAGTGCTCTCGGAGTCAGTGGTTACGCAGGGAGATTGTGTCTGACTCGGCGATGTGGTCGGCCTCGACCGCCCGCAGTCCTTCACCCAGGCGCTCGCGGGCCTGCCGCAGGAGCTTGAAAGAGCTGGTGAAGGAGTTCTGGGCCGAGGAGGGATCGGGATTGGCCCCATGCTCCTCGACGAGGTGCGCCTGAAGGGCCGCAGCGATTTCGTCGGCTGCCTTCAGCGCGTGGTAGATGGCCCGGTCCCGTGCGATGTCATCAACCATGGCGCCAGTATCCCTCCCCGCAGCCGATTTCGTTACGTGGCGCCCCAGGCCCATGATCAGGCGTCCGGGTATGACGTGGCCAGCCTGGGGCTTCGTCCGCGAGCAGCAGGCGGACCGGCTGGGGCGGGCCAAGGGTGGTAGGCGTCAGGGCGGGGCGCAGATACTCAACGCCTGCTGGCCAGCGAGCGACATGCTGGGCGTTGCTTCCGGCGTCATGCCCGATGTACGGGACATCGTGAATGTCCACGGTCAACAGCGTGAATTCGCCCGGGACGGGCTGCCAGCCGAGGCGCGCCGTGACCGTCGCGGCGTAGTGCCGCTGGACGTCGTGAGCTCGCTGGCGGCCGGCCCAGGCTGGCCGCGCCTGGAGGTTGTGCCTATCGCGGCGCAGGTGGTCCTGTCATGCTGGCCGGGGAGGTGTCCTTAATGACTACGCCACCTGCAGGGGGCGTCGCCGTCCCGCCGGACGTGATCTACATCATCCGCCATGGCGAAAAGCCAGCCGATCCGCCGGCCGCGGGTCCGGGGCAGCCTCCGCCCGCACCGGCCGCTCCTTTTGGGGTCAACTATCAGGGCAACCAGGACCCGCATTCGCTGCTCCCCGAGGGGCTGGCAACGCTCCGGTGCGCTTGCCGTCCTCTTCGACCCGGCACTCGGGACGCTGCAAGCGGGACTGCGAACCCCCGGAGCCTTGCTCTCACCCTCCTACGGGGATCCAGCCAAGACGGCTGCGCACCGGACGTATCAGACGATCCAGGGCCTCAGCGACCGGCTGGGAGTGCCGATCGTCTCGGCCTTCGCCGAGGGCCAGGAAGCCCAGCTGGCCACCAGCGTGGTGAGCGGCTACCCCGGCGTCGTGCTGATCTGCTGGGAGCACGGCCACATCCCGGCGCTTGCCTCGTCGCTGCCGACCATCCTGGGAACAGCCGATCCCCCAGACGTGGCCAGACGACCGTTTCGATGTCATCTGGACGTTCACGCTCGTCCCGGAGAGCCACCCCGGCCCAGTACACCTTCGGCCAGATCCCGCAGCAGCTGCTGTCTGGCGACACGGACACGGTTATCCCGGCCGCCTGACCCGGAACCGCCGAGTCACGTCTTGAAGGACACGAGTCACGTCCTGAAGGACAGCAGCACGATCGGTTGTCCCCGGCCACGACGGCCGGGGACAACCGTGACTCAGTGCTCAGCCCGGGAGCTGCGGCAGCTCCGTATCGATGTGCTCGAGCGCGGTGATCGCGTCCGATCTCGAGGAGATGCCGGTACCGGTGCCGGGCCGATCTGCTCCCGCGCCGCCCGGGAAGCGGCACTCGCGTAAGCGCGCCGTTTCCGTAGGCCACGGTTATCCCGGTCGCCAAATGGCCTGGGCGTCTCCGGGCGGCAGCTTTACTGCTTACGATCGGTTCTTGTGCAGCCTGATGAGCGCCTCGATCGCGTACGTGCGTTGCGGGAGCGGGGGCAGACCCCTAAGCAGATTGCCCGTGCCCTGGGGATCGGGTCGGCGGAGGCGGGACGACTGATCCGCGCCGCGGCCATCCTGGCCGAGGCTGAAGCACCCGAGCCCGCTCTGGTCGGCTGCTGGATCAACCCGGGCTGGAGTACTGGCCTGACTATTGGTGATCACCCGGGCTGGCCGCTGGATGAGGATCCGGAAGCGGGGACCGAAGGCCTGGTCTCGGTGCTGGTCGCTCGCAAGCACAGGCACGGCAAGGTCTCGGTCTGCGGCTATCTCGCCGACGTTTACTGCCTGGGTGTGAAAAACGCCCTCGGTCCCGAGATAATGGATGATCTTGGTCTGCGCAGGTTCGTCCGCCAATTTTTCTCTGGACATGACGGCGATCCGGTTGAGGCGCCTATCGAGTTGGCCCGCGAGCTGGTGTTCGGTTCCGTTGCGTACGCACGGGATCTGGGCTTCGAGCCGCATCCTGATTTCGCCGCCGCCGAGGGGCATCTCGGGGCGTGGGCAGGCCCGGGCACCATCACTTTCGGCAAGGATGGCAAGCCGCTTTATGTATCTGGGCCCTACGACGATCCGGGCCCGGTCATCCGCACGCTGGAACGCACTGTCGGCCGCGGGAACTTCGAATTTCTGGTAGGTGCCCGTTAGGCCAGCGCTGCTGCCGTGCGCTGGGGCTAGTGCCGGATATTGAACTCGGCCCAGATGGCCTTGCCCGTGGCTGACGGCCGGACACCCCATTTGTCGGCCAGGGCATCAACCTGCACGAGCCCGAATCCTGATTCATCATCGTCCGCTGGCGTGCGCGGCTCCGGCTCGCCCAGGTTGCCGTCGTGGACCTCCATCCGCAGCCATCCGCCCTCGATTTCCAGCCGCAGCGCCATCACGGGTGTATCGGCTTGAGCGTGCCGCACCGCGTTGGTGACCAGCTCGGACACGATAAGGACGACCGTCTCGAGGCGGCCGCGTCAGGACTTGAGGAACTCCAGCAGCACCGGCACCAACGCCTCGGGTGCTGGCCGGTGGCCTTGCCCGGGCAGGGTGCGGCGGCTCGCGTTCGGCAGCGCGGCGGCCACCGCGTCGGCGGCCTCGGGCATGCCGGGGAAGGTCTGGTCGCCCGAGCACACGATCACCGGCATGGTGATCGCGGCCCAGCGCCTGCGCCAGTCGGGGTCGACGCTGATCTCGTGCGTGGCAGCGTGGTCGTAGAGCAGGGTCGGGGCGACCGCGACCATGGCGGCCCACCAGGGCGCTCGCGCCATCCCGTCAACGACGTCGGCGGGCAATCCGATGACCGTGGTCAGGTTGTAGCGCATCGCCTCGTCGTTCTTGCCGTCGGCGAGCAGCGAGCGCAGCGCGGCGAGATGCGCGGCCAAGCTTCGGCCGGCGAAGAACGGCGGCTCGTAGAGAACCAGAGCGGTGACGCCGACGCCGGCCGTGGCGGCCGCGAGGGCGATGTCGGCCCCTGATGAGTTTGTGCACAGTGCCGCAGCGCCGCCGGCTGCCTTGATCAGTTCGGCAACGTCCTCGACTTCGCGGTCGAGCGCCCACGGCTGGGTATCGCCGGATCGCCCGCGCCCGCGCCGGTCGTAATCGATCGCCGTGTACCCCTCGGCTGCGAGGCGCCTGGCAGTCTGGGCGGTGCCCTCATTGATCGCGCGGTACGCGGTGGCTCCGCCGATGAAGATGACGGCGGGCCCGTCGCCATAGCGGTCGTAGTCGATGACCGTGCCGTCGGGCGAGGTGACTGTGCTCATGTCGCGGCCTCAGTTTCCTGGGGGGTCAGGCTGAGCATAAGACCGCCGGTACGGCCGGAACTCATCGCGCTTGCCGGGAGGCCGGTATGGCCGGGGTGCTGGTGCGCGGCTCGGTGCCTGCGGTGCGCTGTCACGCGGGGTCGTCGTCGGGCAGGATGCGCGGCAGGCCGAAGGCTCGCAAGGTGTGCGACTCGAACCGGGTGAGGCCGGCGACCTGGTCGCCGCGGACGGTGATGACGAGCAGCCCGCTGCCGTGCCAGAGCCCGTTGGTGTCGTCGCGGGTATAGACGGCCAGGGCGGGCTGCCGGTTCGCGCGTGTCTCGATAAAGCGGGCTTCGGGGACGAGCCGGAACACCACCTCGGCCAGGAACTCGGCGGCGCGCGGCAGGCCCTCCCAGATGGCGGGAAGCGGTGGCATGGCGACCCGCACGTCCTCGGCGAGCAGGCTCACGACCTCCTCGACGTCGTGTGCGGTGAAGGCGGCCGCCAGACGTCGCGCCAATGTCGCCTCGACGGGCTGGCCGGCCCGGTCCGGGGATGGCCCGGAGGTGCGCGCCTGGCCGCGCAGGGATGCGCGGGCCCGGCTGAGCGTCATCGCGACCGCGTCCTCGGTGGACTGCAGGGTGCCGGCCACCTCGTGAGCGTTGAAGCCGAGGACGTCGCGGAGGATGAGGACGGCCCGCGCCCGCGGCGACAGAAGCTGGAGTGCGGTGATGAACGCCAGCGAGACCGCTTCATCCTGTTCGACGCGCGCGTCCGGGCCCAGGTCGCCGTCGGGCAGGCTGTCGAGTAGCGCGTCCGGATAGGGCTGCAGCCAGGTGACCTTCTCCGAGCCGGTCGGCACCGGTGCGGTCGCCGGCAGGATGAACGCCATCTGTGGTCTCCGGGTCGCGGTGCGGTGCAGGTTCAGGCAGGTGTTGGTGGCCACGCGGTACAGCCAGGTGCGTATCGACGCTTTCGCCTGGAACGTCGCGAGGCCCCGCCACGCGGCGAGCAGCGTCCGGGTCGGCGTCGATCATTGCCTGCTGCTGAATGCTCATCGTGGGTCCTTCCGGCTGGATCGTCTCGCTCGGACGACCTCGACCAGATAGACACCGCAAGCCGGCAAAACCTAACAGCCGGCCGGTGGCTACGCGCGTGCGGTAGCCCGCACCCGGTGAGCGTTTCGGTTACCGTGCTGGTGTGCGCGTCATCGGTGTTCCCTATCACCTGGACGAGTACCTGCCTGACCTGGACTTTCCGCTCGTTTGATCGCGTCGGCGGGGGAGCCGTCCGGTGGTCGATCCTGAGCGGAGGAAGACGCGGTGCCAGGGCACGCTTTGGGAGATCTGGCGGCTACCGACTTCGCCGCCGCTGGGTCACCGGAGGGGAAAGCATGGATGGCCGCTACGCCCGTCCTGCTGCACGACCTGGCCCGGCGCTGGAATCTCACCATCACGGGCGAGGAGTTCTGGCATGGGTATAGCGCGGTCGTCCTCCCGGTCAGCCAGGGCAGCCGGCTGCTCGCGCTCAAGCTGGCCTGGCCACCTGATCAGGCGCGGGGTGAGGCGGATGCACTGGCCGCATGGCGGGCACGGGGAACTGTCGAACTAGTGGCCGCTCATGTGCCGCGCGGTGCCTTGCTCCTGGAGCGCTTGGATGCCTCGCGTTCCCTGGCCAGCATCCCCCTGGCCGAGGCCGCCGCCGCGGCAGGAGCCCTGATGCGCACGCTGGCTATCGAAGCATCAGGGTCCTTTCCCTCGCTGCAGGCCACAGCCCGCCAGCTCGCCGCCACGTTCCAGCCACGCCAGCGTTCACTGCAGGACCCAGTGCCCGGTCAGTGGATCACACTGGCGGCCAGGCTCGCAGCGAACCTGGCCCGGGACCCCGAACGTTCACTGGTCCATACCGATTTGCACTACGGCAACATCCTGGCCAGCGAGCGCCCCGGTGAACAATGGGTGGCGATCGACCCCACAGCGGCGGTGGGGGCTCCCGAACGTTCGACGGCGGAACTGCTCTGGACCCGCGTTGACGAGCTTTCCGGCCCGCAGGCCATCACCGGACTGCTCGACACGCTCGTCGAGTATGGCCAGCTGGACCGGGCCAAGGCAATCGCGTGGGGCTTCGTGCGATCCATCGACTACTGGCTGTGGGGACTGGAGAACGGGCTCACGATCGACCCCCTCCGATGCCAGCGAGTTGCGGGCGCGCTGGCACCGATGGCCGAGCAGAGGTAGCGGGGCAGCGGGCCGACCGGTCGTCAGCAGGTGGGTGTCCGGGGTGGGCCGGTGGCTTCGACGTCTCTGATGAGAAGCGCCGCTGCCGGGGAAACGAGCCCCGGCCAGCGCGCTGGCTCGTCTTGATGACGGGGCCCGAGGCATGAGGAGGCAGGGCGATGGCCACGGTGTTCGCGGAGATGTCGATGTCGCTGGACGGCTTCGTCGCTGATCCGTCCGATCAGGTGGGGCGGCTCTTCGACTGGTATGGCAACGGTGCGGTCGAGGTCCCGACCGCCTTCCCGGACAGGTGGACGTTCCGGACGTCGGAAGCGAGCGCGCGCTACCTGCGGGAGTCACTGGAGCGGATGGGTGCGCTCGTCGCGGGGCGGCGGCTGTTCGATGTCGGCGGCTGGGGCCAGACCGGGCAGCCATTCGGCGTGCCAGTGTTCGTGGTCACTCACTCAGTGCCGGAGGGTGCCGGTCACCTTCGTGACCGATGGGGTCGAGAGCGCGGTGGCGCAGGCGAGGGCTGTGGCGGGAGACGGCTGGGCCGGCGTGGCCGGGCCGGATACCGCCCGGCAGTGCCTGGAAGCCGGGCTGCTGGATGAGATCCGGATCAACCTGGTGCCTGTCCTGTTCGGTGCAGGCATCCGCTACTTCGGCCAGTTGCGGAACGCGCCCCCCGTCCTGGTCGGGCCAGCGGTCATCGAGGGCAACGGCGTCACCCACCTCCGCTACCGCATCCTGAAGGAGGAGCGGATCAGGCTCACATCTCGTGATCGTCTCGGCTGAGCAGCTCGTCGATTGCCGCCGCGCGCGCCTTCATCTGCTCGTTCCGCTGCTCGGCGGACGGGGTGAAGCCGGTGCCTTGCGCTCTGCGGCGGATCAACTGCTGCTGCCTGGCCGATGGTCCATGCCCGGTCAGCATGTGACGCATAGCCGAATGGCACCACCACCTGGCAGTCGCGGTTGACACCGGATTGACAGCTGCGCATAGGCGACGCCAGATCCGGTTCATCCTGCCTCCCGCCTGAGCGTGGACCTGCCTGCGTCCCATGGTCCGCCGATCACGACGAAGACGCGAGCCAGCGTCGGCGATCGTCCGTCCCCGGCCCGCGGCGCGCGATTCGCCATCGCCAGCTCGAAGTCGTCGAGGCCGCGAGCTGCGGACCGGTTCGGCGTCCGGGCGGGCGTACCGATCGGTCAGATCTGCCCGCATAACTCCAGGGTCGTTAGGGCTGCTGGGGAGGGTGGCTGGGCAGGCGGCTCAGGACGGTGTTGTGGACGCGCTGGTAGATCACTGAGGTGCGGAAGCCGACGATCTCGCCGCGCTTGCTGAGCCGGTCGAGGAGGAAGGCGTGCAGGTGGTCGAGGTCCTGGACGGCCACGTGGAGGAGGAAATCATCGCCGCCGGCGAGCACGAAGACCGTCATCACTTCGGGTAGCTGGCTGACCGAGTCCTTGAAGGTGTCGATGACGGACCGCCGGAGGGGGCGGACCTGGACGGCGATGAGCGCTTGGACGCCCCGGTTCAGCGCTTTCAGGTCGACGTCGGCGTGGTAGCCGCGGATCACGCCGCGCCTGGCGAGGGAGCGGACCCGTTCCAGGCAGGTAGAGGGTGCGATGCCCAGCTGCCGGGCCAGTTCCCGGTTGGACTGCCGGGCATCTGCCTGGAGAAGCTGGGTGATAGCCGCATCAAGTTCGTCCATGACCGGAATTCTGGCATCCATTCCGGCCGTTTGTTTGATGATCATGGCTGCTGCCGTGCATATGACTAGCCTCAGGACAACAGTGGTGTCCAGGTGGAGGAGGCCGGCGCGTGGCAGACCTCGGCCATGAAGAGATCGTGGTGCGGACGGGCCCGCGCTCTGGGCTGCCCGTGATCGTTGCCGTTCATTCGACTGCCCTGGGACAGGCGGTCGGCGGTTGCCGGATGCGTGGCTACCCGGGCTGGCGGGACGGGCTCGAGGATGCCCTACGCCTGTCCGCGGGCATGACCCGCAAGTGCGCGGTGGCCGGGCTCGCCAACGGCGGCGGCAAGACGGTAGTCGCCCTGCCAGAGGGGGGCACGCTTGACAGCGCCCAGCGCGCCGATGTGCTCCGCGACGTGGGGGACGTCATCGCGTCGCTGGATGGCCGGTATGCGACCGGTCCGGATGTCGGCACCACGCCGGAGGACATGGCCGTCATCGGTGAGCGCACCGGGCATGTGTTCTGCCGGCCAGTGCAGCAGGGCGGCAGCGGTGATTCCTCTCCGCACACCGCCACGGGCGTGGCCGCCGCACTGCGAGCGGTCTGCGCGCGGATGCACGGCTCACCGGACCTGCGCGGGCGCCGGTTGGCGATTGTCGGCCTCGGCAGCGTGGGTGGGCACCTTGCCCGTCAGCTTGCCGTGGCCGGAGCCGACCTGCTGGTCAGTGACATCGACCCGGGGAAGCGGGCGCTGGCCGAGGAGATTGGTGCCCGGTGGGCGGAACCTCAGGATGCCGTCACGGCAGATGCCGACATCCTGATCCCGGCGGCCCTCGGCGGCATCTTCACCAGCGAGATCGTCCCCCGCCTGCAGTGCGCGGCCATCGCCGGGCCTGCCAACAACCAGCTGGCTGCGCCGGCCGTGGCGGGGCTGCTGCACCGGCGCGGCATCGTGTGGGTCCCCGACTACGTCGCCGGCGCGGGGGGAGTCATCTACGCGCTGGCCGTTGAGCTGGATAAGGAAGCGCCGGCGAAAGCGACTGCCCGCGTTGAGGCCATCGCGGAGACCGTCGCGATGCTGCTGGACAGCGCGGAACGGACTGGCACGGACCTGGCGCAGGCCGCGCTGGAACTTGCCGACCGGCGTCTCAGCGCAGCTGACCCGGCGCGGCCTGGCCCGGCGCGGCATAACCCATAGCGCGGCCCGGAATTCGGTGGCTTCTGCAGCCGGGGTCTGGTTCGGTGGCCGACGTGGCCGGATTTGATGATCCTGCGTTCTACGGTGACCGCTGGGCGGGCATCTATGACGAGCACTATGCCGCGCTTGACCCGGCGGCTGCCGTGGAGTTCCTCGCGGGCTGGGCGGGCAGTGGCCGGGTGCTGGAACTCGCGATCGGCACCGGCCGGGTCGCGGTTCCTCTGGCTGGCCGCGGTATCCGGGTGGAGGGCGTTGATGCCTCGGCGGCGATGGTGGAACGGCTCCGGGACGCCCGTGCCAGGCGCCGGGCCGTGCAATGGCTGGCTGATAACTCCCTCATTGATGACGACTCTGCGGATCGCTTCCTTGACAGGCACCCAGAGCCCGCCCTGCCCTGAGCCCTGCGGATGCCGTGACCGGCGCGCTGTCATGCCGCGAGTTGTGTGTTCGTGGCGGTATGCCGGATGGGTTGCCAGGCTCAGCCTCCCGGGTTGGGACCGTCTTTGCGGGCAACTCCGGGCGACGATGCCCGCGATCTTGAACCAGCTGGCAGGTCACCGCTCCGCGGCTGAGCTAGAGGCATTTAGTGAGGTCGGCGACCAGGCCGCTGGCCGCGATGCCGATAGCACCGTCGTACTCGCCAGCGGCTGCTGTCCGTGTGGCCGACGGGCTGGTGCCGGGCCATAGATGGGTCAGCAAGAGGCGCCTGACGCGGGCATCGGTGGCCTGCCGGCCTGCGGATCGTGCGCTGGACAGGTAGCGCCGCGAGTCCTCCGGGACCTGGTCCGCATAGGTCGCCTCGGCCAGCAGCAGGTCAGCATGGTGCGCCAGGTCCGCCAGGGCGGCGTCCGGGCCGCTGTCGCCGGTGTAGGCGAGCACGATGCCGTCAGCGGCCAGGCGCAGGCCGGCATTAGGCACCCAGTGCGGAAGCAGGCGGGTTTCAGCACGGAACGGCCCGATGTCCAGATCATCGCCTGCGCTGAATTCACGCAGCACGTAGGCGTCTGCCAGCATCCCGGGGCGATCCAGGGCCAGCACCGCATCCAGTGCGCCAGGCAGCGCGTACACCGGCAGCGGTGCCGGCGGATCCGCACTCAGGGCCCGGGCCCGCAGCAGCGGGTTCAGGTCGGCGCAATGGTCGGGGTGACCGTGGCTGATGAAGACAGCATCGACCTGATCCGCGGTTATGTATTCCAGCAGCCGCGGCATGGCCGCATAACCCGCATCGACAAGTAGCCGGAAGCCATCATGCTCGACGAGATAACTACTGCACGCCCCGCCTGCTTCCGGCCAGGCACCACAGGCACCCAGAACGGTGAGCCGCATCACAGCGACAATAACCGATCACCCCGGCGGCCACTGCAGCGCACGGACGCGCCAGCCAGCGGATCGCCCGCCGTGTTCCGGATGCCCGGCCGGCGGTTCACCGCATACTTATGCGGCGTCGCTCTCAGTGGCCAACATCCGCTATTGCCGCGGGTAGCGCGTCATGGCTGGGCGGGGTCGGCATACCGGGTGCCGGTGACGTCGTAGAGATGATGGACCGGGTCGTGGATGAAGTACCGCCCGAATGACTCGACGCTGAAGTGGGCACCATCGCTGCGGCTACCGGTGCGCTGCCATTGATCCGCGGCCAGGCTGTCGAAGTGCGCTGCGATTGTCCTGGCCGCTGTGGCCAGCTCGGCGGCCACCACGGCAGGGTCCTGCTCGCCGTAGCGGTCCGCGACCGCTGTGGCGTCCTGGTCCCAGTTGGGAAACTGCGGCCCTTCCTGGGTGAGCATCAGCTGCAGCCGCTGCTCATACAGTCGCAGGACATCGCGGACGTGGCAGCCATACTCCAGAGCCGACCATTTCCCGGCTGATGGGCGCAGGCGGAGATCACCAGGCCCGGTCAGCAGGCTGTGCCATGCTGCCGCATTGGCGCGGATCATCCCGCCGATCCCGTCGCGGGGGAAGCTCTGGGGGTCCAGGCCGCACTCTGGGCAGGGCCGCCGCAGCACCCACGTCCAATCCTTGGTATCGGGCTCGATTGTCATAGCCCAAACGGTATCGATCACACTGTCATGCCGCGGATGGTGCGCCGTTGCCGCCCGGGGTGAGGATCTCGCCGGGCATGAAGGCGGTGCGGTCTCGCGAGACAATGGCTCCGGCAGGGTGCTGAGCTAGAACCCGGCTTGGAGGAGGATCTGGCCATGGGTGAGCAAGAGCAGGCGCCGGGCGGCTCCAGCGAGAAACCAGGTCACGACCCTGACTTGCTGGACGAGGCCCACGAGGCTGTCTTGATGCGGGAGGTTCTGCGTACGCAAGAACAGCACCGCGAAGGTGGGGTTGAGCCTGAGCTCGACGAGAGGGACGAAGATCCCAGACCCGAGGCATAGCCCGGCCACGCCAGCCGGAACAGTGCTATCGCTCGATGAGCGCTGCCGCCATCACGACCATCCGAGGATGCATGATGCCGCTGTGGGCGCGGGCACTGTTGCGCATGCTCGTTGGCGCCTCACCGGCTGGGCTGCGCTGGCGGCTCTTTATGCCCTGTTACCTGGTAGGTCAGGAAGGCGAAGCGCGTGTCACGGCCAGCGCTGGCCAAGATCAGCTGGGAGGCGGGAAGCCGCCGTGGGAGCAGCGGCGTGCCGGTGCCGAGCATGACCGGCGCGATCCGGTTGGCAGGCTGACGTATTCGTCCGGTGCGTATTCACCGGGTGGAGCCGGGCTGATGGCAGGCCGGCTAGCCCGGCCCGGCCGACCAGGTGATGGCGGGCGGGCGCAGCCTCGCACAGACCGGGTTGCCCCGGGCATCGGTCAGCCGGATGCGGGCGGTGAGCCGCTGACCGGGGCGCATCGCCTCCTCGATGAGCCCGGGGCCGATGTCGGCGAGCCGGAGCTTGGCGCCGCGGAACACCCGCAGCGTTCCGTCACCTGGCACGTCGCCCCAGGCCAGGCCGAGGTGGCGATCGGTGCGGTCGCCGCGGACGAACGGCCCGCTGAAGTCGAAACCGTCCTGGTCACGCCGCACGGTGATGGTGACCTCCCAGCGGGCCGACGGGGCGTCGCCGGGCACCGGCCTGATCGCCAGCCCCGGGCGGCCCGGCACGACGAGCGCCGGCCCGTCCTGGCCGGGTCCCGCCGGGCCGTGCCGGTCCTGGCGCGGACCGCCCAGGGCGACGTGAATGTTGTGATGGACCGGGCCGCCGGGTTCCGGCCCGCACGTCAGGCCGGGCAGGTCGAAGCCCTCGATCACGACGGTGAGCTGCCCCAGCGGCGGCGCCGGCCGCCGGGCGGGCCGCCGCGGCGGCGCCGGGGCCGTGTTCTCCTCATAGGCGCGCCGCAGCCACCCGAGGGCCTCCTCGTCCAGGTCCCTGGGTACGGACAGGCCAATCCGCACGGTGGACGCGCCGATGTCCCTGGCGGCCAGCAGACGGCCGCCGGGCCGGACGGTGTCCAGCCGCAGGCCGAGGTCCACCCGGTTCCTGGTCGTCGCCTGCACCACGGCGAAGGTGCGGCGGGGGGTGACCAGGCTGACGAGGGTCTTGCGGGCCTGCACCGTCACCGGGCCGAGCCCGGGCAGCACCGCCAGCACGGCGTCCAGGACCGGCCGCAGGTGCGGACGGTCCGCGTACTGGGCGTCGATCAGCCCGGCTGCCTCCACGGGAAACAGCGCGCTCATGGATCAACGCTACCGGCACGTCCTGCCCGGGGGCCTGGAGCCGTACATCCGCTGGGTCCAGGGGGCTCGCCGGTTCAAGCCATCAGCAATCTCCCGGCTGCGCCCTGCGGTCAGCAGGAATGCCTAATAATACTTGCATGGAAATCCATGCACACTTATCCTTGCATCATGACCGAGCCGCTGCAGCCCCGCGAGGTGCGGGATGTCGAGGAACTGCGAGCACTGGCGCACCGATGCGGCAGCGGATCTTGCGGCGCCTGCATGAGGCTGGGCCGCCACCTCCACCACGCTGGCCCGGGACCTAGGCGAGAACAGCGGGATCATGAGCTACCACCTGCGGCTGCTGGCCGAGCACGACTTCGTGCGCAGGTCCCCGGGCGCGGGCAGGGCAGGGAACGGTGGTGGCAGGTCACGCCCGAGCCGTTCTGGATCCCGCGCGAGGGGCTCAGCGTGGAGGCCCAGGCGGAGGTATCCGGGCTGCAGCCGCCGGGCTGGGCCGAGGACCTGGAGGGCTTCGGCCGGTTCCGCGCCGCCCGCGGGGACATGGGCGAGTGGGGCCGTGGGACCTGGGTGTCAGGGCGCACCACGCTCACGCTCACCCGGGAGGAAGCCGCCCGGCTCATCGCCGACCAGCAGGAGCTGACCAGCCGTTACCAGCGGGACGCCGGGGATGCCCCGGCCGGCACCCGGACCGTGGTGTTCAGGTTCCTGGTCTACCCCGACTCATCCGCGGGCGGCGACGCTGCGAGCGAGGACCCTGACGGCCCGGGCGAGCCTGCCGGGCAGGACAACTAGAACCACCGCTGCTCGTACCGGCGAATGTCCGGGATGCGCTCGCGTGGGATACCCGGATCGAACCCGCCGCCGTCGCCGTCAGTCAGCACAAAGTACGTCACCTCAGTGCCCGCACCTGTCCAGCTGGCGATGCTGCCGCCCATCCAGAACTCAGCATCATCGGGGTGAGCGACAACGGCCAGCACCCGCTCCACGTCAGCGCCTGTCAAAGCGACCACACCTCCCGTGAGTACACAGGACAGGCATACCCCGAGTTATGGAGGCATCAGCGGCCGGGCCAGAGATACGAGCAGGCGAGCACCCCGGCACCGCAACTGCCCTGGGATGATGTCGTCAATACACCGAACTCCAAGAGCCGTCACTTGCTCACATGGCGAATTGAGTGTGTCTATAGTCGTCGTCCCCGGTAAACACCCGCCGAATAAGTCGGGCGGCGGTGGGTAGCTGGTGGCCGTGGCTAGAGCGAGAACTGTAGCGGGGTATGCCATCCCCGGCATCATCGTGTTCTTCTTCTGGGTGGTCGTCATAATCCTGGCCATCATCCTGCTGGCGTTCATCGTGCACTGGGCCGGCGGCGGAGTCCTCAGCCTGCGGCTCGGGCACTTCGTCCTGAACGTCGGGTTCACCTGATCGGGCCTAGCCGCCGTCGCGCCCGTCACGCTGGTGAAGGGCGCGGCTCAGCCGGTGTCGCATGACGTAGCACATGAGGCGCACCAGCCGGTTCTCCCGCACGTCCAGGTCGCGATCTATGACGGCCCGCTGGCCCGGCCCTCCCCCAGCCTGCTCCGCGCGCATTATGCTGCCGTGCGATGGTGCTTGGCGTCATCGTGCCGGGAATGGCGCTGCCCGCTGCCGGCGACACGATGACAGGCCCGGTAATCCTGTGGCAGCTACCCTGCCGGAACGGAGCGGCGAAGCCCGTTCCGGGGCCAGGACTGCGCCCGCCGCACAGATGGCCACATCTGTACGGTCTGCGTAATGACCGGCCCTGAGCTGCCAGTCACATCGAACGGCTAGTACGGCAGCCCGCGCGATCGCCCGCCAGCCCCTCCAACCGGTTTCCCAGTGGCACCCGCAGGTCCGCCAGAACCTCTGCAGCATCCAGCATTGCTGGCTTCCGCCAGGCAGCCCGCTGTAACTGCTGATCGCTAAACGGGACTTCGGCGCCGGCGATCGCGCACCAGCCATGCGCTGGAGCGGAGCGTGTCTCGCACGACGCCGAACCGTAGGCTGAGTCGCCAGGCGACGTAGTTGACGCTGATCTGGTCGCGCTTGCTGCCCCGGCTGATCTCGCCCCACCACAATTCGGCAAAGCCCATCATGCCGGGCTCGAGGTGGCGCCGCACCAGGATGGTCGTTTCGAGAAGCCCGTTATGCTCGGGATAACCTTCCGCCTGGTAACGGGTCACCTGCCCCAGGATGCGGGCGGGGTCGTCGAGGCCAAGCCGGATGCACTCCCGGGCCTCGTCGTAAAGGCAGTCGCGCGAATAGTGCCGGTATGAGGCGAGGCCGAACGAGCCGAGATACCACAGCAGGTGCCGCCAGTCCCCCGTCACGCGCACCGAGGCGTCGGCCCAGATCGAGACGGGGTCTTCCGGAAACAGCTTGTGAGCGTTGACCTTGTGCCAGCGAGCCGTCCGGCGCGGGTCCCCGTCCGGGCTCGCCCAGGCCAGCGGCCTGACTTCCCAGATGCGTGACCGGACGTCCGGCGAATCGGTGAAACAGACGAAGCGCCAGCCAGGCGGCACGAACAGCGGGTCTTCGAGCGGGTCGCGCCCGCCGGTGATGGCGGTGTAGACCACGCAGGGGATCGTCGTGGGGACCGGCCGTGAGTCGCGCCAGCCGGGTCCCCACTTGCTGGCCATCCCGAGCGAGCCTTCGGCTTCGGCCAGGGTTTCGTATTCCGCGCCGAAAACGACCCGCGCGGTGTGTCGCCCGCCGTCGAGGTGGTTGGCGAACGCGGCCCGGGAGATCGCCGTGGTGAGGCCGGCGTCGCGTGCGCGGAAGCAGAGGTCGGTGTGGGCGGCCCACCCGAAACGGCCGAAGGACTCGCCATCGAGCAGCCCGACCTCCTCGAACACCCGCCGGTGGACCGACACGCAGGTCCCGTCGCAGGCGCCGTAAGGGACGTAAGTGGGACGCGGGGAGAAGCTCGTCGCGGCCAAGAAAACGCCGTTGGCTAGCTCGTCGGGCCGCTGGACCTTCCACCAGCCGTCGTAGCTGGCGGCGACGACGCTGGCGCCCGACGATGCCTCCGTCCAGACGAGTCCGGCGAAGAAATCCTTGGACAACCGCAGATCATTGTTCAGCAGGACGAAGCGGTCCCAGCGGCGGTGAGGGAGTTCCCGTTCAATCGCCAGGTTATTCCCCCGCAGCCAGCCCAGGTTCGTTCCCGGGCGGAGGACTGTTTCGGCCCCGCTCGGCTGGTAGTCGCCGCTGTTATCGACCACCACGATCCCGACCGGCTCGCGTGAGCAATCCTGAATGAGCGCTGCGGTCAGGTGGTGCTGCCCGTAGATCGGAATGACGGCCAGCGTGCGCGTCAGGTCCTCCCGAGGTACGACGGGCACCCACGGTTCCGGGGGCGCTGGCGCTGGGCCGGCCAGGCCGAACCGCCGGGCGTACCAGGTGAAGTCATGCGGGAGGCCCCGCTGCAGCTGCGCGCGCCGGTCCCAGATCCCCTGACGTTGCAGCTCGGCCATGCAAGGGCCGAAATCGCCGTCCAGAGCCTGCGCGTAAAAATCGAGCGCGCAGGTCAGCAGGTCTTCCGGCAGGTAGGAGCACGCGAAGCGGACGTAGTTCCTCAAGAGGACCTGTTGGTTCAGCTGGTGAAAGCGACTGCGTTCCTGCGGTGGACGAAAGCGATGACCGACCACCAGGTCAGGGACGTTGACAATCTCGTAACCGGCAAGCCAGGCCCGTACGCTGAATTCTGGCTCCGCGGCGCCGTAAAGCGGCAGGGTTTCGTCGTAGCCGCCCAGGTTGTGAAATAGGCGCCGGCCGATCACAGTGCAGGCGCAGGTCGCCACCGGGACGTAGCCGCCGAACGGGTGCGGAGTGGTCAGCCACTCCACCCCATTGACGGGAGGTCGAGCGTCAGGCCGTAGGCGCGCGCCCCCGTGGCCTCGTCCACGATGGTGCCCGTCAGCAGCCGACCGGGGTGAAAGTGCTGCCGGATCGGCTCGTCCCAGTTCCGCGGGTAACACGTGTTCGCGTCGGTGATAAGGAGGACCGGGCAACTCGCGGCCTCGGCCCCGCGGTTTCGCGCGAACGGAATGCCCGACCAGCGTCCCAAACGGCGGACGACGAGGCGGAAATTCGGGGCCGGCCCGATGGCGCCCGCGAGGCGGTCGCAGGACCCGTCGGTCGAGGCGTCGTCCACCACGACGACTTCCAGCGGGAAAGCACTCGACCGGCCCTCCACCAGGGACCGGACGGTGCGCAGGATTTTGCCGCCCTCGTTCCGCGACGGAATTACCACGCAGATCGGGGTCATGAACGGCTGGCGCCGCCGCCGTTCGGGTTGCCGGTCTCCTCGGTCATGGCCACGATGCTGAGCAGCCCTTGCATGACGATGCCGGAGGCCGCGACGATCCCGGTTTTCCGGGGGGCGCCTGCGCCGCCGAGAAGCTGAGGGCCCATCTCCTGGAGCTGGCGTCCGAGGTCGGCCAGTGTGGGTTGCGCCGCGGCGGGCGGCGAGGCGGGGGGCACGGGAGGCGGGGTCGGGCTGACCGGTGGCGGGACCCACGCAGGCTGGAATCCGGCCTGAAGCGCGAGAAGCTGATGGCCTATCTCCTGGAGCTGGCGTCCGAGGTCGGCCAGTGTGGGTTGCGCCGCGGCGGGCGGCGAGGCGGGGGGCACGGGAGGCGGGGTCGGGCTGACCGGTGGCGGGACCCACGCAGCCTGGAAGTCGGCCCGGGCGGGCTGGGCCGACGGCGCCACGAACGCGGGCGGCTCGCCGGAGATCGGCGTGGTGACGGTGAGGGCCAGCGTCGCCGTGCCCGTCCCGGCCGAGTTGGTCGCCGACAGCTGAACGCTGAAGGTCCCGCGCCGGCCGGCGTGCCCGAGATCACCCCGGTCGAGGGGTTGACAGACAGCCCGGGCGGCAGGCCGGTCGCGCCGAAACTGGTCGGGTGGTTCGTCGCCTTGATCCGGTAGCTGAAGGGCTTGCCGACTTTGCCGCCGGCGGACGTGGCACTAGTGATGACGGGCTGCGGCCCCACCTTGACGGAGAAGGTGAGCGTCGCTGTGCCCGTCCCGGCCGCATTGGTCGCCGACAGCTGGACGCTGAAGATCCCGGGCTCCGTCGGCGTGCCCGAGATGATCCCGGTCGAGGTATCGAGGGACAGCCCCGCCGGCAGGCCGGTCGCGCCGAAACTGGTCGGGCGGCCCGTCGCCTTGATCCGGTAGCTGAAGGGCTTCCCGACTTTGCCGCCGGCGGACGTGGCACTGGTGATGACCGGCGGCTGCGCCGTGCGCGGTTCCGGCTGAAGCGCTAGAGACATGACTTGCTCCGAAAGAGATACTATTAGTACACATATTCGCCGTGCAAACCCGTAGCCAGGTGCCTCACTCGTCATAGTCCTTCCAGAAGTGTTTCCTGTCTAGCCACCAAATAGCCGCTTTAGTTGCTTTTGGTTAAACAACAATTCTGGAAGCACTGATTGCTCCCTTCGCGAACCCTGAGAGTCACGGTCTGATGGTCGTCCGGTAATAAAACGCGCAAACCTGGATCTACTACCAGGTTCACTATGCGGGAGAACTAGCCGCGGCTACTTCACACGATCCCGGCGTCATCTTCCGCTTTGCTCGGTCTAGCCTCAATGAGTCAGGTGCGTCGTGCCTGGTTACTGTTTGTGCTGGTGCCTGTTTTTGATCTTCGTGTCCGTTTAGCTTCGGGGGGCCGGCAGGCGCGACTGCCCGGTGTGCCCGGGTGTGCGCCGGCTCCGACCGCGCCGGGGTGGTCCTCCTTCCGTGTAGCTGGGATGGTTTCTGCTGATCAGCTGGGTGCGGGAAGTGCGCAGAGCCGCTGCCAGCAGGTGAGGAACGCCTCTTTCCAGGGCCAGTCGGGGCTGATCTTGAGGGTCCGCTTGCGGGCGTGGCGGACCAGGCGGGCGGGGAGGTGCCAGATCCGGTAGCGGAGCGTGTCCGGCTCGGCGTCCCTGAGGTCGTCCTGGTCGTAGAGGCCGAGGAGCCGGGCCCAGGCGGTGAGGTCGGCGGCGATGTTCGCGGCGAGCACCCAGCCCTTATTGACCTGCCAGGTTTTCGACGGGAGATTCCGCAGTCCCATCGCTTTCGCGGTGCGGACGCCGTCGGTCTCGACGGTGGCGTGGTCGCGGTGGACGACATCGATGTACTGCGGGTGGTGGCTGCCCGCTACCCCCTGTATGCCGGAGTCCGGGATGTTCGTGCAGGTGATGGAGTACTTCCAGCCGGTCTTCTTCTCGTAGGCGGTGAGGTTCTTCAGGTGCCGGCGCGACGGCTTCACCCGGCGGGCGACCCACCGCAGCCCGTCCGGCCAGTTCCCTGCCCTGGCCAGCAGGTGCGTGATCCCGGTGACCTCCTTGTCGTCCTCGATGTCCCCGTCCTGGGTGATGCCGGGCTTCCACGCGGGCTCCGGCACTTCCATGATGGCGGCCTCGTCGCTCGCGGTGATGGTCCATCCGCAGGTGAACAGCAGGGTCTTGCGCGGCGAGGACAGCGTGAGCAGGTGCTTTACCAGGTCGTGGCTCGCCCCGGCGCCGTCGATGCGGACGATGACCTTCCGCCGGAGGCCCGCGGGAACCTGCTTCAGGGCCGCATCCAGCACTTCCTTATGGTCAGAGAACGTGTTCGAGCCGGCGTTCCCGGGCCTGAGCTTCATGTCCAGGCACTCGCGCGTGTTCATGCACCACGCTCCAAGTGGATGGAAGCCGTAGCCTTTCTTCCAGGTGGGAGCCGCTCCCTCCTTGGCGGAGTGCGCGGTGACCAGGGTGCCGTCCATGTCGATGACCGTCCAGCCTGCCAGTTCCTTCCCCGCGACGGACAGCCACGGGAACCCGGCCGCATCATCGAGCTGCTTCCACACGTGCTTGCGGATCCTGGCCCTGGCCTGCGCGATCCGCGTCATCGTCCGGTCGTCGGCCAGGTTCAGGGTGCGGCGGACCGTGGAATCGCTCGGTACCGCCCCGAGCACGGGCGCGAGCTGGCCCAGCACCTCGATGTCAGCCATCGCCGTCGCGCCCATCGCGATCGCGATCGCCGTGGACGCCAGAGCCACGCCCCGGCTGACCTGCGGGGACGCCCCCCTCTGCGTCAGCGCGGCGTCGAGCGCGGCAGTCAGGCCGCTCTGGTCGGCGAGCTTGCGCAGCAGGATCCCGCCGCCGTGGCCGACCAGGCCGTTCCCGTCGGCAGTGACCTCCAGGGCATGATCCCAGGACGTATCCTTCATCGCGAAGAGCGCTCCGGTCTGGAAATTACAGGTGTGGTTACCGCGTAATCTCCCAGCACTGGGGCGCTCTTCGCCGCTAAAACGCCATCCCGGCGCATCACGGGCTTACCGGGCCTCCGCACCCGTCAGGTGCGCTGCCACCGCGGCTGCCACCAGGCACGAAACCAAAAAACACCAGGTCATAGGGCAGGCGAAAGTTCGCTACCGCCTAACCCGCGATCCGTGCTGAATACCGGAGGCTAGTAGGCGAGGCTGGCGCGGACGGTCGCCAGGGTCTCGCGGTAATGCGGGCCGAACACCCGCTCGTAGACACGCAGCAACGCGGCAAGCTGATCACGCGCCGCAGCCGCATCTCCCGCCTTCCCGGTCCAGCGGCCGAGGTTGGCGCGGGCGGCCAGGGCTACCGGGCTATCGGGACCCAAGCCCGGACCCGCCTCGAACGCCTCCTGGCATAGATCAGGAGAGGCCGACGTCAAAGCCGTGCTGGCCGCCGACGCAGAGGCCGAGCTGTTCGGGCGGAATCCGAGCGGCTCCGGACGATATGCCGGTCGTCCGTTGGGCGGGGCGCTGTGCCAGGGCGCTGCCCTGCACTATGTGAACGAGAAAACGGCGTCAAGGACTTCGATATCTGGTCCTTCTGCCGGCTCAATGCGCACTCTCATGACCAATGGTGCGACGTAGGCAATGCTGCCCGGTGCTCCTCGGTCCCACGCGTGTGTGATCTTCCTAGCACCAAGGACGGGAGCCGGATGCTGAGCATGACTGCGTCCATTGTGACTACTGGAGCTCATAAATCTCGTAGTCGATCCTGGATAGGTCAGCGGACATTATGCCCTTGCCGGCCGCCTGGATGTCGTTGAGCCATTGGTAGCGGGGATCCCCGGTCTCGAACACGGCCGCGATGAGAGCGACTGATTCCTGGCCCGGTACGAACCGGAGCCGCCCGCAATAGCGCACGAACACGATGGCGTCCTCGCCAGTCCTGATGGCCAGGCGCACATCGGGGAACATGAGCCCGCCAGCGGTCATGGTGAACCAGTCGGCGCTGCCCCCTCCGGCCAGACCGCCGGCCAGCCGCCCCGACACGGTCGCTGAGACGATCTCGACGGCCATGCGCCGCCCAGCAGGGGTGTTCCCAGCATCTACTGGCTTGCTTACTGTCAAGGTCATCGTGCACAGCGGGACGAGCGTGATCATGCGAGCTCCGTTCGAGGGCCGCCGGTGGCAGTCCCCAAAAGTTGCCTGCGGACCCTCCGGGGCCATGAACGATACCCGTGCAGGCCAGCCGGCCATAGCGGAACCGGAGCGCGTTCCGGCCGTACTCACTGCGGACTGCCACGCTGAGCTTCCGCTTCTAGCTGCCGACGAGACCTTGGCGACCGCCACGTGCCTGGTCCGGATCAGGTCGGTGGCCATGCAAAGGCCGCCACGATGGCGGCAGTTCCGAGCAGGCCGAGGAGTACTCCGCCGTAAGTAGCCGCATGGCGCGTTTCATCCCGGTGTCGGTTCCGTTGGCGGTCTGCTCGTGCCGGCCGTTTTCGCCGGGAGGCCGTGGACGAAATCGAGTCCTCGCTGGACCCATCTGGTGAGCGCATCATCATCTGCAAAGCCTGCCGGGTCGATGCACACGAAGCCGGACACGGCCCGGCCGCCGAACTCCATTGGCCGCACGTGCGGTTCGGCGAGCGCCTGCTCGCGGCCCTCAGCGCCGACCCGGATCATCAGCGCGGTGCCGGTGACGCCGCAGCACATGTTGCCGCCCACCAGGAACGACAGGCCGCCGACCATCTTCTTTTCTGTCACATCGTCCCGGCTGGACAGCAGTCGCCGCACCCGCCCGGCAGTCTCGGTGTCATAGCCCATTACCCGGCGCCTCCCTCTCGTCCTCACGCCGACGGTGTTTCCCGCCCATCGTGGCCGCTCGTCAGGTCAGAGGGTGCTGGCAGGGCATGCGGCTGGGTCGTCTTGTGCTGGCCCGGCAGCCGCCCGGTCACGCTGCAGAGCCCGTGCCGGCCCGCTCTGATGATCACCGCAGCGCGGCGCGGACATGAGCGTTTCCGCTCACCTGAGGACTATTGACCATCCGTTCCACGGATTCCGGCGCCTGGCCCCGGCTGTGTTCTCGAGCCTGGCAGCAGCCGTCCTTGTGCCGCTTACCGGTCTGCCGCCGTTGCGGCCCTTCCCGGAGCAGGTGAGGAGAAGTCGTCATTGACGGCTATTGCCGTCTTTCCGCACGTCAGGGCGGCCAGTTGCATGGGCTGCGCACTGGGAGGCCGCTGGCCCCGGTGATACCCGCCGGATCCTGACGCAGGAAGAGCAGCCCTCATGGCCAAGCCGCTCGCCGCAGCTGCCGCAGTAGCGATCGTGCTTCCGCTCGCCCTGCTGCTGCTCGCCACCGCCACGCCACCGGCCAGCCAGGTGGCCACCAGCCTGGCCGGTGGCCCGAGCATCCTGGCCCTCGATACCATCCCGCCCGCCTACCTGGCGCTCTACCTGGCCGCCGCGCGCACGTGTCCCGCGGCCTGCCCTGGACCATTCCCGCCGCCATCGGCACGGCCGAAAGCGACCACGGCCAGTCGGCCGCCCCCGGCGTCCACTCCGGCGCGAACCATGCTGGCGCCGAAGGCCCGATGCAGTTCGAGCCTGCCACCTTCGCCCAGTACGCGGTCAACGCCGATCCGGCCGCCCCGCTGAGCCCGTATGACCCGGCGGACGCGATCTTCACTGCCGCCGCCATGCTGTGCGCCAGCGGCGCCGGCGCAGGAACCAGCACGGGAATCCGGCAGGCGATTTTCGCTTATTGTGCCGACCTTTTGGTTATGCCGACCTGGGGCGGGAAGCCCTGGTGGCTGCCGGGGTCGGGGGCTGGTGGGGTCGGCATAACGGTGGGCCTGGGCGGGTGCGGGTGAGCGGGATCCGTGCTGGCGGGATCGCCGTGGCTGGGCTGGTGCTGATGGTGGTGCTGGCCGCCGGTGCGGCGGGGGCGGGTGTCGCCTCGCTGCTGGGCGGCGGTGACGTCTCCCTGGGCGCTGCGGCCACGGCGGCCATCCCCGCGGGGATGCTCCGCTTGTATGAGAAGGCGGCGGTCACCTGCCCGGGGCTGCCGTGGACGGTGCTGGCGGGATCGGCACGGTCGAGTCCGGTAACGGCACCTCGATGCTGCCGGGTGTGCGTTCGGGTGCCAACCCGGCGGGCGCGGAGGGGCCGATGCAGTTCCTGCCGGCCACCTTCGCCGCCTATGACTGGCCGGTCCCGCCCGGCGGGGTCAGCCCGCCGGGCCCGTATGACCCGGCCGACGCGGTGTATGCGGCGGCCCGGGACCTGTGCGCGAACGGCGCCGCCGGCGGCAGGGACCTGCCGCGGGCGGTGTTCGCGTTCAGCCACGACACCCGCTATGTGAGTGAGGTGCTGGCGCTGGCCCGGGTCTATGGCCAGGGCACCGCGGGTGCCGCGGCGGTGGGGAAGGCGGGCCTGATCGCGGTGGCGTGGGCGCTGGCCCAGGTCGGGACTCCCTATGTGGGGGGCGGGGAAACCCCCGGGGCGGGGTTCGACTGCTCCGGGCTTGTCCAGGCCGCCTACCGGGCGGCGGGGATCAGCTTGCCCCGGGTGGCCCAGGACCAGTACGACGCCGGGCCGCACCTGCCCGGCGGGAGCCGTGCTGGAGCCAGGCGACCTGGTGTTCTTCGGAGCATCCACCTCCTCAGTCAGCCATGTGGGCATCTATGCCGGCGCCCAGGGCGGGCAGGTGATGATGGTCGGCGCTCCCCACACTGGCGCGGCTGTCCGGGTCGAGGCGTTCCCCGCCACGCCCGGCGCCCCCTGGGGCAGCGACATCTACCTGGGCGCCACCCGGCCCAGCCGCTGACCAGCGTTGCCGCTTGCTGATGGAAGGGAAGGCGGGTGGTCATAGGGCTTCGAGGAAGGCGAGGGCCCCCTGGGATAGGCGTGCCCAGGTGATGGCCAGGTCGGTGGTGAGCGCGGTGGCGCCGGCGGCTTCGCAGAATCTGATTAGCTGGGCCAGCTCGTCGCCCTGGCGGGTGAGCTTGAACCCCAGCGCCCGGCGTAGCCGCAGGTAGTCCTCGGCGTGGCGGGCCAGGGCGCTCACCGGGCGGTCCCTGCCGGCCAGGGCTGCGCCACGGTGCGCAGCAGGTCGATGTCCACCCGGGCGTAGACGGCGGTCGCCGATACGCTCCGGTGGCGCAGGACCTGGCCGATCTCGGGCAGCGACGCCCCGGCGGCCACCATGTCTACTGCCAGGGCGTGGCGAAGGCGGTGCGCTCCGGCCGGCTCAATTCCGGTTCGCTGGCAGGCGCGGCGCACGATGTCGGAGATCGCCATGTAACCCAGGCCCTTGACCGGGCCGCACACGCTCACGAACACCTCCCGCCGGGAGGTGCGAGGCCGGCCCCGGCGCAGGTAGGTAGCGATGGCCTCCCCGACATCGGCCGGCAGGGGAAGGCGATCCTCGCGGCGGCCCTTGCCATGGACCACCAGCTCGCCGGCACGCCAGTCGATGTCCTCCAGCCGCATCGCCGCGACCTCGCCAGCGCGGAGCCCCAGGCGGGCCAGCAGCAGCATGATGGCGTAATTGCGCTGCCCGGTGGCCTGGCGCCGGTCACAGGAGCCGAGCAGGACCTGGACATCGCTGCGGCTCATCCCCCTGGGCAGCCGCGACGGGCGCCGCCCGGTCACTGCCAGGGCGGTGGCGGAAAGGTCCGCCCCGGTCAGCCCTTCCAGGTAGCAAAGCGCAGGAACGAGCGCAGCGCGGTGACGAAGTACTGCGCGGAGCCGCCGACACAGCCCCGCACTCGGCCAGCACCGCCCCCGTAACCTGGCCGGCGGTCAGGGCGGCGACATCGCCGTCGGCGGCGCAGCGGTCCAGGAACCGCCTCGCCCGTTTCAGGTACAAGCCGGCGGTCGAAGCGCTCAGTGCCCGCTCATCGTGCAGATAGCGGCCGAAACGGGCCATCAGCATCTCAGCCGCCGAGGCTGGCCCCGGTTCACCCGTCCCCAGGAGCCCTTGCGCGGCCAGGAAGCTCAGCAGCGGCGCCAGGCCCCGGTGCGAGCACAACCAGTTGTAACCGGCGGCGCGGCGGGCAGCGAGATATCCCCCGGCCAGTTCTCCGCCCAGGTCAGCCGCTGAGAGCCCCCGGCCCTCTAGCCACCGGCTCAGGTGAGCCATCAAATGCAGATGCCGGCGCCAGGACCTGTAACCAGCATCGATCAGCGCGGACTTGAACCCGGCGGCCAGCGGGGCCAGCGGGCCCGCCACCCGCACCTCGCCGCTGCCGGTCGCTGCCTTGGGCATCGCTGTCTCCCTTACCGGCTAGTGCCAGGCCTGGGACTGATCCCGCCCTGCTTGACGGCGATCCAGACCAGGCATCGAGCCCTCCTGAAGCAACTTTGGTTGACTACTTCGCTGTTGTCAACTAAAGTTGCTTGCATGCAGGCGATGGAGATTCCGGCGGATGGCGATCCTGGCGACGGGCTTGCCGCGGTCGCGGCATTGCGGCGCCTGGCGGATCAGCTGGAGGACGTGGCCGTCGAGCGGGCGATGCGGGCTGGCTGGAGCTGGCCGCAGGTCGCCGAGGCGCTGGGTGTTACCCGGCAGGCGGTTCACAAGAAGCACGCCCGGCGGCTCATCGCCGCCGGCGTCACTTTGAGGAGACGATGATGGTTACCCGGTTCGCCGATCACGCTCGCACGATTGTCAGGCAGGCGGAGAAAGAGGCCGAGGCGGCGGGCTCGCCGGCGGTAGAGGCGGAGCACCTGCTGCTGGCCCTGGCGTCTGCGCAGGGCACCGAGGCCTATCAGGTGCTCACCTCGGCCGGCCTGGACCATGAGGCGATCAGTGCTGCCCTGGACCGCGAGATGCGCCAGAGCCTGGGCGTGGCCGGGGTTGTCCTGCCGCCCGGCGGGCTGCCGCGGCCTAGTCCCGATCCGGCACGCCGGGCGCGGCTGAGCGCGTCCAGCAAACTGGTGCTCCAGCGAGCTCTGCGGGCTGCCGCCGGGCAGCGCCAGATCCGGCCCGGGCACCTGCTGCTTGGCGTGCTCGGCGCGCAGGCGGGGACGGTACCCCGGGCACTGGCCCTGGCCGGCGCAGACCAGGGCGAACTGACCGCGCGGACCAGGCAGGCGCTCGCTGGAGGCTCGCAGTAATGGGAGTCCCGGTGATGACACGCTGCGACGCGGTCCAGCCAGTGCCGGAGCCCGAGCTGGCCGTGCGGACCGAGAGCCTGGCAAAGATCTACCCCGGCGGCACTGCGGCCGTGACAGATCTCAGCCTCGGCGTGCGCCGTGGTGAGGTGCTCGCCCTGCTCGGTCCCAACGGCGCGGGGAAGTCGACCACGGCCGGGATGCTGACCACCAGCGTGCGCCCGACCGCGGGGCGGGCACTGGTCGCCGGGGTCGATGTCGTTGCGGCGCCCGCGGCCGTGCACCGGCACATCGGCGTGGTCCCGCAGCGCAACACGCTGGACCGCAGGCTGAGCGTGCGGGACAACCTGGTCTTCCATGGCCGGTACTTCGGGATGCGGGCCGCCCGCGCGCGAACAGCCGCAGACAGCTTGCTGGAGCGGGTGAACCTGAGCCCCGCCGCCGGGAAGCGCATCGATGAGCTGTCCGGCGGGATGGCGCAGCGGCTGATGATCGCCCGGGCGATCATGCACCAGCCCGAAGTGCTGTTCCTCGACGAACCCACCACCGGGCTGGACCCGCAAAGCCGCCTGGCCGTCCACGGCATCATCACCGGGCTGCGCGCCGCCGGGCAGACGATCATGCTCATCACCCACGACATGGCCGAGGCCGACGAACTGGCCGACCGGGTCGCGATCATCGATCACGGCCGGCTACTCACCCTCGGCACACCCGCCGCGCTCAAGCATTCAATCCAGGCGGACACGGTCGTCACCGTCAGCGCGGACGGCACCGGCCCCGCGGCCCTCGCCGATGCCTTGTCCGACAGCATCCCTGCTGTCCGCGACGCGCGCCCGCGTGGCGAGGCTGTCATGCTCACCGTCCGCGCCGCGGACAGCCAGGCGATCTTCCCGGCCATCCTCGCCGCGGCCCAAGCGCACCACATCGCACTGCGGGAGGTCCGCGTCGACCCGCCGACCCTGGAAACGGTATTCATCCAGCTAACCGGCAAGGAGCTGCGCGAGTCATGACCGCACCAGCAATGACCGCAGCGCAGCGCTCACCGGCGGCCGCCGCCACCGCGGCGTTCGCCGCGCTGCTCGCCCGTGACCTCACCGTGCTGCGCACCCAGCCCGCCGACTTCCTGACCCGCACCATCATCCAGCCGGTGCTGTTCGTGTTCGTGCTCGGCTACATCAGCCCGCGGATAGCACACGGCTCCGCCAGCGACGCCACGCAAACCGCCACGACGCTGCTGGCCGGGATGCTCGCCCTCGTCATCCTCTTCCAGGGGCTGTTCGCCGTCGCGCTGCCGCTCGTCCAGGACTTCGGCTACACCCGCGAAATCGACGACCGGCTCCTCGCGCCCCTGCCCGCCCCCGCCATCGCGCTGGAGAAGGTCACCCTCGGGGCCGCGCAGGGCCTGCTCGCCATGCTCGTCATCTTCCCCCTCGCCATGGTCATCCCCGCCGCCAGGCCTGACGTGGACATTCACTGGGCCGTCTTGCTCACCCTCGCGCCGCTGGCCGCGCTCATGTGTGCCAGCCTCGGGCTCTTCCTCGGCACCGCCATCGACCCGCGCCTGGCCACCGCGCTGTTCGCCGTCCTGATCACCCCCCTGATGTGGCTCGGCTGCGCACTGTTCCCCTGGAGCGCCCTCCACGTCATCCCCTGGGTACAAGGCCTCGCGCTCGCCGACCCCCTCACCTACGCCAGCGAAGGGCTCCGCGCCGCCGTCACCAGCCAGGCCCACCTCAGCCTGCTCGTCGTCTACCCGGTAATGACCGGCTTCGCCGGCCTGCTGCTCTGGCAAGCCACCCGGCATTTCGTCCGGCGTGTCATCAGCTGACACCTCCTTCGCGCCGGCGAACCCCGGACATCCCGTTCCATCAGCAAGCGGCAACGCTGGTCAGCGGCTGGGCCGGGTGGCGCCCAGGTAGATGTCGCTGCCCCAGGGGGCGCCGGGCGTGGCGGGGAACGCCTCGACCCGGACAGCCGCGCCAGTGTGGGGAGCGCCGACCATCATCACCTGCCCGCCCTGGGCGCCGGCATAGATGCCCACATGGCTGACTGAGGAGGTGGATGCTCCGAAGAACACCAGGTCGCCTGGCTCCAGCACGGCTCCCGCCGGCAGGTGCGGCCCGGCGTCGTACTGGTCCTGGGCCACCCGGGGCAAGCTGATCCCCGCCGCCCGGTAGGCGGCCTGGACAAGCCCGGAGCAGTCGAACCCCGCCCCGGGGGTTTCCCCGCCCCCCACATAGGGAGTCCCGACCTGGGCCAGCGCCCACGCCACCGCGATCAGGCCCGCCTTCCCCACCGCCGCGGCACCCGCGGTGCCCTGGCCATAGACCCGGGCCAGCGCCAGCACCTCACTCACATAGCGGGTGTCGTGGTTGTAGGCGCTATGCCGATATCGGCATAGCGCCTACAACCATTCCCAGGGCTACGTCATCGCCGTCCTGGCCTGGGCCGCCCGCTACACCACACCCGCGCCCGCTAGCGCTGCGGCGGCCGCGATCGTGTTCGCGGTCCGCCAGGTCGGCAAGCCCTACCAATGGGGCGCGACCGGCCCGGACGCCTACGACTGCTCCGGCCTGGTTTACGCCGCCTATGCCGCCGCGGGGATCCGCGTCGCCCGGACCACCTTCCAGTGGCGCCAGGACGGCCCGCAGGTCCCGCTGGCCCAGCTTCGGCCTGGGGACTTGCTGTTCTCCGCCGGGCCTGACGGCACCCCGGCCAACCCGGGTCACGTCGTGATGTACCTCGGCGGCGGCCAGGTCATCCAGGCCCCGCAGACCGGCCAGGACGTCCAGACCGATCCCCTCGACCTGGCCGGGGTCGTTGTCGCTACCCGTCCCGCCGACCTGCCCAGCCACGCTGTAGGGACTCATTAAAGATGTCCATTTCTCATCGGCCTGTCCGCCGCCGTCACACCCATGGCCCTGACCAGGAGGTCAGGCACGCCAAGCCGCAGAACCGGACAGCTCAGGCGAGAAGAACTTGCGGACAAGTCGATGAGAAGCCGCGCTACAGCCCAGGTCAGCAGCTCGGGCGCGGACAACAAGAACAAGAACCTACACACGCCTGACCCTTAAGGAGGGCCCCGATGATGCCTGTCACGATCACCCAGCTCCGCGCCCACGCCACGGTGGACCTGACCACCGCCGCCCGCGCGCTCGGCATGGGCCGCACCAAGGCCTACCAGCTCGCCCGCTACGGCCAGTTCCCCTGCCGCATCATCCGCATCGGCGGGCACTACCGCGTGCCTACGCCCGGGCTGCTGGAACTCCTCGGCGTGGCTGCTGAGGAGCCCCGCGCTTCAGCGTCATCACTCGCAGATAACCGGGACCGGATGCCTCACGCCCGGCCTGATGACCCGGCCGGCCCTTTCCCTCCCATCAGATCCGCAGGAGACCTGACGATGCTGCACCTTGCGCTCGCCGTGCACGACCTGACCGTCGGTGAGGATCGCAACGTGGTCGTGCCCATCTCTGTCGGTGGCACGCCCCACGCCAGCGCCGGCCCTCCGGGGTCGGTGAGGATCGCAACTCACATGAGGCAGCGGCCGCGCGTGGCCCTTCGGGTCAGCTGGGGAGGTGGAAACCCGCGCCGGTGTCCTCGGCCCGGTAGAAGATCTTCGTGGTGTGCACGGGTGTGCCGAGCCTGGCGTAGAAGGCTTGTGCTCCTGTGTTGTCGTGGTCGGTGGTCCATTCCACCCGGCTGCACTGGTGTTTGCCGGCCAGGTCGAACAGTGCCTGCATGAGCAGCCGCCCGGCGCCCTGGCAGTGGTACAGGGATTGAAAGGCCGGGGTCTGGTTCTACGGTGGTTCGGGTTCGAGGCTGAGTCTGGTCTGGGCGAGGAATCCGTCGATGAGGGCGGGCCGGTACTGGATGCGCTTGAGCCGGTTCTTCGACGATCGCGGCCAGCCGGTGCGGGTGCCGCAGGATCCCAGGTTGCCCAGGCTGCTTTTCATGGCCGACCAGGCGCCCTCGACGGGGTTGAGGTCCGGGGCGTAGGAAGGCATCTGGACGACGGTCAGCCAGTCCCGGTGCGCGCTGGAGCAGGGTGCGCATCACGCCGCTGATGTGGGTGTTCAAGTTGTCCCAGCACAGGATCAGCGGGGCATGAAGCTGGGTGTGCGCGGCGGTGATCAGGCCAGCGTAATCGGCTTCGGACAGGGACCGGCGCTCGCCCTTGCGGCCGGTGTGGATGCGGATCCGGTAGAAGAACCGGCTGCGGGCACCGGGCCGGTAGCAGGTCATGCCTGCTGCGGACACCCGCCCGGAGCCTTTCCCGGACACCACGGCCACCGGCGTCTGGCCGCGGCGGGCCCAGGTGCGGGCCTTCGGCGGGCGCAGGGACTGCCCGGCCTCGTCCTCGAAGCACGAAATACGCCCCGGTCGCCGCCGCTAGCCTCGAAGCTTGACCCAGGTCACGTCCCGCCAGGCGGCGATGGCAGCCTCGTTGCGCTCGGCGGCGCGGTGGACGGGGACCTGCGGGGTGTACCCGATCCGGTGCAGCAGATACGAGGTGCCCCGCAGCGTGTAGCTCACGTGGAACAGCCGCCCGATCAGGGTGGTCACCCGTTCCAGTGTCCACCGCTGGTCTTCGGCCCAGCCCCAGGCGGCCGGGCCCTGGTCCAGCGCCGCGCGCAGCCGCGACAGCTGGGAGGAGCCCAGCCGGCAGACCGCCCCGCCTGCTCCCTTCGAGGCCAGCGCCGCGGTGCCCCCGGCCCGCCACCGCCGCCGCCACCGGTAGGCGGACTTCGTGCTCACCCGCAGCTCATGGGCCACCTGCACCGGCTTCATGTCCTGCTCGTACATCGCTGCGGCCGCCAGCCGCACCCGTTCCCGCCGCGCCCTCCCCGCAGCGGTCAGGCCACCACCATCGGGATACCTCATACGCCCGGCGTAGACCGACCGCGATGTGGGATCACGTAGGCGCGCCGACTGTGATCAGGCAGACACAGACCCCGACAATTCAATCCCTGTAATCGAGGCTGTGGAGGTGGAGGGCTTCGACGGGGGTGGCGTGGTCGCGCCGTGCCTGCCCCTACCCTGTGGTACATGCGCTCACCGGATTTACCGCCCGTGCCTGCCGCCTGGCGCGTGATGAGCCTTCCTGCCGCGGGCAGCAAGCGGAATCTGAAGGCCGCGCCGGGACAGCGACAGATCATGCCAGGCAGGAGGCGTGATGGCTGAGGAGCCGGGCTGGGTTCCGCCAGGGGTGGATACCAGGCGGGCGAACGTCGCCCGAGTCTATGACTACTGGCTGGGCGGGACCCATAACTTCCTGGCTGACCAGGACGTAGCCCGCGCGATTGCCGCGGTCGAGCCCACCGCCCCGCTCATCGGCCGGGCCAACCGGGCGTTCCTCGGCCGGGCGGTACGGTTCCTGAGCCAGGTCGGCGTCCGCCAATTCCTCGATATCGGCTCCGGCATTCCCACTCAGGGGAACGTGCACGAGGTCGCCCAGGACGCCGACCCGGGGGCCCGGGTGGTCTACGCCGATATCGACCCGGTCGTCGTGGCGCACAGCAAAGTCCTCCTGGAAGGCAACGACAACGCCGCGGTCATCGATGCTGACCTGCGTGAGCCAGAGAAGATCCTCGGCCACGAAGTCACCCGGAGGCTGATCGACCCCCGCCAGCCGGCCGGGTTGCTGCTGGTATCCATCCTGCATTTCATCGCCGACGCTGAGGAGCCCCGCCGCATCGTGGCCACTCTGCGCGACGCGCTCGCGCCCGGCAGCTACCTCGTGCTGTCCCATGGCACCGACGAGGGCGAGCGTGATGTGGCGCATGCCGTCCAGAAGGTGTACAACCGCAGCGTCACAACGGCCCTGCACCTGCGCTCCCACGCCGAGATCCTGCGGTTCTTCGATGGCTTCAACCTCGTCGAGCCGGGGCTGGTGTTCATCCCCCAGTGGCGCCCCGAACTCTCCGGCCGACGTGCCAGACGACCCCGCCCGGTTCGGAAACCTGGTGGCAGTGGCCCGGAAAGACTGACCCGGGCAGCATCGCCCTGGGCTGCGATGATCGGGCCTCCGCCACCGGCCAGGAGGCCCGAAGGCCCCTTCGGAACGGCGGCTCGATCTGGTCCAGCCAGGCGGGCCGCCCGCCGAAGTGGGTGTCCTCGCATCCGGGTCGCTTGCCGCATGGCCTGCGCGTCTGGGCCGGTGACCGGCGCGACGGCATCGGCGAGGGCGTCCCGGTCGGCCAGCACCGGCAGGCCCGCGGCCCTTAGCGTCTGGGACGTGGGGTGTGATGCGGGATCGAACGGGACACCCTCCGGCGCGCAGCAGCCCGGATTGGTGCATAGGTACGAGAAGCTCGGCCAGATACGAAGGCACCGGCCGACGTCATCCTCACCGTCGAGTGCCTGTGCAGGGCTGTGCCGGAAGTGTGCGGGCTGGGAGACTGACGGGCATGGTGTTCGTCGCCGACGACCTTGCGGCGTGGCTGGTCGGGCTGCTCGCGGATGCGGGACGCAAGAAGCTGACCACGCTGGTCCTTGGCACTGACCAGGAACGTGCACTGCGGTCGGCTGCCACTGCGGCGGTCCAGCGCACCGCCGGAGAGTTCCGCCCAGACGATGAGGAGCAGGCCCAGCATGTAGCGCGGGTGATCAGCCAGGTCTTCAGCGAACCGGTACCAGGCGCATCGCTGGCCGGGCAGGAGACCGTGCTGGAGGGGCTGCAGGCGGGGATCGCCGGGCAGCTGGCGGCCCTGGATGATGCCAGCCTGACCGGGACAGGGCAGTCCTCAGCGGACGTACTTGAGCTACAGGTCACGGTGCTGACGGAGAAGCTGACCGCTCACCTGCTGCGGGAGATCGTGTCCCGCGGGTCCCGCGGCGGGCCGCTGTTTCCGCTGGCTTCCCAGCTGAACGATGACGTGACCCATCTGCAGGGTCAGCAGACTCAAGCCATGCTGCGGCAACTGGGCAGCGAGATCCTGGAGGCGCTGGCCCGGCTGGACGAGCCCCGTGCGGTGGCAGCGGCGCCGACAGCGCTAGCGCAGCTGCCACCCGAGGTGAGGGGCTTCACTGGCCGGGACGCTGAGCTGGCGTTGCTGGTCGGGCTGCTGGACCCGGCCGCGCCGTCAGGCGCGGTGGTGGTGTCGGCGGTGGCCGGGCTGGCGGGCGTGGGCAAGACGACCCTCGCCGTCCAGGCTGGCCACGCCGCGTTGCGGCATGGCTGGTTCGGCGGCGGTGTGCTGTTCATCGACCTGCACGGGTATGACGAAGTACCAGTGGAGCCCGCTCAGGCACTGGATGCGTTGCTGCGGGCCCTGGGAGTGCCCGCGCAGTACATCCCGCCTGGCGCTGAGGAGCGGGCCGGTCTGTACCGGTCGACCCTCGCCCAGATCAGTGATCCGGTGCTGGTGATCGCGGACAACGCCTCCTCCGAGGCGCAGTTCCGGGCGCTGCTGCCCGGCACAGGCCCGCACAAGGTGGTGGTGACCTCCCGCCACACGTTGGCCGGGCTGGACGCGCGGCTGGTAGACGTTACGGTCCTGGATGAGGAGGCGGCCATCAGGCTGCTGGATGAGGCGCTGCGGGCTGCCCGCCCCGATGACGACCGGATCAGCGGTGACCGCCAGGCGGCCGGGCAGCTAGCCAGAGAGTGCGGCGGGTTGCCGCTGGCCCTGCAGATCGTCGCGGCGCTGCTCAGAGCCGACCTGACGATCAGTGCCGCCGAACTGGCAGATGAGCTTGCCGTCGAATCGGACCGGCTGGAACAGCTGCAGTATGACGATGGCAGCGGGCCGGGTGCGCCGTCGGTCGCGGCGGCGTTCGAGCTGTCCTACCGGCGCCTCGAGGAAACCTCGGCTCGGGTGTTCCGGCTGCTGCCGGTCAACCCCGGGCCTGACGTGTCCCCCGCCATCGTCGCGGTCCTGGCTGACCTGCCGGTGAGCAAGGCGCGCACGATGCTGGCGGCCCTGACCCGCGCGCATCTGGCCGAGGCCGCTCCGGGCGGCGCGGGCCGCAGGCGGATGCATGACCTGCTCCGCCTGTACGCCCAGCGGCTCTCTGACGATCACGCAGACGCAGATGGCCGGGAGCAGGCCCGCGACCGGCTGCTCGCCTACTACCTGCGCCTGGCCAAGGCCGCCGACCAGCATCTGCAGGCGCTACCAGGGATGGCCGTGCCCGGGGAGTTCACCGGCCAGGACGGTGCCCTGGCCTGGCTAGACGCCGAGCGGCCCGATCTGGTAGCCACGATCACGATGGCCGCCCGCACGGACCGCAACCGGGCCGCCTGTGACCTGTCGCTCAACTTGGGACACTACTTTTACCGGCGGCGGCGTTTCGATGACTGGCTGGCCACCCTCGACGTCAGCCGCACGGCCGCCCGCCAGATTCCCGACCGCAAGAAAGAAGGCGAGTCGCTGACCCAGCTCGGCTGGGTCTTGACCGAGCGGCGCCGGTTTGATGAAGCGCTCATCGCGTGTCAGGACGCAGCTGCGATCTTCCGGGAGACTGGCGACCGGCACGAAGAGGGCGCGGCGTTGACCAACCTTGGCCACGCCTTGCGGGGAGAGGACCGATTCGAGGAAGCCATCAACGCCTACCAGGCCGCGGCGGACATCTACCGTGAGACTGGCGACCAGCGCGGCCTGGGCATCGTGGCGACCAACCTCGGCCTCGCCCAGGGCAGCGCGCTCCGGCTGGGGCAGGCGATCATTGCGCACCAGGACGCGGTGACCATCTTCCAGGCGATCGGCGACCGGCACGAAGAAGGCGCAGCGTTGACCAACCTTGGTCACGCCCTACGCGAGATGGGACGGCCTGACAAGGCGATCACCGCGTGCGAGGAAGCTGTCCAGGCTTACAGGGACACTGGGGACCGGCACGGCGAGGGTAGCGCGCTGGACCACCTCGGCATGGCGCTGCAGGAGGTCGGGCAGTTCGAGGAGGCGGTCGCTGACCAGGAGAAGGCCGCTGCGATCTTCCGGGAGACTGGCGACCGGCACGGCGAGGGCATCACGCTGAATAACGTCGGACGGGCCCTTGGGAAGCTCGAGCGGTTCAACGAGGCGATCAGCGGCTACGAGAAGGCCGCTGCCATCTTCCGGGAGACCGCTGACCCCTACAGCGAGGGCATCGCACTCGGCCGCCTCGGCCTCGCTCTTCAGGAGGTGGGGCAGTTCGAGGATGCCATCGCCGCGCACCAGCAAAACCTCGCCATCTGCCAGAAGACCGGCGATCGGCACGGCGAAGCCGAGGTCCTGAACAATCTCGGCATGGCGCTGCAGCAGGCTGGACGGTTCGAGGAGGCGGCCACCGCCCACCAGGACGCTGCCAGGCATTTTCCAGGAGACCGGTGACCGACACGGCGAGGACACCGCGCTGCAGAATCTCGAGCGATCCCGGGACCATGTGCGCCGTCCGGCTGGGCCGGGCCCACCTCGGGCGCCGGGTCATCGGGAGCATGGAAGACCAGACCCTGGTGGTAGCCGCGCCGCGCAGCGGCAAGGCCGGCTGGATGGCTGACCGGATCATCGACCATCCCGGCGCGGTGGTGAGCACCACCACCCGGGCCGACCTGTTCGAGAACACCGCCGCCCTCCGCGGCCGGTACGGCGCGGTGCACATCTTCAACCCCGAGGGCATCGGCGGCCTGCCGTCCACCTTCCGGTGGAACCCGCTGCAGGGCTGCGAACAGCCGGCCATCGCGTTGCCGGCGCCGCGCGCAGATCAGGTGATCGGCGCTGGCAGCCGACGCCCACTCAAGCATGAACGGATGCTGGCGAGGCAGCTCGGCTTATCATGCATGGTGGGCAAGTTGATGTTGGCGTCGGCCTCGTTGGCCCTGTCCCGGCGGGCCTGCAAGTGACGGTGGGCGGTGTTGCCTGGGCGGGATGGGTATGCCATGGCCGCGGCCGGTAAGCGCTGGAGTGCCTGCGCAACGGCGGGGACCATGGCCAGGCACCTGGGCGCTATAGCCTGTGAGCCCGGGGGGAGGGCCTGATGACCGAAGTTGTTGACCGGCTGGCCGTGGCCGTGAACGCGCATGATCTCGATGCCGTGGCCGGTCTCATCCACGAGGACTACCGCAGCGAGCAGCCGGCGCATCCGGGCAGGGCCTTCGCCGGGCGAGCCCAGATGCTCGCCAACTGGGAGGCCATGCTCGCGGGGATCCCCGACTTCTGCGCCGAGATCTGCCGGTCGGTCCAGGACGGTGACACGACCTGGACCGAATGGCGCTGGTCGGGCACCCGCAGCGACGGGCAGGCCTTTGAGATGCGCGGGGTGTCGCTGTTCGAGATCACTGGCGGTCAGATTGCCGCGGGGCGGTTGTACCTGGAGGACGTCGAGCGGGACGTCGTCAGTATCGAGCAGGCCGTGGAGGACCTGTCCGGTCGCCGGCCGCGGCCCGGGCACCAGTAGGACGGCGCAGCGCTCCCCGGCCAGCCACCGATCGAGTGGCCTGTGCGCGCGAGCCATCCGCCCGCACCTGCCGCGATGAGGTACGTCAGAGCAGCCAGACGTCCTGCCGACGCCAGATGCAATCAAGAGCGGCATGCCAGAGGACGTAACGTCCGCATACGGAGTCGAGGGCGTACCGGGGTGTTCACTGGCGGCGGCAGGGCGATTAAGGGCGCTTGGGCGGGCTTGGCGGAAGGGTCGCGGTGGAAGCACGGCTTTGACCTGAGCTACCTGCGGCCCGGGGTAGCTCGTCGGCGGCCAGAGCTGGAACCGGCGGCGACCCCATGGCAGCGAAGGGGTGCTGATGGACCCGTTGATTGATCCGGGGGAGTATGCGGCTCTTGCCTATTGCACCTATCTGAACCAGGCCTCGCTGGGGCTGATACCTCGCACCTCGGTGGAGACGAGCATCCGGTTCTTGACCGAGGTGGCCCAGCATGGCAACCTCCGCCTGTCGGACCGGGCCGAGGCGAGGGTTTTGGACGGGCTGCGAACGGCCGCGGCCGGGCTACTCGGCGCGCCGGTGGCGTCGATCGCGGTGGTGAGCGGGGCGAGCGAGGGCTTGGGCCAGCTTGCCGCGCTGTTGTCCAGCGCGGGGGGTGAGGTGGTCTTGGTGCCCGGCGACTTCCCCAGCGTGACCTACCCGTGGCTGGCAGCTCATGACCGGTTGGGCATGCGCATCCGCTGGGTCCGCGACACCCCGGCCCGTGACCTCACGCTCTCGCTGGGCGAGGCCATCAGCGAACGCACCACGGTTGTGTGCGTCAGCGCGGTTCAGTTCGCCACTGGCAGCCAGGTCGATGTCGCGGCCCTGGTGGCGCGCGCCCGAGAGGTTGGCGCCCGGGTGGTGGTCGATGTGACCCAGATGGCCGGTGCCGCCCCGGTCACCATGACGCACTGGGGAGTGGACGCACTGGTCTGCAGCGGCTACAAGTGGCTGTCCGCGCCGTCCGGCGTTGCGCTGCTCGCCGTTACCGAGAACCTGGCGGCGGCCACCCCTGTGATCGTTGGCTGGAAAGGCAGCGCCACACCATTCGACTTCACCCCGCAAGAACTCTCTCTGGCCGCCGACGCCCGCAGGTTCGAGCTGTCAACCATGTCCTACAGCGCCGCCATGGGCCTGCTCACGTCGATCAAGCTGCTCACCGGCATCGGGCTGACGGCGATCAGCGAGCACGCCAGCCGGCTGGCGGCGGATCTGGCCGAGCAGGCCGCGCCGCTGGGATGGGCGCCTTACCGGGCGCCCGGTGACCGTTCCGCAAGCGGGCACATCGTCTCGCTCAGGCACCCCGCTGCCACAGCCGACCAGGTGCAGGCCGCGCTGGCGAGCCAGCACAAAATCCACACCAGCTCCCGCGCCGGCGGCATCCGGGTATCCCTGCACGCCTACAACAGCAGCGACGACATCCGCGCCCTCGCCCACGCGCTCGCCTCCGTCGCCCCACGCTAGGCGGCCAGCCCTCTGCCCGCCTAGCCCTCCCGGCGACCGCAGCGCGCCGCCCCGCCGTTCTGGCGCAACTCACTGTCGGTCGAGGCGGCTGATTGCGGTGCGCAGATCTGGCTGTTCTGTGTGCCGGGCGCTTGGTCTGCTAGTGGACGGATGCGCGGAGTCTGTCGCTGAACGACGGGCCGTTAGCGTAACCCCTCGAGGCTGATGACGACATTGCCGGTTTTCTGCCCTGTCTCGACGTACCGGTAGGCCTCGACGATCTGGTCCAGCGGATACGTTCTGTCGATGACCGGCTTGAACTCTCCAGATTCGATCAGTTTCCTGAGATACCCCACCATCAGCTGGTCATGCTTCGGAATGGGGAACATGACCTTCTTGCCGCCATGCAGCGGGGCGATGAGCGCCAGGAACGGATTCTGGGCCAGCGGGCCCAACTCCGACGAGATGTAGATTCCGTCCGGTTTCAGAAGCCGCTTGCATTGGCTGAAGGAGCTCTTGCCAACCGAGTCGAGGACCACGTCGTATTTCTGCTCGTCCTTGGTGAAATCCCCGGCCGTGTAGTCGATGACCCGGCCGGCGCCCAGGCCCGCGACTAGCTCCACGTGGCCGGTGTCGCAGACCGCGGTCACGTTGGCACCGAGACTCTTCAGCAGCTGGACCGCCGCTGAGCCAATAGCACCGGTTGCGCCGTAGACGAGGACGTCCTGCCCGCTGTGGATCTTTGCCGCCCTGATGTGCGCGAGGGCATAGTGCGAACCCTCGGTACTGGCAGCGGCCTCCTGGTAGGTCACGTTCGCCGGCATGGTCGCGAGCGAACCGTCCTCGGGAATCGACATGTACTCGGCATGAGCACCGAACGGGCCCTCGGTGTATCCGAACACCTTGTCGCCGACCCCGAACGACGTGACGCCGCTGCCGACCGCCTCGACCACTCCCGCGAACTCAGTGCCCAGGACCGTCGCCCGGGGCCTGATCAGCCCGGTGAGGAATCTCATGAAGAAGGGCCTGGCAGCCCGGTAGGCGCAGTCCGTCCGATTCACCGTGGTCGCGTGGACCTTGACGAGCAGCCCGCTGTCCCCCGTAGCCGGCTTCTCGGCTTCTGAGATCACAACTACTTCGGGCGGGCCGTACCTCGTGCAGACCGCTGCTTTCATAGCCGGAGTGTAGCTAGCCGGCATGGGACCCAGAACGTCACTGACCTGGCCAACCTCAAGCCGAGCCGCCGATCGGTACTTTCAGCGAAGATCGGGTGCTGGTCTGCGATGGCCACGGCGGCATGGCCGGGGGCCGCCCCGCCGGAACCGTGCCCGGCGCGCCGGGGCCAGCAGCCTCCAGCGCCCGAAGGACCACGCGTCAACGACGCGCAGGTTCTCCTGTGCTGCCGGCACCATTCTAGAACTGCCTGATCTGTGCACCGCGACAGGGTCCTGCTGACCCAGCATGCGGCGTGCCGAATCGGACACGATCGGCGCGGTCTGGGATCGCATGTAACACGAATCGCTGCCTACGTCTGGTTACGACCACGCCTGCAGCGCTAGCCCGTCCAGCGACCCGGCCGCCACACGATCCGCCGGCTGCTGACCCGGTTCGCCGGATCCGGCTCGACGGTGCTGTTCTCCAGTCACGTCATGGAACTGGTCGAGCAGGTCTGCGACCACGTATCGATCATCGACAAGGGCAAGATCGTGGTGACCGGCACCATCGACGAGGTTCGCGGTGGCAAGACACTGCAGCGGGCGTTCATCGATCTGGTGGGACCGCGTGCGGCCGACAAGGAGGTGCTGTCGTGGCTCGGCTCCTCGTCCAGCTGAAGCTGCGCCTGCTGGTCAACGCGCTGCGCTCGTCCGACTCCGCGAAGATCTCTTTCATCATCAGCTCGGCGTTCGCCGTGCTGCTCGCGATCTTCGCCTTCCTCGTCCTGGCCGGGTTCCGCGGTAAGAGCACGTCGGTGGAGCTCACTTCGGTCATCTTCACCGTGTTCGCGTTCGGCTGGCTGATAGCGCCGATCATGGTCTTCGGCGTGGATAGCACGCTCGACCCCGCGACGCTCGCGCTGTACCCGCTGCGCACGCGGGAGCTCGCGGTCGGCTTGCTGGCGGCGTCGTTTACCGGTTTCTGGCCGCTTGCCAACGTCATCGGCCTGCTCGGCGTGACGGTCGGCCTGGCCAGCGGCGCGTTCGGCGTTATCGTCGCGGTGGTCGCGGTGGTGCTGCAGGTTCTGTTCTGCATCGCCCTGTCCCGGTTCGTGACGACGTCCCTGGCCAGCCTGCTTCGCTCGCGCCGGGGCCGGGACCTGGCCGCGTTCCTTATCATCCCGCTGTTCGCGTTGTATGAGTTCTTCACTCAGGTGGTGCCGAAGGCGGTCAGCGAGGGCAAGATCACCGCCGCGAGCTTCACCGGCTTCGACTCGTGGATGCGCTGGCTGCCGCCAGGCCTGGCCGCGCACGCCATCCAGGATGCCTCCGACGGTCGTCCCGGCATGGCGTTCGCCCGCCTGGGGGCTCTGGCCGCGGTCATCGTCGTCTTCGTCTGGCTGTGGGTCCGCTCGCTCGGGCGGGCTCTGGTTACCGCCGACACGACTACTCAGTCGTCGCGGGTCCGCGGCACGAGGCTGCCGCTGGCCGGGCTGGGCCTGCGCGGCACGGTCGCCGCCAGGTTCTGGCTCTACCAGCGCCGCGAGCCGCCGTCGCTCGTCTACTGGGCGCTCGTCGCGGTGATAACGGCCGCGCCCTCTGCGAGCTCGGTCTTCGGCCACAAACATCATCCCGCGGTCATCCTCGCAAGCGCGGTCTTCGGCACCGCGTTCGTGGGCATCCTCCACGCCAATTCGGCCGGGCTGACCGGACCGGCGTTCGTCCTCGAGGCGACGGCGCTGGGCCGCGGTCGCGACCTGCGTGCCTACTTCTCAGGCCAGAACCTCGTGCTGTGCGTCATCGGGGCTCCGCTGGTCGTCGCGGTTTGCTTCGCGCTGGCCGCCGTGGCCGGCGATCCCGGCATGGGAGTCGAGGCGACGCCGGTCGTCCTGGCCGGGATCGGTGCCGCCCTGGGGCTGGGCGACCTGTTCACTGCGGCGCTGCCCTACCCGATGGTCAAGCGGGTCGGCACTCCTGTGCTCGTGGCCGCGCCGGGTTACGCTGGCTACCGGCTTGGCGGCCTCCTCACCCTGGCGGGCACCGCGGTGCTGGCCGCGCCGGTGATCGTCGGTGCCGTGCTGGCTGCGAACGGGCCGGACGCGATCCGGATCGGGGTGATGCTGCCATGTGCCGCCGCGTACGGTTTCGCGCTCGCGGTCATCGGTGTGCGGCTGGCCGCGAAGGTAGCCGAGAACACGCTGCCCGAAATGTGCCAGGCAGCGCTGCGCACGGCAACGTGACGGTCACTAGTGCCGTAACCGGCAACGTTTGCCCTGTCCCGCGAGCCACGATGAGTTCTGCGGCGTCCGGCGGTCGTACTGTCGAACCCGTTACCGAGGAGGACTTCTGATGCGCAGCGTGACCTATTCGATGGGCGTCTCACTTGACGGCTACATCGTCGGGCCGGACGGCGACTTCGGCTGGACGGCGCCCGACGAGGAGGTCTTTCGCTTCGTCACCGACGAGATACGAGAGGTCGGCGTCCACCTGCTGGGACGAGGGCTGTACGAGACGATGCTGTACTGGGAGACCGCCGACCAGGATCCATCGCTCGACGACTCAATGCTCGAGTGGGCCGCGATCTGGAAGCCGCTCCCAAAGGTGGTGTTCTCCACCACGCTGCCGGCGGTGCAGGGCAATGCCCGCCTGGCCTCCGGCGGCCTGGCGGAGGAGATCGAGCGGTTGCGAGCCGAGCCGGCGGAGGGCGACATCGCGATCGGCGGCGCGACTCTCGCCGCCGAGGCGGCCGCGTTGGGTCTGATCGACGAGTACCGGGCCAGGGTCTACCCGGTGCTGGTTGGCGGTGGCATTCCGTTCTTTCCCCAGCGCGAGCGCCGGGTGGATCTCGAACTCGTCGAGACCCGCACCTTCAGCTCGGGAGTCGTCTACCTCCGCTACCGCGTGGCGCGCTAGCCGGCTCGTCCGCCGAGCCCTGGCAAGAACGGGCCAGCCAGTGGCTTGACCTCAATCACCCAGCCCAGTTCTCGCAGCGAGCGCTCGAGCGATCTCGGTTCAAGCGCCACCTTCACCGCGCGAAAGCGCCGGCCGTCGCGCACTTGTCGCTGGATCGTCCCCACCCCACCGCCGAAAGGTCGCCCGGCTGGTGGACGGGCAGGCGGGATCATGAACGAGTGTTCCACTGGCGTTCCACTCGGAGCAGCGCGGTGATCCGGAGATCTCCGCACTGGGCGCTTGGTCTCGCATCCGAGCAGATCAGCTGGGCTGGGCTGGGCTGGGCGGGCCATCGACAGAACTCGCTGACCATGGGTTACGGGTTGCTGGCGGGGCGCGGTTCCCGTGTTAAGCGGGCTGATCTCCCGGCGTTTTGCCCGTTTCGGGTGGTTTGCTGAGGATTAGCTCGGCGGCCTGGCGGGAGATCTGTTCCATCTCGGCGATCAGGCGGCGCAGTTCGCGCTGGTTGGCGATCCATTCGGCGTAGCGGGCGGCCTGGCCGGCGGTGAGCCGGGTGGTGACTGTCTTGCCGGTGACTTTGCGGGTGAGCTGGTAGTAGGGTCCGTGCGGCTGGGGCGGGTCAGCCTGGCAGCGGCAGCCGGGCTTGCCGCAGGTGGTGTAGCGGCGGGTGAGGCTGCCTGAGACGGCGAAGCCGACCTGGCCGAGGCGGGCGGCCAGCGCCTGGTGACGGCGGCGCAGCTGGGGCAGGTCTTCGGCCATGTGGTTATTGTCCCGCGCGCCTGCCCGGTTCCGGGCCTGCCAGTATCTAGGCTGTCATTAGATGCTGGGCGGAGGCGGGCAGCCATGACGGCGGCCAGGTCGTGGCAGGACGCGCTGGTGGACGCGGCGGTGATGGCGCCGCGGGAGCGGCCGCGGGCCCGGTCGGTGCTGGCGGGCCTGGCGAGGTTCGCGGCGGGCCAGGGGATCCCGGCGTCGCCGCGGTGGCTGCTGGACTATGACGTGGTCGAGGCGTTCTGCGTCCGAGGCTGCGCGGGCCTGGCGTCCTCCACCCGCGGTACCTACCGGTCGGTGCTGTATCAGCTGGCCGCGCCGGTGCACGAAACGCCGGGATGCCGGGCGACGCCGTTTCCGGGCGCCCGGGCGCCCGCGCCGTACCCGGCGGCGGAGCGGGCGGAGCTGGCCGCGGTCGCCCGCGCGCAGCGTGACCCGGCCCGGCGCGCCTCGGCGCTGGCGATGGTGGTGTTCGGGATCGGGGCGGGGCTGCGGCCCGGGGAGCTGGCCGCGCTGCGCGGCACCGATGTCGTCCGGGCCGGCGGTCAGGTCATCGTGCGCGTCACCGGCGGCCCGGCGCCCCGCACGGTGCCCGTCGCGGCGCGGTACGCGGGCCGGGCGCTGGCAGCTGGCCCGCGCGGCGGGCGGGGAGTTCGTGTTCTGTCCCGGCCCGGCGGACCGCGGCTATAAGAATTTCGTCAATGTCTTCGCCGCGCGGCTGGCCGCTGACCCGGCCGCGCCCAGGCTGGCGGCGGGCCGGTGCCGGGCCAGCTTCATCTGCGGCCACCTCGCCGCCGGCACCCCGATCCCGGTCCTGCTGGCGATCAGCGGGATCACCGGGCCGGAATCGCTGGCCCGCTATGCCCGCCACGTCGCCGGCCTGAGCGCGTCGAAGGCGGCGCTGCGGGCCCGCTGGCTTGCGGAGCGCACGCAGTGAGCGGCGGGCTGGGCCTGCCGCCCGCCGGGGCCGGGGCCAGCGAGGACCAGCTGGTGGCCTTCGCCGCTGAGCTTATCGACCGCAGCGGGAAGGCCCCGGTCATCGAGGCCGCGCTGGCCCACCGCACCGGGCGCCGCCGCCCGCTGCCGGTCGCGCGCCGTGCTCACCGCCCTGCTGTGCCTGGCCCTGGATGACCGGCCGCTGTTCCTCACCGAGCGCCACCCGGCTGCTGTTCTGCCAGCTCTCGCCGGCCTCCCGCAGGCTGCTCGGCGTCCCCGGCACCGCCGCCACCGAGCGGGCCTTCCAGGCCGCCTACCGCCGGGTCCGCTACTGCTTCGGCGCCATCTGCTCGGTCATGGACCCCTCGCCGCTACCGAAGAACCGGCGGCTGACCGAGCAGGACCTCAAGGCCCGCGCCAGGCCGATGACCCCCGGCCAGGCCGAAGCGGCCCGCGGCCGGCTGGAGGCGTTCATCAACGCGCTGCTGGAAGCCAGCATCTCCGCCCTCACCGGCGAAGAACGCGCGGCTTACGACGGCTGCACCGGGCTGGACGCCACCCCGGTCCCGCTGTTCTCCCGCGGCCCGTCCAAGCGCACCGGCTTGTCGGCCAGCGACCCCGACGGCGGCTGGTACGTCCGCGAAGGCGACCACCGCGAGCGTGAGGACGACAAGGGCAAGCCGCTGCGGAAGATCGCCTGGGCGCTAGAGGCCACCATCGCCACCACGGCCCGGCCGCCCGGCGCGCCGCCCGCGCATCCCGATCTCGCCATCGGCCTGGCGCTGGCCCGGCCCGGCGAAGACCCCGGCGGCACCGGCACCCGGGTCCTGGCCTCTGCCGCCGCCCGCGGGCACAAGGCCGGCTGGCTCGGCTACGACCGTGCTTACACCGCTGCGCTACCCGGGCGATTCCAGCTGCCCGCACGCGCCCTGGGCTACCGGCCGGTCATGGACTACCGGGCAGACCAGCTCGGCATCCAGGCCAATACCGGCGGCGCCATCCTGGTCGAGGGAACCTGGTACTGCCCCGCCCTGCCCGGGCCGCTGATCACCGCCACCACCGGCCTGCGCGACCACGCCATCACCCGCGACCTGTACGACCAGCAGATCGCCGCCCGCTGCCCCTACCAGCTCAAGCACAAGGACGGCCCCGACGCCGACGGCTACCAGCGGCTGTCCTGCCCGGCCGCCGGCCACCGCCCCCGGCTGATCTGCCCGCTGCGCCAGGCCTCGCTGTCACCCCGCGACGGGCGTCCCAAGGTCTTGCAGCCCCCGCCCGAACCACCCAGGCTCTGCACCCAGACCGCGATCACCATCGCCCCCGGTACCGGCGCCCGCTACCGCCAGGACCTGCCCTACGGCAGCCCGGCCTGGCACGCGCGGTACGCCACCTTGCGCAACACCATCGAGGGCCTCAACGGCTACGCCAAAGACCCCGCCCACGAGGCCCTCGCCCAGCCCGCACGGCGCCGCGTCCGCGGCATCGCCGCCCAGTCGGTCTTCACCGCGCTGCTGCTGATGGCCGCCAACATCCGCAAAATCCGCGCCTGGCGGGCCCTCACCGCCCGCGACAAGGCCCGCATCACCCAGCGGGCACGGCGGCGCCGGACCAGCCTGCGCGACTACCACCCAGACGGCTAACAGGCGCGCAGCCCCCAGCGCCACCACCGCCCTACCCCGGCCAGGCACGCCCCAGACCCGCCCTAAGCGCTGCAAGCCGACCACCGGCGCCCTTAAACCCGGCCACACGGCGACCAGCACCAATGTCAGACCCCGCCACCATACTCAAAGACAGGTCACCGCCAGAGTTCTGTCGGTACGACACCGGCAGTTCTGTCGCTAACCCCTGGCGGAGGGTGTGGGATTCGAACCCACACTTTACGGTTTTTGAGGCCGCACGCTCTGCCTGTTGGCGTACCGGGGCGCAGCTCACCGCATGGGGAGCAGCACGATGACAATCTACCTGGTGACGGTACCCTCGTGTGCATGAGCCAGAACCCGCTGCGTGTCGTGCATCGCCGAGGACGAGGCACTGATCCGTCTCGACCTCAAGGAGATGCTGGAAGAAGAGGGCTATTCGGTCGTCGCCGAGGCGGGCGACGGCGAGTCTGCCGTCGAGCACGTCACGACGTTGCATCCGGATCTGGCCATCCTCGATATCAAGATGCCGGTCCTCGACGGGATCTCCGCCGCCGAGCGGATCGCCGCCGAGCGGATCGCGCCGGTCGTCATCCTGACCGCCTTCTCCCAGCGTGAACTGGTGGAGCGGGCCCGCGACGCGGGTGCGATGGCGTATCTGGTCAAGCCGTTCACCAAGGCCGACCTGGTGCCGGCCATCGAGATGGCGGTCAGCCGGTTCGCCGAGAGTCCGCGCGCTCGACACCGAGATCGGCACGCTGCGCGAGCGGCTCAAGGTCCGCAAGCTGCTCGACCGGGCCAAGGGCCTGCTTCAGTCCGAGCACGGGCTGACCGAGCCGGAAGCCTTCCGCTGGATCCAGAAGACCTCGATGGACCGTCGACTCACCATGCGCAAGGTGGCCGAAGCGGTAATCGAGGGCAGCATGCGCGTTCCCGCGGAAACGCCGCAGCCCCAGCCCTGATGGCGCAGCCCTGAGGCCACAGCCCCGCAAGCAAGAAGCCTAAAAGCGAAGAACCCGGGGGGTCGTTGGTGCCGTGTCGGCCTTCCCCGGCCGACACGTTGTCTACTTGAACCCCCCGGGCCCGCTGTCACCACGTTAGCGACCCGCCGCCTTGCGGCGCAAAGCGAGCCCTCCGCCAGGGCCGGGCGGGTTCAGCTGTCGATTGCTCCCTGTTCACGCAGCGGATAGACGCCGTTGGCCTCGCGTCCGGGTACCTGGTCCCTGATCAGGCAGGTAAGCCGCGATGTGCACACCCGGCGGCCGGCCGTGTCCGTGATGACGATCTCATAGGTGGCCAGCGTCCGGCCGCCGTGCGCCAGGGTGGCGACCGCCGTGACATCCCCGTCGCTGGCGCTGCGGTGGTGCGTCGCGCTGATCTCGATGCCGACTACCACCCGGCCCAGGCCGGCGTGCAGGGCAGCGGCCAGCGAGCCGATGGTCTCCGCGAGCACGCACGAGGCGCCGCCGTGCAGCAGGCCATACGGCTGGACGTTGCCGGCGACCGGCATCGTCGCCACGACCTCGGTCCCGGAGGCCGACAGGATCTTGATGCCCATGCTGTGCGTCAAGGTGCCCTCAGCGGTCGTCACCGCGATGATCCTGTCCAGCATCTCCTGGTCCATCCGTACCTCCGCTCGCTTGCCCACGTCAAGGGTGCCATGC
>CAWDRD010000066.1:0-109050 GCA_963804455.1 uncultured Actinomycetes bacterium
AACCCGGCACCCGCCTCGCGGGCCAGCCGCAGCGCCCGGCCGGCATAGCATGCCGCGACGGGCACCGCCCGGGGCGCCGGGCCGCCGGTGACGTGCACGATGACCCGGCCGCCGGCCTGTGCGACGTCGGTGCCGCGCAGCGCGGCCAGTTCCCCGGGCCGCAGCCCCGCCCCGATCCCGGACACCACCACCGCCAGCGCCGGGGCGCGCCGGGCCGGGTCACGCTGCGCGCGGGCGATCGCGGCCAGCTCAGCCCGCTCGCCGGCGAGTACGTGCGCCGGCGCTTCCGGGCCTGGGAACGGCGTCCCACGCTGCCCCGGAACGCCGTGAGCCGGCGCGGCCAGCTGATACAGCACCGACCGGTAAGTGCCGCGGGTGGAGGACGCCAGGCCCGGGCAGCCACGGACGCAGAACGCCCCGGCCACGTCATAGTCCAGCAGCCACTCCGGCGAAGCCGGGACCCCCTGGCCCGCCGCGAACCTCGCCAGGCCCGCCAGCACCGACCGGGCCCGCGGCAGCTCCCGCGGCGCCATCACCGCAGTATCCAGCACCGCATCCTGCCACGGTCTGGCCGCCGTCATCGCTGCCCGCCTCCGCCCAGCGCCTAATGACAGCCTAGATACTGACAGGCCCGGAACCGCGCAGACACGCGGGACAATCGCCCCATGGCCGAAGACCTGCCCCAGCTGCGCCGCCGCCATCAGGCCCTGGCCGCCCGCCTCAGCCAGGTCGGCTTCGCCGTCTCCGGCAGCCTGGTCCGCCGCTACACCACCTGCGGCAAGCCTGGCTGCCGCTGCCAGGCCGACCCGCCCCGCCTGCACGGCCCCTACTACCAGCTCACCCGCAAAATCGCTGGCAAGACCGTCACCACCCGGCTCACCGCCGGCCAGGCCGCCCGCTACGCCGAATGGATCGCCAACCAGCGCGAACTGCGCCGCCTGATCGCCGAGATGGAAAAGATCTCCCGCCAGGCCGCCGAGCTGATCATCGGCGAACCAGCCCCAAACGGGCAAAACACCGGGAGACCAGCCCGCTTAACACGGGAACCGCGCCCCGCCAACGACCCGTAACCCATGGTCAGCGAGTTCTGTCGATGGCCCACCACCATCCAAGGCAGCGGGCATCAGCCGCTCACCCGCCCAGGGCCGCGGCATCGCCGATACGGTGCACCCGCAGCGCATTGGTCTTGCCCGGGGTGCCCGGCGGGCTGCCGGCCACGATGACCACCCGGTCTCCTTTCTCGCACCGCCCGATGTCCAGCAGTGCCTCCTCCACCTGCCGCACCATGGCGTCGGTATGCCGGGCGGGCGGCACGATGAACGTTTCCACCCCCCAGGTCAGGGAGAGCTGGCTGCGCGTGCTGGGCAGCGGGGTGAAAGCCAGCAACGGGATCGGCGACCGGTACCGGGCCAGCCGGCGCACGGTCTCGCCGGTCATGGTGAACGCGACCAGTGCCTTCGCCCCGACGATCGCACCCACCTCAGCCGCGGCCCGGGCGATCGCCCCGCCGGTCGTGGTCGGCACCCGGGTGAGTGACGGCGCCGCGTGCAGGTACTCCCGCTCGGCCGCGCTGATGATCCGGGCCATGGTCGTCACCGCCTGCACCGGGTACTCGCCGACGCTGGTCTCCGCGGACAGCATCAGCGCGTCCGCGCCGTCCAGCACGGCGTTGGCCACATCGGATGCTTCCGCCCGGGTCGGCCGGGGCGCGGAGATCATCGATTCGAGCATCTGTGTGGCCACAATGACCGGCTTGGCCTTTTCCCGGGCCCGGGTGATGATCCGTTTCTGGGCCATCGGGACCTGCTCCAGCGGCAGCTCGACGCCCAGGTCGCCGCGGGCCACCATAACCCCGTCGAACGCATCCACGATGTCCGGGAGGGACTCGATCGCCTGCGGTTTCTCGATCTTGGCGATCAGCGGGAGCCGGACCCCGGTCTCGTCCATGATCTGCCGCGCGGGCGCGGCGTCGTCCGGGCTCTGCACGAACGACAGCGCGATGATGTCGGCCCGCAGCTCCAGTGCCCAGCGCAGGTCCGCCTCATCCTTGCTGCTCAGCGGCGGCACGCTGACCTTGACCTGGGGAAGGTTGAGTCCCTTGTGGTCGGAGACCAGGCCGCCGGTGAGCACCCGGGTCCGCACCCGGCCGCCGGAGCTGCTGAGCACCTCCAGGACCACGCGGCCGTCGTCAACCAGTACCCGGTCCCCCGGCCGCACATCATCGGCCAGCCCGGGATAGGTCGTGGCCGCCTCGCTCGCGTTCCCCGGGACCTGCGCCGTGGTGATGGTGAACTCGTGGCCCGCCACGAGCCGGACCGGGCCGCCCAGGAAGGTTCCGAGCCGGATCTTCGGCCCCTGCAGATCGACCAGCACGCCCACGCAGTGCCCGGCCGCATCCGAGGCCGCGCGGACCGCGTGGTAGGCCGCGAGATGAGTGTCGTGGGTGCCGTGACTCATGTTCAGCCGCGCCACGTCAACGCCGGCCGCTACCAGCTCGGCCAGCCGGTCCGGGCTCGCCGACGCGGGTCCCAGGGTGCAGACAATCTTCGCCCGACGACTCATTGCGTATCGCCTTCCAGCGGAACTTCGAGTCAGTCCCCGGCCGGGCCACATTGCCTTGCGGCTGGACCTGAATGGTCTATACCACTGTAGGCGCGCCGCCCCCGCGCTGCCGAGACCTGCCCGGCAAGATTCACCCAACAGTCATCAGACGTCCCGGTCTGCCGGGCCAAAGGTCCGCGAGCGGTGCAGGACCAGCCTGGGGATGTCGGTCCTGACCTGGCGGGGCGCGGGCGCCAGGACGTGAATGCCGCGATCATCGAATCCGGCCAGCCCATCCAGCCGGGCGGCGGTCAGCCCGCCCAGGACTGCTTGCGGCCCGGCGGCCAGCAGCGCGATCCACAGCCATTCAGCGTCACTGACCGGCCCGGAGTGGGTCACCAGCACGCCGTAGCACGGCCGCTGCCACCGACCGCTGTGCAACCGCCAGCGCACCGCCGGTTCGCCGATCATGGCGATGGCCGATGCCGTGGTCAGCACGGTGAGCCCCATGCTGGAGACGGCTGGGACCGGGGCGGGATGCGTCGTCAGCAGAAGTCATACAGTAATGCTGGCCTGCCTCGCGGCTAGCGGCGCCGCCCCGAAGCACACTGGCCACACCGGCAACACGGGCTTCCGGCAGCCCGGCAGCCCGGCAGCCGGGGCCGCGGGCTCAGGCGATGGGGCGGGCCGTGGGGGCGATGGGGGCGGGGAGCACGGACTCGCCGCTGAGGTAGGCATCGACGGCGGCCGCGGCGGACCGGCCCTCGGCGATGGCCCAGACGATCAGGGACTGGCCGCGGCCCATGTCACCGGCCACGAACACACCCGGCACCGAGGTCGCGTAGGAGCCGTCCCGGGCCACGTTGCCGCGCGCGTCGAACTCGACGCCGAGGTCGGTCAGCAGCCCCTCCCGCTGCGCCCCGGTGAACCCCATGGCGAGCAGCACGAGCTCGCAGCGGATGGTCCGCTCGGTGCCGGCAACCTCGGTGAACCGGCCATCCACCAGCTCCACCTCGGTCAGCCGGAGCGCCCGGACCCGGCCGTTGCCGTCCCCCAGGAACTCCTGGGTAGACACGGCGTAGACCCGCTCGCCGCCTTCTTCGTGGGCGCTGGACACCCGGTAGATCATCGGGTACGTGGGCCACGGCTGGTTGTCCGGGCGGGCCTCGGTGGGCCGGGGCAGGATCTCCAGCTGAGTGATGGAGGCCGCGCCCTGGCGGTGCGCGGTGCCCAGGCAATCCGCCCCGGTGTCACCGCCGCCGATGATCACCACATGCTTGCCCCGCGCGCTGATCGGCGGGTCGGGCACCGGTCCCCCGCCGGTGCTGGCCTGGGACGCCACGACCGCACGGTTGGCCAAGGGCAGGTACTCCATGGCCTGGTGCACCCCGGCCAGGTCCGCCCCGAGGACCGGCAGCCCGCGGGCGATGGTCGCTCCGCCAGCCAGCACGACCGCGGCATACTCGGCCCGCAGCTGCGCGGCGGTGATATCCCGCCCGGCTGTTATCCCGCAACGGAAAACCGTCCCCTCGGCCTGCATCTGCCATAGCCGACGGTCCAGGTGGCGCTTTTCCATCTTGAATTCCGGGATGCCGTAGCGCAGCAGGCCGCCGGGGGCGTCGGCGCGCTCGAACACGGTCACCTGGTGGCCGGCCCGGGTGAGCTGCTGGGCCGCGGCCAGCCCGGCCGGGCCGGAGCCGATCACCGCGACCTTCCGGCCCATGGCCAGCGCCGCGGGCGCGGGTGGCTGCGGGGTGACCCAGCCCTCCTCCCAGGCCCGGTCGATGATCTCCACCTCGACCTGCTTGATCGTGACCGGGTCGGCGTTGATGCCGAGCACGCACGCGGTCTCGCAGGGCGCCGGGCAGAGCCTGGCCGGTGAACTCGGGGAAGTTGTTGGTCGCGTGCAGCCGCTCGCTGGCGTCCTGCCAGTCGTGTCGCCACACCAGGTCGTTCCACTCCGGGATGAGGTTCCCGAGCGGACAGCCCTGGTGGCAGAACGGTATCCCGCAATCCATGCACCGCCCCGCCTGCGCCTCCAGCGCGCCGTGCGGGAAATCGGTGTAGACCTCGCGCCAGTCCCGGATCCGCACGTCCACCGGGCGGCGGGCGGGCGTTTCACGCGGCGTCGTCAGGAACCCCTTGGGGTCGGCCATCCGTGCCTATCCTCCGGCGGCTGCCGGCCCGGCAGCTGCCCGTTCAGCGTCTGGGTTGGGGTGCGCCCGATCAGCCGTGCGCCGCGGCCATGACGGCCTGGTTCACGTCGCGGCCCTCGCTTTCGGCGAGCCGGGCTGCGGTCAGCACCCGCTTGTAGTCCTTGGGCATGACCTTGGTGAACCTGGTCACCGTGGCGTCCCAGTCGGCGAGCAGCCGGGAGGCCACGGCGGAGCCGGTCTCCTTGAGGTGCCGCTCGACCAGTTCGTACAGCTGGGCCGCATCGTCGTCGTCGAGCGGCTCCAGGTCGGCCATGTCGGTGTTGACCCGGCGGGTGTCGGCGTCGAGCAGGTAGGCGATACCGCCGGACATGCCGGCCGGGCGAAATTACGCCCGATCGGGCCGAGCACCACGACCTGGCCGCCGGTCATGTACTCGCAGCCATGGTCCCCGGTGCCTTCGGCGACCGCGGTGGCGCCGGAGTTCCGTACGCAGAACCGCTCGCCGACCACGCCGCGCAGGAAGATCTCGCCGCTGGTGGCGCCGTAGCCGATCACGTTGCCAGCGATGATCTGTTCCTCGGCGACGAAGATGGCGTCCGGGTCCGGGGCCACGATGATCCGCCCGCCGGACAAGCCCTTGCCCAGGTAGTCGTTGGCGTCCCCGGCCAGCCGCAGGGTGATCCCGTGGGGCAGGAACGCGCCGAACGACTGCCCGGCCGAGCCGGTGAACCGGACGTGGATGGTGTCGTCGGCCAGGCCCTGACCGCCCCACCGCCGGGTCACCTCGTAGCCGAGCATGGTGCCAACGGTCCGGTTGACGTTGCGGACCGGCAGGTCCAGGGTGACCGGGCTGGCATCGGCCAGGGCGCCCTCAGCCAGCTGGATCAGGGTGTTGTCCAGTGCCCGCGCGATGCCGTGGTCTTGGGCGGTGGTGTTCCGCCGGGCCGCGCCCTCGGGCAGGTCCGGCTGGAAGAGGATCGGGGTGAGATCCAGCCCGGCCGCCTTCCAGTGGCCGACCGCCCGCTCGGTGTCCAGCAGGTTGACCCGGCCGACGGCCTCCTCCAGGGTGCGGAAGCCGAGCGCCGCCAGGTACCCGCGGACCTCCTCGGCGATGAACTCGAAGAAGTTGACCACGAACTCCGGCCTGCCGGTGAACCGCTGGCGCAGCTCCGGGTTTTGCGTGGCCACCCCGACCGGGCAGGTGTCCAGGTGGCAGACCCGCATCATGATGCAGCCCGAGACGACCAGCGGCGCGCTGGCGAAGCCGAACTCCTCCGCGCCGAGCAGGGCCGCGATAATGACGTCACGGCCGGTCTTCAGCTGGCCGTCGGCCTGGACCACGATCCGGTCCCGGAGCCGGGCCCGCAGCAGCGTCTGCTGGGTCTCGGCCAGCCCCAGCTCCCACGGTGCGCCCGCGTGCTTGAGGCTGGTCAGCGGCGCGGCACCGGTGCCGCCGTCGTGCCCGGAGATCAGCACCACGTCCGCGTGGGCCTTGGACACGCCCGCCGCGACCGTGCCCACGCCCACCTCGGCGACCAGCTTGACGTGCACCCGGGCGCGAGGGTTGGCGTTCTTCAGGTCGTGGATGAGCTGGGCCAGGTCCTCGATCGAGTAGATGTCGTGGTGTGGCGGCGGCGAGATCAGCCCGACCCCGGGAGTGGAGTACCGGGTCTTGGCGATCCATGGGTACACCTTGTGGCCGGGCAGCTGCCCGCCTTCCCCGGGCTTGGCCCCCTGCGCCATCTTGATCTGCAGGTCGTCCGCGTTCACCAGGTACTCGCTGGTCACCCCGAACCGGCCGCTGGCCACCTGCTTCACCGCGGAGCGGCGCAGGTCCCCGTTGGCGTCCCGGATGAAGCGGTCCGGGTCCTCACCGCCCTCACCGGTGTTGGACCGGGCGCCGAGCCGGTTCATCGCGATGGCCAGGGTCTGGTGCGCCTCGGCCGAGATGGAGCCGTAGGACATGGCCCCGGTGGAGAACCGGCGCACGATGGCCGAGACCGGCTCGACCTCGTCAATGGGGATGGGCGCGCGCGAAGGGTGGGGCGCGCGGGCCGGGTGCGCCGTTGCGCCCAGCCCACGCGGGTCCGTGGTGTCATCAACGCCGCGGATCCGCATCAGCCCACGCAGCGTCATCAGCCGCGCGGACTGATCGTCCACCAGCCTCGTGTACTCCTTGAAGATGTCGAAGCGGCGGGCGCGGGTGGCGTGCTGCAGCTTGAACACGGTCTCCGGGCTGAACAGGTGCGGCTCGCCCTCCCGGCGCCACTGGTAGTCACCGCCGACGGTCAGCCGCCGGTGCGACGGGGCGCCGCGGGCGGGGAAGGCGCGGGCATGCCGGGCCGCGGCCTCCGCGGCCAGCTCGTCGAAGCCGACCCCGCCGAGCCGGGATGTGGTGCCGGTGAAGCAGTCACCGATGACCTCGTCGCCGAGCCCGATCGCCTCGAAGATCTGCGCGCCGGTGTAGGACGCGACCGTGGACACGCCCATCTTGGACATGATCTTCAGCAGGCCCTTACCCAGGGCCTTGATCAAGTTGTTCGCGGCCTTGGCCGCGGTGACCGTGTCCAGGGCCCCGCGGCGGACCAGGTCCTGGACGGATTCCAGGGCCAGGTACGGGTTGACCGCGGCCGCGCCGTAGCCGACGAGCAGCGCGATGTGGTGGCACTCCCGGGCGTCGCCCGCCTCCACGATGAGCCCGGCCCGGGTTCGGGTCCGCTCCCGGATCAGGTGATGGTGCACGGTGCCGGTCAGCATGAGTGACGGGATCGGGGCGAGGCTGGGGTCCGGGCCAGCAGTGCCACGGTCGGACAGGACGATGATGTGCGCCCCGTCGGCGATGGCCGCGGACACCTCGGCGCAGATCCCGGCCAGGCGGCGGCGCAGCGCCTCGCCTCCGCCCGCGACCTCGTACCGGCCGTCCACCACGTGTGAGGCGAGTCCGGGCAGGTCACCGTCGTCGTTGATGTGGATGATCTTGTTCAGGTCGTTGTCATTGATCACCGGGTAGGGCAGCACGATCTGGCGGCAGGAGGCCGGGCCAGGCTGGAACAGGTTCTGCTCCGGGCCGGTCGAGGACTCCAGAGAGGTCACCAGCTCTTCCCGGATGGCGTCCAGCGGCGGGTTGGTGACCTGCGCGAACAGCTGGGTGAAGTAGTCGAAGAGCAGCCGCGGCCGGTCGGACAGTACCGCCACCGGGGTGTCGGTGCCCATCGACCCGACCGGCTCCGCGCCGGCCCGGGCCATCGGGGCGAGCAGCAGCCGCAGTTCCTCTTCGGTGTAACCGAACAGCTGCTGCTGGGTGAGGAGTTCCTCGGTGCCGGGCAGCTCACGGTGCCGGTCGGGCAGGTCGTCCAGGTGCACCAGGCCGGCGTGCAGCCAGTCGGCGTACGGGTGCTCGGCGGCCAGGGTGGACTTGACGTCGGCGTCCTCCAGGATGCGCCGTTTGCCGGTGTCCACCAGGAAGATCCGGCCCGGCTGCAGCCGGCCCTTGCGGACCACGTCGGCCGGGTCGATGTCCAGCACGCCGACCTCGCTGGCCAGCACGACGAACCCGTCCCGGGTGACCCAGTACCGGCCGGGGCGCAGCCCGTTGCGGTCCAGCACCGCGCCGATGATCGTGCCGTCGGTGAACGCCACGCAGGCCGGGCCGTCCCAGGGCTCCATCAGGGTGGAGTGGAACCGGTAGAACGCCCGCCGGGCCGGGTCCATCTCGTCGTGGTTCTCCCACGGCTCCGGGATCATCATCAGCATCGCGTGCGGCAGCGACCGGCCGCCGAGGTGCAGCAGTTCCAGGCACTCGTCGAAGCTGGCCGAGTCGCTCGCCTTGTCGTCCAGGATCGGCAGCAGCCGCTCCATCCCCCGGCCGTCCGCGGACCGCGGGAACAGGTCGCTGGCCAGCAGGGCTTCGCGGGCCCGCATCCAGTTCCGGTTCCCGCGGACAGTGTTGATCTCGCCGTTGTGCGCGATGTACCGGTACGGGTGGGCCAGTGGCCAGGATGGGAAGGTGTTGGTGGAGAACCGCGAGTGCACCAGGGCCAGCGCGGACACGTACCGCGGGTCGGACAGGTCTGGGTAGAACGGCTCCAGCTGGGGCGCGGCCAGCATCCCCTTGTACACGATGGTCCGCGAGGACAGGCTCACCACACAGCCGCCGGTCTCGTGCTCGAGCCGCTTGCGCAGACAGAACGCCCGCCGGTCCAAGACGATGCCGGTTTCGCCGGGCTGCGCGGCGGAGCGAACGAACAGCTGGGTGAGCCGGGGCAGCACCGAGCGGGCGCCTTCGCCGCAGGACGCGGCGTCGAACGGCACGTCCCGCCAGCCCAGCACGTGCAGGCCCTCGTCGGCCGCGATCTGCTCGGCCGCGGTGATGACGGCCGCGCACTGCTCCGGGCTGGCCGGCAGGAATATCATCCCCACGGCGTAGCTGCCCAGCTCAGGCAGGTCGAACGGGCATTCCGCCCGGAACAGCGCGTCCGGGATCTGGGTGAGAATGCCAGCCCCGTCGCCGGTGTCCGGGTCGCCACCCTTGGCGCCCGCGGTGCTCGAGATTGCGCAGTACGGTCAGGGCCTTGGCGACAGTGTCATGGCTGGGCAGCCCGGACAGGTCAGCTACGAAGCCGACGCCGCACGCGTCGTGCTCAAAGCTGCTGTCGTAAAGTCCCCGATTGCCCCCTGAAGCGGCAGGTGCCATCCGCACTCCTGTCGTCTCGTCCGTATTCGCGTTCTCGCATGCGGTCGGGACGACATTGGCCCTGCCATGCGCACCGCGGATTGCGGCGCGGACTGGCTCCTCGAGCTACGGCTCAAAGGTTACATCGAGATTACGCCACTTGTGCCATCATCCCCGCTTGATGCGGTTCGCGAAACACCTGACTCGCTGGGAACATCCGCTTCGGGTGGTTCGCCCAGCGTCATGTTCCCGCTGGCGTCCACGGGAAACGTCCGGGGGCCAGCTGGCTACGAATTCGCTACGAACCGGGGCGCGCCCGCGCGGACGCCCGCGGCCAGCTCGGCGGCCAGCGCCCGGACGGCGTCCACCCGGAGCTGGCATCCGGCGCAGCCAGCAACCGCTGCACGAACGCGGACCCGACGATCACCCCGTCGGCGAAACCGGCCACCTCAGCGGCCTGCTGGCCATCCCGCACGCCCAGGCCCACGGCCACCGGCAGCGTGGTGGCCGCCCGGATCCGGCCGACCAGGCTGGCCGCGTCCCCGCTGACCGCCGCGCGGGCCCCGGTGGTGCCCATCAGCGACGCCGCGTAGACGAACCCACGGCAGTCAGCGGTGATCCGCGCGATGCGCGCGGGCGAGGAACTCGGCGCCACCAGGAAGACCCGGTCCAGGCCGCAGGCGTCGGAGGCCTCCAGCCACGGGCCAGCCTCTTCGGGCGGCAGGTCAGGCGTGATCAGGCCAGCCCCGCCCGCCGCGGCCAGATCGCGGGCGAACCGGGGCACGCCGTAATGGTCCACCGGGTTCCAGTACGTCATGACCAGCACCGGCACCCGGCGGCGGCGACCGCCTCGACCGTGTGCAGCACATCGGCGATGCGGGTCCCGCCGGTCAGCGCGCGGTAACTGGCCTCCTGGATGACCGGGCCGTCCATCAGCGGATCCGAGTACGGCAGGCCGATCTCTATGACGTCGGCCCCGGCTTCGGCGAGGGCCAGCGCCGCGGTGATCGCGCCCGGCACCGAGGGAAAGCCCGCGGGCAGGTAACCGACCAGCGCGGCCCGGCCCTCCGCAGCAGCCGTTTCGAACGCGGTGCTAGTCCGGGAGGACGGCTCTCCGTCGCCCGTGCTCATCCGGCGGTTCCCCGTCCAGGTGCCCGAACCACCGGGCGGCGATGTCCACGTCCTTGTCCCCCCGGCCGGACAGGTTCACCAGCAGCAGCGCGTCGCTGCCGAGCTCGCCGCCCAGCTGCAGCGCACCGGCCAGGGCGTGCGCCGACTCGATCGCCGGGATGATGCCCTCGGTCCGGCAGAGCAGGGAGAAGGCGTCCATGGCCTGCTGGTCGGAGATGGCCCGGTAGCTGGCCCGGCCGGTGTCGCGCAGCCAGGAATGCTCCGGCCCGACCCCTGGGTAGTCCAGGCCGGCCGAGATGGAGTGGGTGGGCAGCGTCTGCCCTTCAGCGTCCTGGAGCAGGTAGGTGCGCATGCCGTGGATCACCCCGGCCGACCCGGCCACCAGGGTGGCCGCGTTGTGCCCGGGGCCGGGCCCGTCCCCGCCCGCCTCGCAGCCGATCAGCCGGACCGACTCGTCCGGGATGAACGCATGGAAGACGCCAATCGCGTTCGACCCACCGCCGACGCAGGCGATGACCGCGTCGGGCAGCTGGCCCGTCATGGCCAGCACCTGCTCCCGCGCCTCCACGCCGATGATCCGCTGGAAATCACGCACCATCCGCGGGAACGGGTCCGGGCCCATCACCGAGCCGATGCAGTAGTGGCTGGTCTCGACCGTGGCCACCCAGTCGCGGAAGGCCTCGTTGATGGCGTCCTTGAGGGTCCGGCTGCCAGTGCCGACCGCGACCACCTCGGCGCCGAGCATCCGCATCCGGGCCACGTTCAGCGCCTGGCGCTGGGTGTCCTCCTCGCCCATGTAGACCACACAGTCCAGGCCGAGCAGCGCACAGGCGGTGGCGGTGGCCACCCCGTGCTGCCCGGCGCCGGTCTCGGCGATGACCCGGGTCTTGCCCATCCGCTTGGTGAGGAGGGCCTGCCCGAGCACATTGTTGATCTTGTGGGAGCCGGTGTGCGCCAGGTCCTCGCGCTTGAGCAGGACCCGGCAGCCCCCGGCCCGGGCCGCGAACCGCGGCACCTCGGTCACCAGCGTCGGCCGCCCGGCATAGCCGCGGAGCAGGCGGTCCAGTTCCGCGGTGAAGGCCGGGTCGGCCATGGCGCAGTCATAGTCCCGGGCCAGGTCATCGAGCGCGGACATCAGCGCCTCCGGCGCGAACCGCCCGCCGTAGGGCCCGAAGTGCCCGGTACTATCCGGTATCCGGCCAGGCGCGGCCACAGGCTGGGCACCCTGGGTGACAGCGGCTGGCCCGGTCATCCGCGGTCCCCGCGCAACGCCGGGTGCGAGCCGGCGGTCACCAGGTCGGCCACGGCGGACCGGGGGTCCTTGCCGGTGACCAGGCTCTCCCCGACGAGCACCGCGTCCGCGCCCGCCGCGGCGTAGGCCAGCAGGTCGTGTGGCCCGCGGATGCCAGACTCGGCGATCTTGACGACGCCGTCCGGGATGCGTGGGGCGAGCCGGGCGAACACGCCACGGTCCACCTCCAGCGTGGCCAGGTCGCGGGCGTTCACCCCGATCACCTTGGCGCCCGCGTCCAGGGCCCGGTCCAGTTCCTCGTCGGCGTGCACCTCGACCAGCGGGACGAGGCCGATCGAGAGGGCCCGCTCCACCAGCGAGACCAGCGCGTTCTGCTCCAGCGCGGCCACGATCAGCAACACCATGTCCGCGCCATACGCCCGGGCCTCCCAGAGCTGGTAGGAGCTGACAATGAAGTCCTTGCGCAGCACCGGCACGCCGACCGCGGCCCGGACGGCGGCCAGGTCATCGAGGCTGCCGCCGAACCGGCGAGGCTCGGTCAGCACGCTGATCACCGCGGCACCGCCCGCCTCGTAGTCCATGGCCAGGGCGGCGGGGTCGGCGATGGCCGCCATCGCCCCCTTGGACGGGCTGGCCCGCTTGACCTCGGCGATGACGACCACGTCCTCGCTCTTCAGCACAGCCATCGGGTCCTTGGGCGACGGCGCCCGGCCAGCCCGCTCCTTGAGCTGGTCTATGGTGACGTCCTGCTGCCGTGCGGCGAGGTCGGCACGCACCCCACCAAGGATCTCGTTGAGCACGCTCACGAGGTTTCGCTGTCCCCTCGGGTCGGGATTCCTTGCGCCCTGATCGTAGCGAGGCGGCTGCGCACTGAGTGCGGCACCCTCCACCCGGAGGTGACGATGGCGAACGAGGTATGGCCCGCCAGCACCGTCAATTCGCGGGCGAGGCGGGACGCGCCGGAGGCGTATCCCCTCCGAGCCCACGACTCGCGGGGGGTTCCAGGGGGTCGCCCCCCTGGGCCAGCACAGTCGGATCGAGGCCCTGACTCAGCGATTCCCAGAGGGTCGCCGGATCGGCTGGCGCGGCGGGCTGGCCCGCCGCGCGGTCGTACCGGCTGGACATGACCGGCCAGGCTGCGCCTTGCCATGCCACCAGCAGGCCCGCGGCCAGCACCAGCAGGGCGCCGAAGAGCACGGCCCAGCGCCACGGCACGCCCGCCATCGTGACATGGCGGACCAGGCTCAGCCCGGCGACGCCCGGGCCGCCCGCGCTACCCGTCCCGGTCACAGTGCTGGCGCCATCGCCTGCCCCGGCCTGCCCGCTGGTCGCGGCACTGGTGACCGCGGCGGCGCGGACCTGGGCGTCGTCAGCGGCGCGGCCACGGCCACGGCGATGCCCGCACCGAACACCACCAGTACCACCGCCGACCAGCCGACGGGCCAGCCGCCGGGTGGCCAGCACGGCGGCCAGGCCCGCCAGCGCGGCGAGGCCGAGCGCCCCGGCCGCGGGCACCAGGTCCTGCCCGGTCACCGCGATGGTTGTCGGCCGGCAGCGGGCGGGGCTCGATCGTGACCACCCGGGCCCAGCCCTGCCGGGCCGCGAGCAGCACGACTGCGGCGCCGACCGCGCCGAGCAGCAGCGTGCCCAGGTAGCCGCGGCGGCTGGCCAGCGTCACGCCAGCACCACCGCCAGCAGCGGCGCGGCGTCGAAGCAGGTGCGGTCGCCGGTGTGGCACGCGCCGCCGGTCTGGTCCACCTTGACCAGCACGGTGTCGCCGTCGCAGTCCAGCGCGACCGACTTCACGTGCTGCACGTGGCCGGAGGTGTCGCCCTTGACCCAGTACTCCTGGCGGCTGCGCGACCAGTAGGTGCACCGCCCGGTGGTCAGCGTCCGGTGCAGCGCCTCGTCGTCCATCCAGCCGAGCATGAGCACTTCGCCGGTGTCGTACTGCTGGGCGATCGCCGCGACCAGGCCGTCGGCGTCACGCTTCAGCCGCGCCGCGATCGCCGGGTCCAGCGCCGACGGGCGCCGGGGGCGGTCACGCCCGCTCACTTCGTGTGTCCATGCCGCTGATTCTCCCAGGCTTCCCGGCGGGCCCGGAGCTGGCACCCCCCGGCCCATTCCGCTGCCCGGCCCGGGTGGCTACCATCGCGGGATGACCCTCGCCCACGATGAGCGGCTGGCCCTGTGCGCACTGCTGGATCAGACCGGCCCGGACGCACCCACGCTATGCGAGGGCTGGACACACCCGCGATCTGGCCGCTCACCTGGTGCTCGCGGGAACGGCGGCCAGACGCCGCGACCGGGATCATGGGCGGCCCGCTGGCGGGCTACACCCGGCGGGTGCAGCGCTCCCTGGCCGAGCAGGACTCGTTCGCCAGCCTGGTGGACGCGATCCGCGACGGCCCACCACGGCTGTCGTTCTTCGGCCTGCCCGGCGTGGACGAGCGGGCCAACCTGGTCGAGTTCTTCGTGCACCACGAGGACGTGCGCCGGGACGGCCGGGCTGGGCCGAGCGCAAACTCACGCCCGCGCTGGCCGACGCGCTGTGGCACCGGCTCGGCATGGCCCGCATGGTGTTGCGCAAGGCGCCCGTCGGGGTGGAACTCGCCCGGGACGACGTGACCGATCCCGGCACCGGAGGACGGTTGCGGATCACCGCCAAGGCCCGGACCCCGGTGGTCACCGTGACCGGCACCCCCGGCGAACTGACCCTGTGGGCCCTCGGCCGGACCGCAGCCGCCCAGGTGCGCCTGGACGGCAGCGAGCCCGCCGTCGGCCGCCTCACCGAAGCCCGCTGGCGCCTCTAATGGGGGTTACCGACTCAGCAGGGCACTAACCAGCAGCCCGCCACCCAGCAGCCCGCACCCAGCGAGGACTGAGCGACTGGCCACGGGCAAGCATCCGGCGTGCCTTCCGGCCGGGCCGATACCAAGAGTTCGCGTTCCGGATCCCATCCTTCACGCCAAGGGTGGATCGCTGCCTTCCGGCCATCTTCCGGTCAGTTCTGCCCGCGACGATTCCCCCGTCCGCGCCATCGGGGCGCGCATGCGGGCCAGGGCCCCGCAGGTCGGAGGGGGAACACGTGCCCAGGAGGAAAGACGATCGCGGCCGCCATCACGGCTGGCGGCCTGATCTTCGCTGCGGGATGCAGCAGTAGTTCGAAGAGCAGCAGTTCCACCAGCAGCGGCGGGAAGACCGTCAACGCTGCCACCGCCACCTCACTCGCCGCTTTCGGCGGCATGTCGGCCTGGTCGCCGCGGCCAAGAAGGAGGGCCAGCTCAACGTCATCACCCTCCCGGCGAACTGGGCCAATTACGGCACGATCATGAAGGACTTCACCGCCAAGTACGGCATCAAGATCAACGATGCCAACCCGGACGGTTCCAGCCAGGACGAGATCAACGCGATGCAGCAGCTCAAGGGCCAGAGCCGGGCCCCTGACGTGCTGGACATGGGCACCGCCTTCGCGATCAAGGCCGACCAGGACGGCCTGCTGGCCCCGTACAAGGTGGCCACCTATGCGCAGATCCCGGCCGCGCAACAAGGCGTCCGACGCCACCTGGTACGACGACTACGGCGGCTTCGTGGCCATCGGCTACGACTCCGCCAAGGTGAAGACCCCGCCGACCTCGTTCGCTGACCTGCTCAAGCCCATGTACAAGAACCAGGTCGCGATCAACGGCAACCCGACCCAGGCGAGCGCGGCGTTCTCCGCGGTGTACGCGGCGTCGCTGGCCAACGGCGGCTCGCTGAGCAACATCGAGCCGGGCATCACCTTACTTCCAGAAGCTGCACCAGGAAGGCAACTTCGTCCCGGTGACGGCCGGCCCGACGACCGTGGAGAGCGGCCAGACGCCGATCGTCATCTGGTGGGACTACCTGCTGGCCTCCGAGATCGGCTCGGCCGTCAAGAGCTTCAAGATCGTGATCCCGACGGACGGGCACTACGCCGCCTACTACGACCAGGCGATCAGCAAGGACGCGCCCGACCCGGCCGCGGCCCGGCTGTGGGAGGAGTACCTCTACTCCGTCACCGGCCAGAACCTGTGGCTGGAGGGTAAGGCACGGCCGATCGAGCTGCCCAGCCTGATCTCCGCCGGCACGGTCAACAAGGCAGCCAACGCTGCCCTGCCGGTAGCCCCCACGGGCGGGCTGCAGCTTCCCGACCCAGGCGCAGGAGTCAGCCGCGGAGACCGTGGTCGCCCAGCAATGGGCCAGCAAGGTCGGCTGAGCATGGCGGACCTGCCTGCCGTCCGCCGGGTCCCGGGTGCCGATCAGGCACCCGGGACCCGGGCGGGCGGCGCCCTGGCCGCCGGGCTGCGCGGCGCGCGGCGGTGGGCGGGCATCGTGCCGTTCACCGCGTACATCGCCCTGGGCCTCGGCCTGCCCGCTCTGGCCGTCGCGGTCGGCGCGTTCCAGAAGTCGTCCGGCGGCGGCTTCACGTTCGAGAACATCAAGATCGCCAGTCATGGCGTTTACCTGCAGGGCTTCGAGACCAGCCTGGAAGTTGCGGTGATCACCGCGATCGTGCCGGGCATTGTCGGGTTCCTGGTCGCATACGCGATCTTCACCGCGCCGCGCGGGAACGTGCTCCGCCGGGTCGTGATCACCGCGTCCGGGGTGTTCGCCAACTTCGGTGGGGTCCCGCTGGCGTTCCTGTTCATCGCCACCCTGGGCTCCACCGGGCTGGTCACCAAGTGGCTGACCAGCGCCGGGCTGAACCCGTACAACCACGGCTTCGACCTGTACACGTTCAGCGGCATCGTGATCGTCTACATGTACTTCCAGATCCCGCTGATGGTGCTGATCATCCTGCCGTCGCTGGAAGGGCTGCGGCCCGCCTGGCGCGAGGCCGCGCAGAACCTGGGCGCGCGGACCTGGCAGTACTGGCGGTACGTGGGCGGCCCGGTGCTGCTGCCGTCGTTCCTCGGCTGCGTGCTGCTGCTGTTCGGCAGCGCCCTGGCCGCCTACGCCACGGCCGAGGCACTGACCAGCGGCAGTGTCGCGCTCACCCCGATCCAGATCGGCTCGTTCCTGAACGGCAACGTGATCGCCGGCCAGGAGAACGTGGGCAAGGCGCTCGGGCTCGGCCTGGTCGTGATCATCGCGGTGGCCATGCTGTTCTATGCGCTGCTGCAGCGGAGGGCGTCCCGATGGCTGCGGTAGCCACGGCGGAGGTGGCCGAGCAGGCCCCCGGCCCGGCCACCCGGGCCCGGCGCAGGCGGCGCAGCTTCCCGGTCTGGCGCTGGGCCATCCTGGTGATCGTCGGTACCTACTTCGTGATCCCGCTGTACGCGGCGCTGCGCTACACCGGCTTCAAGGCCTTCCCCCAGGTGGTCAGCCAGGAGGGGTTCGCGCCCGCGTTCGAGCTGTCGATCAAGCTGGCCGTGATCACCACGGTGCTCACGCTCGCACTCATGCTGCCCACGGCCGTGTACGTGCACCTGCGACTGCCCAAGGTGCGCCGGATCATGGAGGGCGTCACCATGCTGCCGATCGTGATCCCGCCGGTCGTGCTGATCGTCGGCGTACTCGAGGTGGCCCCGCAGACCCTGAAGGGCACGCCGTACCTGCTCGCCCTGATGTACGTGGTGCTCGCGATGCCGTTCGCGTACCGGTCCTTTGACGCCGGGCTGCGCGCGCTCGACCTGAAGACCCTGGTCGAGGCGGCCAGCTCGCTCGGTGCGGGCTGGCGGACCACGCTGGCCAGGGTGCTGCTGCCGAACCTGCGGGCCGCGCTGCTGTCCGCCACGGTGCTCACGGTGGCGCTGGTGCTCGGCGAGTTCACCATGGCCAGCCTGGACCTCTACCAGACCTTCCCGGTCTGGATCGTGGCGTTCGACCAGACCAGCGGCCCGATCTCGGTCGCGGCCTCACTGCTGGCCCTGTTCGTGACCTGGATCCTGCTGATGGCCATCGCGCTGCTCGGCAGCCGCCGGTCCCGGCGTAACGGCGCCAGCCAGGCGGCCATCGGCTCGACGTTCACCGTGTCCGCCGTCCCTGGCGACGGAGTTCCCACCGGAGGTGAAGAGGCATCATGACCGCGACCACTGCCCAGGGACTGGGCCCGGCCGGCCCGGCCCGGCCCGCTGGCGCCGCGGTGTCACTCCGCGACGTCAGCCGGTCGTTCGGCTCGGTCCGCGCCCTGTCCAGCCTGAACCTGGACCTGGCCCCAGGTGAGCTGGTCGCGCTGCTCGGCCCGTCCGGCTGCGGCAAGACCACGGCCCTGCGCATCCTGGCGGGCTTCGAGACCGCGGACACCGGCTCGGTCACCGTGGACGGCACGGACATCTCCCGGGTCGCGGCGGCCAGCCGGGACATGGGCATGGTGTTCCAGAGCTACAGCCTGTTCCCGAACATGTCAGCGCTGGACAACGTGAGCTTCGGGCTGCGTATCCGCAAGCTCCGGGCCGCCCAGCGGCGGCAGAAGGCAGGCGAGCTCCTCGACATGGTGGGCTTGGCGTCGCACAGCGGGCATTTCCCGCACCAGCTGTCCGGGGGCCAGCAGCAGCGGGTCGCCCTGGCCCGGGCGCTGGCCATCGAGCCGAGGGTGTTGCTGCTCGATGAGCCACTGTCGGCGCTGGACGCGAAGGTCCGGCTGCAACTACGCGAACAGATCCGCTCGTTGCAGCAAAGACTAGGTACGACGACCCTGTTCGTGACGCACGACCAGGAAGAGGCACTCTCGATCGCGGACCGGGTCGGGGTGATGCGGGACGGCACGCTGGAGCAGATCGCCACCCCCGATGAGCTGTACGCCCAGCCCGCCTCAGCCTTTGTCGCCGAGTTCGTGGGGATCATGAACCGGATCCCCGGGGACATGCTGGACCTGCTCGGCGGGGCCACGGCGACGGCCAGCAGCGGCACGGCCGGTACCGCGGGCATGGACGCGCTGGTCCGGCCGGAGGGCCTGGCCATCACGCCGAGCCGTACCGGCAACGGCATCGTGACCAGCCGGACCTTCCTCGGCCAGCTGACCAGGCTCAACGTCCGGCTGTCCGGGGACGTGGAGGTGCAGGTCGATCAGCAGAGCACGCTGTCGGCCGGGATCTCGCCCGGTGACCCGGTCGAGGTGAGCCTGCGCGACGCGCCGGTGCTGCTGGCCGAGCGCCGGTAGGGGTTACCCGGGGGCGGTCACGCCGACCAGCGGAAGCAGGTCGGCGACCGTGTCCAGGACGTGTGGGGCCTTAGCCGCCTCGAACTCCCCCGGGCTGGTCCGGCCGGTCAGCACCCCGGCCACCAGCCCGGCGCCCGCACGCCGCCCGGACTCGATGTCGCTCGGGGTGTCCCCGACCACGGCCAGCTCGCTCACGGCGCCGCCGCCGAGCTGCAGAAGCGCGGTGAGCGGCAGGTCCGGCCACGGCCGGCCACGGCCCGCATCCGCTGGGGACAGGGCCAGGTCGATCAGCGGCCGCCAGCCGAGCTGGTCGATGACCGCGTCCCGGGTGGCCGGGGAGAAGCCGGTGAGCAGGCACACCTGGATGCCCGCGTCGCACAGCGCGGTGATCGTGTCCTCGGCCCCGGGCAGCGCGGTGACCTGGCCCCCGGCCACGGCCGCGGCGTAGCGCTCCTCGAACACCTCGTTGGCCTGCAGCGCAGTGGCCTCGTTACCGAGGATCTCCCGGAACACCTCGATCTTGGACTGGCCCATGGTCGCATGCACGGTCCGCATCGCCTGGTCGTAGCCAGGCGTGCCCTCGGCCGGGCCGAATCGCTGCAGCGCGGCGGTGAACGCGGCCAGCACGCTGCCGCCGTCCGCGACCGTGGTGCCCGCCATGTCCAGGCAGGCGATGGTGATACTGGTCATCGGCTCCTCCTCGCTGCGGTCACGCGAATGTCTCCTCGGCAATGGCGGGCGCGCAGGTCATGCCGCGGCCGCCCGGGCCGGTGACGAGCACCACCCCGGGCGCCAGTTCGGACCTGTGGTACAGATCCTCGCCGGTGACCTGGCTGTACACCCCCGCCCAGCGGCGGCGCACCGGCGGGAGCGGGCTGCCGAGCAGACGGCGGGCCTGCCCCAGCAGGTGCTCGTAGGCACCCTCGTCCACGTCGAACGCGAACGGCTCGGCGTACTCATGAGTGTCCCCGATGGTCAGGCTGCCATCCAGCCGCTGGACCAGCAGCAGCTGCGCGCTCACCCGCGCCGCGGCCGCGGCCTGGGCGGGGAGCAGGGCCCGGCCCGGCAGGTCGTAGGCGGGGTAGTAGCGGAGCGAGTCGCCGTCCGCCACCGAGGTGGTGAGCTGGGCCGGGAACGGGGCGGTCTGCATCATCTGCAGCCGGACCCGGCGCACCGGCGGCCGGGGCTGGGCGGCCAGATGCGGCCCGGCCAGCCCGGTGTGCGCCGCCCCGGTGCACAGCACGACCAGGTCGCCCCGGTGCCAGGCGCCGGTGTGGTCGCGCACCGCGTGCGGGGCCAGCTCGACGGCTTCCCGGCCGGGCAGCCACTGATACCCACCCGGCCGCACCGCGGCTGAAGCCGGTGTCGCGGCCGCCGTCGCCGCTGCGGTCGCGGTCCCCGACGCGGTCGCGGTGAGGTAGTCGCGGACCGCACCGGGAGCGGCGCGCGGCTCCACGATCGCGTCCATCCGGCCCAGCAGGCCGCCCGCGAACTCACCGCGCAGCGCCGGGTTGACCGCCCGCACCTCAGCTGGGCCGAGGAGCTGATAGCCGCGCAGGGCGGCGTCGGGCCGGGCCGCGGCGTCCTTCAGCAGTCGCAGCTCAGCGTCGTCAGTGGCCAGGGTGAGCGAGCCGTGCGGGCGGAAGCCAATGCCGGGGATGCTGGCGGCGATCTCCTGCCACCGGGTGCGGGCCCGCCGGGCCAGGTCCAGCTCGGCCCCGCCCGCCCGGCCGCTCACCCAGACGAGGCCAAAGTTGCGGACGCTGGCGCCCCGGGTACCTGCTTCCCGCTCCAGCTGGACGACGTCGTGGCCACGGCGCCGGGCCTCCAGCGCGTGCATCAGGCCGAGCACCCCGCCGCCGACCACCACGATCGTCATCTGCGCCGCCTTCCCTGGCCAGAACGCCCTGGTCAGTGCCGCCCAGTCAAACGTCGCACGATGGACGGGCGCTGAACAACTGCTGCCGGGCCGCCCAACAGGCAGCAACATCGGCTGACGCCGCGGCCAGACCGGCTGGCGCTGCACCCCCGGCGCAGGGACAATGGATGAGCCGACCGGAGGGGAGCCCCAGTGCAGGTACTCGGCATCGACATTGGCGGCACCGGGATCAAGGCGGCGCCGGTGGACACCGCCACGGGCACGCTGCTCGCCGAGCGGATCAAGATAGACACGCCGCGCCCGGCGGTGCCGGACGCGGTGTCGGGCGTGGTCAAGGACCTGGCCGCGAGGTTCGAGTGGACCGGCCCGGCGGGTGTCGCCTTTCCCGGGGTGGTGATCGACGGGGTCACGCTGACCGCGGCCAACCTCGACCCAGCCTGGGTCGGGCTGGACACCCGGGCGCTGTTCGGCACGGCGACCGGCCTGTCCCCGGGACTGATCAACGACGCCGACGCAGCCGGCCTGGCCGAGATGACCTTCGGCACGGGCCAGGGTCAGACCGGCACGGTCATGATGCTGACGTTCGGCACCGGAATCGGCAGCGCACTGTTCCGGGCCGGGATCCTGGTACCCAACACTGAGTTCGGGCACATCGAGATCCGCGGCCGGGACGCGGAGAAGCGCGCCTCGGAGCGGGCCAAGGAGTTGCACGACCTCAGCTGGAGTCACTGGGCGGGCCGGGTGGACGAGTACCTGCGCACTATCGAGGCGCTACTGTCCCCTGACCTGTTCATCATCGGCGGCGGGATCAGCCGCAAGGCGGACAAGTTCGTGCCGTTGCTGACCAGTCTGCGCGCCACGGTAGTGCCCGCCGCGATGCAGAACGACGCGGGCATCGTCGGGGCCGCGCTGGCGGTCGTTCCCCCCGTGGTCGGTGGCGAGCAGCTACCCGGCCAGGCCGGCACCGGCGCGGCGGCCAACCGCTAGCGGACCGGGTAGCCAGCCTGCCGCAGCGCGTCCTTGACCTCGCCGATCCGCAGCTGGCCGAAGTGGAACACGCTGGCCGCCAGCACCGCGTCGGCCCCGGCGTTGACCGCGGGGGCGAAGTGCGGGAGCGCGCCCGCCCCGCCGCTGGCGATGATCGGGACACTCACCACCGCGCGCACCGCGCGGATCAGCTCGAGCTCGAACCCGGCCTTGGTGCCGTCCGCGTCCATGGAGTTGAGCAGGATCTCCCCCACGCCCAGCTCGGTCGCGCGGACCGCCCACTCCACCGCGTCGATGCCGGTGCCCCGGCGCCCCCCGTGCGTGGTCACCTCGAACCCGCTGGCGGTGGCGGGCGGTGCTAGCCCGTGGCGACCCTCCGGAATCCCGCCGGCGAGGCCGGGCTTCGCCGGACACCCCTTCGGGGCGCCCCCCGTCGCCTGCCACCCGGCGGGCGTCCACGGACAGCACGACGCACTGCGAGCCGAACTGCTGCGCGGCCTCGGCGAGCAGTTCCGGCCGGGCGATCGCGGCCGTGTTCAGCGACACCTTGTCCGCGCCGGCCCGGAGCAGCCGGTCCACGTCCGCTACGCTGCGCACCCCGCCGCCCACGGTCAGTGGGATGAACACCTGGTCGGCGGTGCGGCCGACCACGTCGATCATCGTGTCGCGGTCCCCGCTGGACGCGGTGATGTCCAGGAACACCAGCTCGTCGGCGCCCTCCGCGTCGTAGGCAGCCGCGAGTTCCACCGGGTCGCCAGCGTCCCGCAGCCGGGTGAAGTTGATCCCCTTGACCACCCGCCCCGCGTCCACATCCAGGCACGGGATCACCCGGACCGCAACCGTCATTGGGGTCGCCCCCCGGCGCCCCAATGCGCTGCCCCGCCAGCACCACCGGCCACTCTGCCGCCACAGATCCGCGCCTCACCCACCCCATCAGCCACGAATCGGTTAACAGTTCGAATTTTTGCCCCCAGAGGGGCAAAAATTCGAACTGCTGACGGCTGGACCGCTCCGCGCGGGGTCATCGGACGCCGATTCCGGGATGGTAGGCGACGGCTTCGATCTCGACCAGCATCCGGGAATCGACCAGGGCGGAGACCTCGATCATGGAGGCGGCCGGCATCGTGTCCCCGAACGCCGCGCCGTGCGCACGGCCGTACTCCTCCCAGCGCGAGATGTCGGTCACGAACATCCGGGTGCTGACCACGTCGGCCAGGCCGAGGCCGAGCTGGGCCAGCGCGGCCGCCACGTTCGCGATGGCCTGGGTGGTCTGCGCGTGCGCGTCGCCCTCGTGCACGAACTCGGCGCCATCCACCGAGGTGCAGCCGGCCACGAACACGAAGTCGCCCGCGGCCACCGCCCGGCTGTAACCGACCACCGGCTCCCAGACCGTGCCCGAGGACACCCGGCGGGTCACCCCGCCACCGCCCGCAACGCCTCCTCCAGGGTGAACGCGCCCGCGTACAGGGCCTTGCCGACGATCGCGCCTTCCACCCCGGAGGGAACCAGGGTCGCGATCGCGCGCAGGTCCGCCACGCTGGACACCCCGCCGCTGGCGATCACCGGCCGCGCGGTGCGCTCGCACACATGCTGGAGCAGGTCCAGGTTGGGTCCTTGCAGCATGCCGTCCCGGGTGATGTCGGTGACCACGTACCGGGCGCAGCCATCGGCGTCCAGCCGGGCCAGCGCCTCGTCCAGCTCGCCGCCTTCCCGGGTCCAGCCGCGGGCGGCCAGCCGGGTCCCCCGCACATCCAGCCCCACGGCGATCTTGTCGCCGTGCTCGGCGATGGCCGCGCGGACCCAATCCGGCTGCTCCAGCGCGGCGGTGCCGATGTTCACCCGGGCGCACCCGGTAGCCAGCGCGGAAGCCAGCGAGGCATCGTCCCGGATCCCGCCGGACAGCTCCACCGCGATGTCCAGCTTGCCTACCACGACAGCGAGCAGTTCCGCGTTGGAGCCGCGGCCGAAGGCGGCGTCCAGGTCCACCAGGTGCAGCCACTGCGCGCCAGCGGCCTGCCAGGCCAGTGCGGCCTGCAACGGCGCGCCGTAGTCCGTCTCCGTGCCAGCCGCGCCCTGGACCAGCCGGACCGCCGTGCCGTCCGCCACGTCCACCGCGGGCAGCAGGGTGAGCCGGGTACCGGTCATCGCGGGGGGCGTCATCGCACCATCTCCAGCCAGTTCGCCAGCAGCGCGGCACCCGCGTCACCGGACTTCTCAGGGTGGAACTGGGTCGCGCACAGCGGGCCGTTCTCCACTACCGCGATGAACGGCTCGCCGTGTACAGCCCAGCTGATCAGCGGCGGTTTCATCCGCCCGGACGCATCCATCGGCAGGTCGCGGGCTGCGTAGGAGTGCACGAAGTAGAACCGGGTGCCCGGATCGATCCCGGCCAGCAGCACCGACCCCGGGGCAGCATCGAGGGTATTCCAGCCCATGTGCGGCAGCACCGGCGCGGCCAGCCGCTGCACCGTGCCGGGCCACTGGCCACAGCCCTCGGTACGGATGCCGTGCTCGACTCCCTCGGCGAACATCACCTGCATGCCGACGCAGATGCCGAGAACGGGCCGGGAACCCGCCAGCCGCCGGTCGATCACCTGGTCACCGCGGACCGCGCGGAGCCCGGCCATGCACGCGGCGAACGCGCCCACCCCGGGCACCACCAGGCCATCCGCGTCCAGCGCTTGCTGGTAGTCCGCGGTCACCAGGGTGTCCGCGCCGACTCGCTGCAGCGCCCGCTGGGCGGAGCGAATGTTGCCCGAGCCGTAGTCCAGGATGGCGACCCGAGGTCGCCTCGCTGGCGAGGGGGGGCGCGCCGCAGGCGTGTCCTGCCGAGCCAGCGACTCCCGGGCGGCTTCGGATAGCCGTCCGCCCGGGTCAGCAGGCTCGTTGGGGGTTCCGGGGGCTCGGGCCCCCGGGCCAGCACCGCTCACAGCACGCCTTTGGTGCTCGGCACCCCCGCCGCCCGCGGGTCGGCCGCGGCGGCCGCGCGCAGGGCCCGGGCCACCGCCTTGAACTGGGCCTCCACGATGTGGTGCGGGTTGCGCCCGGTCACCTCCAGGTGCAGGCAGATACCGGCCGACGCGGTCACCGACTCGAAGAAGTGCCGGGTCAGGGTGGTGTCATAGGTGCCGATCAGCGGGGCCATGCCCGCTGGCTCGGCGTGCACCAGGTACGGCCGCCCGGACAGGTCGATCGCAGCCCGGGCCAGCGCCTCGTCCAGCGGGATCACAGCGTCACCGAACCGGCAGATGCCTGACTTGTCGCCGAGCGCCTCGCGCAGCGCCTGACCCAGGGTGAGCGCGGTGTCCTCGACGGTGTGATGCGCGTCGATCTCGATGTCCCCGGCCGCCCGCACGCTCAGCTCGAGCAGGCCGTGCTTGGCCAGCTGGGCGAGCATGTGGTCGAAGAACGGCACCCCGGTCTCCACCTCGGCGGTGCCAGCGCCGTCGAGGTCCAGCTCGACCAGCACGCTGGTCTCCTTGGTGATCCGTTCCACCCGGGCGCTGCGGCTCACGGCGCTACCTCTTCCCTCAGTGGCACGGCTTCCTCCTGCAGGCCCCGCACGGCTTCCCCGTGCGGGCCCGGCACGACATGGTCTAGGGCGGCACGGAATGCGGCCATCTCGGCGGGGGTGCCCACGCTGACCCGCAGCCAGCCCGCTGGCCCGGTCTCCCGGATCAGCACGCCCTGGTCGAGCAAGGCCTGCCAGGTCGCGTGCCGGTCCGCGAACTCGCCGAACAGCACGAAGTTGGCGTCGGAGTCCGCGGCCCGCAGCCCCCGCCCGCGCAGCCAGCTCACGATGGTGTCCCGTTCCGCCCGGAGCGCGGCCACGGTGGCCATGGGCTCGTCCCGGTGCGCCAGGGCGGCCCGGGCCACGGCCTGGGTGACCGCGGACAGGTGGTAGGGCAGCCGGACGAGGAGCAGTGCACGGAGCACCTCGGGGTCGGCGGCCAGGTAGCCGACCCGCGCCCCGGCCAGCGCGAACGCCTTGGACATGGTGCGGGTCACCACCAGCCGGGGATAGCGCGGTAGCAGGGTCAGCGCACTGGCCGACGTGTCCCGGGCGAACTCGGCGTAGGCCTCGTCCACGATGACCATCCCCGGGGCGGCCACGCAGACGGCCTCGATCACGTCCGGGGCCAGCGCGGTCCCGGTCGGGTTGTTCGGCGAGGTGAGGAAGACCAGGTCCGGCTGTTCCGCCTCGATCAGCGCGACCGCGCGGTCCGGGTCCAGGCCGAAGTCCGCGTCCCGGGCGCCGCTGACCCACCCGGTGCCGGTGGCCAGCGCGATCAGCGGGTGCATCGAGTACGAGGGCTCGAAGCCGAGCGCGGCGCGGCCAGGGCCGCCGAACGCCTGGAGCAGCTGCTGGATGATCTCGTTGGAGCCGTTGGCCGCCCAGACCTGGGCGCTGGTGAGCCCGTGCCCGAGGTAGCCGGCCAGATCCGTCGCGCAGCGCCATCGCGTCCCGGTCGGGGTAGCGGTTCAGCGTGCCCGCCACCTCGGCGACCGCGGACGCGATCGCCGCGACCAGGGCCGGGGACGGCGGGTACGGGTTCTCGTTGGTGTTCAGCCGGACCGGCACATCGATCTGCGGCGCCCCGTACGGGACGTGCCCGGCCAGGTCCTCCCGGACCGGGAGCCACGGTGCTAGCCCGGGGGCGACCCCCGCTCTGCTTTCCCGGGGGACTACCCCCGGACCCCCGGCCCCCGCGAGTCACCGGCTCGGCGAGACACGCCTGCGGCGCGCCCCCCCTCGCCATCGAAGGGTCCGCTCATGTCGCCTCGTTACCCCCGGGGATCCGGACCCGTACGGCGGCCACGTGCGCGGCAAGGTCCTCGGCCCCGCCGAGCGCGTCGATGTGCGGGGCGACCTCAGCCAGCGCGTCCCGGCCGTATTCGACCAGGTGGATGCCGCGCAGGAAGGACAGCACGGACAGCCCGGCGGTGTGCCGGGCGGTGCCCCCGGTCGGCAGCACGTGGTTCGAGCCCGCCAGGTAGTCCCCGAGCGATACCGGGGCGTACGGGCCGACGAAGATGGCACCCGCGTTGCGGATCCGGCGGGCCAGCGCGGCCGCGTCCTCGGTCTGGATCTCCAGGTGCTCCGGCGCCCAGCCGTCGCTGACCGCCACCGCCGCGGCGGTATCGTCTGACCAGGACGGTGGCGGACTGCCCGGCCAGTGCGGCCTGCACCCGTTCCCGGTGCCGGGCCGCCGCGACCTGCGGCGCCAGCGCCTTGTCCACCCGGTCGGCCAGGCCTGGGTCGGTGGTGATCAGCAGGCAGGCGGCCAGCGGGTCGTGCTCGGCCTGGGCGACCAGGTCGGCGGCGACGAAGTCAGGGTCGGCGGTGTGATCGGCGATGATGGCGATCTCGGTCGGCCCGGCTTCCGCGTCCGTGCCGATCACCCCGAGCAGCAGCCGCTTGGCCGCGGCCACGTATACGTTGCCCGGGCCGGTGACCGTGTCCACCGGCGGCGCAGTCGGCCGTGCCGTAGCCGAACATGGCGATCGCCTGCGCGCCGCCCACCGCGTGCACTTCCTCGATGCCGAGCAGCGCGCAGGCGGCGAGCACCGCCGGGCTGGGCAGCCCGTCCCGCTGCGGCGGCGACGCCACCGCGATCTGCGGCGACGCCGGCCACCTGGGCGGGCACGACGTTCATGAGCACCGAGGATGGGTAGGTCACCAGGCCGCCTGGCACGTACACGCCAGCCCGGCCGACCGGGACGTAGCGCTCGGTGACCACAGCGCCCGCGCTGACGCTGGTCACGATATCGGCCGGCCGCTGCGCCTCATGCACCAGGCGCAGCCGCCGGATCGTCTCCTCCAGCGCCGCCCGCAGGCCCGGGTCCAGCGCGCCGAGCGCCGCGGCCAGGGCACTGGCCGGCACCCGGGTGCTGGCCAGGTCCACGCCGTCGAAGCGCTGCGTGTACTCGCGAACCGCGGCGGCACCGCGATGGCGCACGTCATCACAGACCGGCCGGACCACCGCGACGGCCGCTTCCACATCCAGTTCGGCGCGCGGCAACACGGTGGTGAGCTTTTCCCTGCTCAGGGTGGCGGCTGTCTGACCGCGGAGATCGATCCTGGGAAGCACCCGCCCAGTCTACGGAGCCGGTGTGCCTGCTGCCGCTGGCTGCCGGTCGCGGAGCGCGCCGGCCACCACGATGCCGCCTGCGGCCAGCCCGGCCGCGAGCGGCCAGAACGCGATAGAGCTCCGGCTGCCCAGCATGAGCGCGGCCTGCAGATGTGCCCCGGCCGGCAGGGTGGCCAGCAGGTGATGGTAGTGGGCCAGCCCGATCTGCTGGCCGATCCACATCGCCACAACGCCTGCGCCCACCGCGCTGACCAGGACGGTGGCCAGGCCGGCCGGGCCGTGCCTGCGCACGGCGAGCCAGTAGCCGAGCAGCCCGGCCGCCGCTCCGCCGATCAGGCCGATCAGGCCGTACCAGCCGTCCGCGGCGATGAACGCGGTAGTCTCCACGTTGATCACGGCGGCGCTGCCCGGCCCGGTCATGATCAGTTGTGGGCGCGGCGCCAGCGCTGACCAGACAAGCCCGGCCGCCGCTCCGAGCAGGACCGTGCCCGCCGCCGCGGCCAGGCAGGCGGTCAGCACGCGCCGGACGCTCGCCGCGCTGGCGGCCCCGGCATCGCCGACCGGGCCGCCGCCCAGGAAGCCGTTGCCCCCCGGGCTGCCGTTGCCCACAGAGCTGTCATTACGCCCGGGGCTGCCGTTACCCGCGGGGCTGCCGTCGGTCCCGGAGCTGCCGTTGCCCACAGGGCTGCCATTGCCCACAGAGCTGTCATTACGCCCGGGGCTGCCGTTACCCGCGGGGCTGCCGTCGGTCCCGGAGCTGCCGTTGCCCCCAGGTGTGGCGGCCAGGAACTCGGTGAACGAAGGCCCGGCGGACGCCGCAGGGGATGCTCCGTCCGGCGGCCGGCCGGAGGGCCTGTCCCCAGCTGGCTGGCCGCCGGGCGCGTCAGGAGAACTCGTCGGCTGCGTCATTATGCGGTGAAGCGTAGTTGACCTGTCCGGCCGCTGTGCAGCCCGCCACGGGCTAACGGCACCGGTAACGATGCGAGCCCGCCACCGGCTGACGGTCCCGGGGCATCGGCGCAGGCCGCCCGGAGCACCCGGAGCGCACAATGGCTGTTCAGCCAGCATTCAGCCAGCGGCAGCACAATTACTGGCTACTCAGCGGACCGCAATACCAGGGGGCTGCTAATGACTTGCTACCTTAGGTGCTGACCGTCGCGGCAGGCTACCTGAGCCACGGCCGCCCCAAGGGGACATCATGATTGAGGCACGGGACCTCACGAAACGGTACGGGGACAAGGTCGCGGTTGACCATTTGTCGTTCACGGTTCAGCCAGGCCGGGTCACCGGCTTCCTGGGGCCGAACGGCGCGGGCAAGTCCACCACGATGCGGCTGATCCTCGGCCTGGACCGGCCGCACTCCGGGATCGCCACCATCAACGGGAAGCGGTACGCGGACATCGCCCAGCCGCTGCGCACAGTCGGCGCGCTGCTCGAGGCCAAGGCCATGCATCCGGGCCGCAGCGCCTACAATCACCTGCTCTTCCTGGCCGAGACCCAGGGCCTGCCCCGGTCGCGGGTGGACGAGGTGCTCGACCTGGTCGGGCTGCGGGAGGTCGCCCACAAGCGGACCCGCGGCTACTCGCTCGGCATGAGCCAGCGGGTCGGCATCGCCGTGGCCATGCTCGGCAACCCGCAGGTGCTGCTGCTGGACGAGCCGGTCAACGGGCTCGACCCGGAGGGCATCCTGTGGATCAGGAACCTGATGAAGCACCTGGCCGGGGACGGCCGGACCATTTTCGTGTCCAGTCACCTGATGAACGAAATGGCGGTCACCGCGGACCACCTGATCGTTATTGGCCGCGGCAAGCTAATCGCGGATACCAGCACTCAGGACTTCATCCAGCGCAGCTCGGAAAAGTACGTCCTGGTGCGCTCGCCTGACGCGGCCCGGCTCGCTGACCTGATCACGGCCGAGGGCGGCAAGGCCGCTCCGGATGAGCCGGACGCCGGGCGGCCTGATGAAAGCCAGCCCGCCGCCGGGACCGCCCCCGCGCTCCGGGTCACCGGCCTGGACGCGCCGCGGGTCGGCGAGATCGCCGCGGCCGGCCACGTCGTCCTGCACGAACTCACTCCGCAGCTGGCCTCCCTGGAGGAGGCCTACATGGAGCTGACCGCGGACAGTTCCGAGTACGCGACGGCCGCGGCCAGCCCTCCGGGCGCTCCTGACGGCAGCAACCCGGCCGCGCACACCGTCAGCACCGCCCAGGAGAACGCCCGATGACCTCCGCCAGCGCGCCCGTGCAGGCCGCGGGGACGCCCGCCGTGCCCCCACCCGCTCACCACGTGGGTTTCGGCCACGTGATGCTCGCCGAATGGACGAAGATCCGCACGGTCCGGTCCACGGTCTGGACCCTGCTGCTGTTCGCCGTGATATCCCTGGGCCTCACCGGCCTGCTCACCTGGCTGACCGTGCACGCAATACAGCAGGGCCGGGGCAACGGCACCCGGGCCGCCACGATCTCCGCCGACCCGACCAGCTTCATCCTCGGCACCGGGCTCGGGCTCGGCCAGCTCGCCATCTGCGTGCTCGGCGTGCTGGTGATCACCAGCGAGTACTCCACGGGGACGATCCGGGCCTCGCTCCTGGCCGTGCCCAAGCGGCTGCCCGTGCTGGCCGCCAAGGTGGCCCTGTTCAGCCTGCTGGTGCTGGTCATCGGCGAGATCGTCGCGTTCGGCTCGTTCTTCATCGGCTCGGCGCTGGCGCACAGCCTGGTCCAGGTCTCGCTAAGCGGCCCGAACGTGACCCGCGCCGTCATCGGGGCCGGGCTCTACCTGACCGTGCTCGGCCTGTTCGCGCTGGCCATCGGCCTGCTGATCCGGCATACCGCGGGCGCGATCACCACGGTCATCGGCCTGGTCCTGGTGATCGGGAACATCCTGGCGCTGCTGCCGGATAGCTGGGGCAAGCACGTGCACCAGTACTTTCCGACCGTGGCGGGGGTGCTGATCACCGCGGACCATCAGCAGCCCAACCAGCTGCTGTCACCGTGGCAGGGCTTCGGCGTCTTCTGCGCGTGGACTGTGCTCCTTCTCGGCGTCGGCGCCTATCTGATGGTGCGCCGCGACGCGTGATTTGCCCGGGGGCCCGAGCCCCCGGAACCCCAACGACCCGGCTGACGCAAGCCGATAACTTCCCGCAGCTGCCTGAATGAGCCGCCGGTTCGGGGAGAACACGCCTACGGCGCACCCCCCTCGCCAGCGGTGCTAGCCCGGGGGGACGACCCCCCGGAACCCCCCGCGCGTCGCTCGCTCGGAGGGGACACGCCTACGGCGCACCCCGCCTCGCCAGCGAAAGAGCCAGCGAGGCTAGCTCAGCCGACGCAGGCGGGGCCGAGGAGTTGCTTCAGGTCGGCGAGCAGGGCGGGCGACGGCTTGACCCTGAGCTTGTCATCCAGCCGGACGACCGTCGCCTGCGGGCCGTTGCACAGTTTCAGGTGCACCTCGGCCAGGCCCGGGTGGGTGCACAGCACCTCGCGCAGCCGGTCGACCACGGGCGCGACGCACCGCTGCACCGGCATCGACACGACGAAAGGGCCGCCTTCGTCCGCCGACAGGTCCGGCGCGATCACCTCCTGCGCGATCAGCTTGGGCGTTTCCTCGCGCCGGTCCAGCCGTCCCTTGACGATCAGGATCGCGTCTTCCGCGAGCAGCAGCGAGCACTGCTGGTAGGCCGCGGGGAAGAAGAGCACCTCGATCGCGCCTTCCAGATCCTCGAGGGTCGCGGCGGCCCACGGGTTGCCCTGGCGGGTCACCTTCCGCTGCACCCCGGACAGGATCCCGCCCACGGTGACCATGGGGCCGCCGTCGCGGCCGCCGCGTGAGCTGCGCTCGCCCTCATCCGCGGCCGAGCTGAGCAACTCAGCCACGGAGCAGTCGGTGGCCGCGGCCACGATGTGCTCCACGCCCAGCAGCGGGTGGTCGGACACGTACAGGCCGAGCATCTCGCGCTCGAACGCGAGCACGGTGGCCTTGTCCCACTCCCCGTCCGGCACTGGGACCTCGAACGTGGCCTCAGTCTCCTCGTCCCCGCCGAACAGCGAGTCCTGGCCGATGGCCTCGTTCCGCTTGACGTCGATCACGGTGTCGATGGCCTGCTCGTGGATGAGCACCAGGCCCTTGCGCGGGTGCCCGAGCGAGTCGAACGCGCCCGCCTTGACCAGCGACTCGATGACCCGCTTGTTGCACACGTTGACCGGGACCTTGCGCAGGAAGTCAGCGAAGCTGGTGAACGCGTCCTTGGCCGCCCGGGCTTCGACGATCGCGTCCACCACGTTCGTGCCGACATTGCGCACCGCGGCCAGGCCGAACCTGATGTCATCGCCCACCGGGGTGAACATGGCCGTAGACGCGTTGACGTCGGGCGGTAGGACGGTGATTCCCATCCGGCGGCATTCGTTCAGGTAAAGAGCGCTATTTGTCCTTGTCCCCGGAGACCGATGTGAGCAGCCCGGCCATGTACTCGGCCGGGTAGTTGGCCTTGAGGTAACGCGGTCCAGTACGAGACCAGCCCGTACGCGGCGCTGTGCGCCTTGTTGAACGCGTAGTCGGAGAACGGGACCAGGATGTCCCACAGCGTCTTGATCGCCGCGGCGGAGTAGCCGTTGGCCTTCATCCCGGCCTCGAACGGCTCGAACTCCTTGTCCAGGATCTCCTTCTTCTTCTTGCCCATGGCCCGGCGGAGCAGGTCCGCGCTGCCGAGGCGTGTACCCGGCCAGCCTTCTGCGCGATGGCCATGACCTGCTCCTGGTAGACGATCAGGCCGTAGGTGTCGCCCAGGATGTCGGCCAGCGGCTCGGCCAGCTCGGGGTGGATGGGCACGACCGGCTTGCGGCCGTTCTTGCGGTCGGCGTACTCGTTGTGCGCGTTGGCGCCCATCGGGCCGGGCCGGTACAGCGCGCCGACCGCGGAGATGTCCTCGAAGTTGTCCGGCCGCATGCCGCGCAGCAGCGCCCGCATCGGGCCGCCGTCGAACTGGAAGACGCCCAGCGTGTCGCCCCGGGCCAGCAGGTCGTAGGTGGGCTTGTCGTCCAGCGGCAGGCGTTCCAGGTCGACCTCGATGCCCCGGTTGGCCTTGATGCCGCGGACCGCGTCGTCCAGCACGGTGAGGTTGCGCAGGCCGAGGAAGTCCATCTTGAGCAGGCCGAGCGTCCTCGCAGGCCGGGTAGTCGAACTGGGTGATGACCGCGCCGTCGGCCTCCCGCTTCCAGACCGGGATGTGGTCGATGCAGCGGCTCGCTGCTCATGATCACGCCGGCCGCGTGCACGCCCGGCCTGGCGGATCAGCCCCTCCAGCCCGCGCGCGGTGTCGATGACCTGGCGGACCTCGGCTTCGGCCTCGTATAGGGCGCGGATCTCGCCGGCCTCGCCGTACCGGGGGTGCGAGTCGTCGAAGATCCCGGACAGCGGGATGTCCTTGCCCATCACCGCGGGCGGGAACGCCTTGGTGATCCGGTCGCCGAGCGCATAAGGGAAGCCGAGCACCCGGGCGGAGTCCTTGACCGCGGCCTTGGCCTTGATCGTGCCGTAGGTGATGATCTGGGCGACCCGGTCGTCGCCCCACTTCTCGGTGACGTAACGGATCACGTCGCCCCGCCGGCGTTCGTCGAAGTCGATGTCGATGTCGGGCATGGACACGCGCTCAGGATTCAGGAACCGCTCGAAGATCAGGCCGTGCACGAGCGGGTCCAGGTCGGTGATGCCCAGCGCGTAGGCCACCAGGCAGCCTGCGGCCGAACCGCGGCCCGGGCCGACGCTGATCCCGTTCCGCTTGGCCCACATGATGAAGTCCGCAACGACCAGGAAGTACGAGCAGAAGCCCATCTGGGTCGATGATGCCCATCTCGTACTCGACCTGCTCGCGGCGGCGCTCGTCGTAGCCGTCCGGGTAGCGGCGGTCCATCCCGCGCCGGACTTCCTGGCGCAGCCAGCTCTCCTCGGTCTCCCCCGCCGGGATGTCGAAAGAGCGGCATGAGGTTCTTCGGCTGGAACGCCACGTCCGCCCGCTCGGCGATGAGCAGGGTGGAGTCGCAGCCGGACTGCCACTCCTCGTCGGTGGACGCCGCGCGCATCTGCTGCGGGCTCTTCAGGTAGTAGCCGGTGCCGTCGAACTTGAACCGGCCCGGGTCGGCCATGTTGGACCCGGTCTGCACGCAGAGCAGCACCTCGTGCGCTTTGGCGTCGTCCTCGACCGAGTAGTGCGAGTCGTTGGTGACCACGAACGGCAGGTCGAGTTCCCGGGCGATGCGGCGCAGCCCGTCCCGGACCCGCTGCTCGATGCTCAGGCCGTGGTCCATGATCTCGACGAAGAAGTTGCCGGGGCCGAAGATGTCCCGGTAGGCCGCGGCCGCCTCGACCGCCTGGGCGTACTGGCCGAGCCGGAGCCGGGTCTGCACCTCGCCGCTGGGGCAGCCGGTGGTCGCGATGATCCCCTTGGCGTACTCGGCGATCAGCTCACGGTCCATCCGCGGCTTGCGGAAGTAACCCTCCAGCGAGGCCAGGGAGGACAGCCGGAACAGGTTGTGCATGCCCTCGGTGGTCTCCGCGAGCAGCGTCATGTGCGTGTACGCGCCCGCCCCGGACACGTCGTCGTCCTTCTGCGCCGGGGTGCCCCAGCGCACCGGCTGGCGGTGCTTGCGGTGCTCCGGGGCGACGTAGGCCTCGATGCCGATGATCGGCTTGATCCCGGCCTTGGTCGCTTTGGACCAGAAGTCGTAGGCGCCGTACAGGTTGCCGTGATCAGTCATGGCCACGGCGGGCATGCCCGCCCGCTGGCACTCGGCGAACATGTCCTTCAGCCGCGCGGCCCCGTCCAGCATGGAGTACTCGGTGTGCACGTGGAGATGCACGAAACCATCCTGGTGGCTGGTGTGGTCCGGCGCGGCTGCCGTCACGAAGTACCGCCTCCTTAAAGGCATGCAACGAAAACCCTCGCGGGCACTCACCAGCCAGGGCCGGGGGAAGTGGCCGGTGCTGCCCGGACACCCCGTCCACGGGGACTGCCTGGGTCCGCCCGGCGGGATAAACCCTCCCGCCCGGCGGCTGCGCCGGCCCGGCAAGCTGAGCCTACGGGAGCGGCTCAGCGCCGGCCAACTGCCACGCCGGTCCCCATCATGCACAGCCCCGCACCTTATCGCCGCACTCGTCAGCGCGGTGCTTTCTACCCGCCCGCAGGGCACCGCGCACCGCGCTGATGGTCCCGGTCAGCCCCGGCTGGATGCCGGTCAGCCCTCGGCCCGGAGGACCTCGAGGGCGTGGCCGAGGTCGGCTGGGTAGTCGCTGGTGAAGTCCACCCGGTGACCGTCCGCCGGGTGCGCGAAGCCCAGGCCACCGCGTGCAGCCACTGCCGGGTCAGGCCCAGCCGGGCGGCGAACACCGGGTCCGCGCCGTACAGCCGGTCCCCGGCGCAGGGATGGCGGAGCGCGGACATGTGCACCCGGATCTGATGGGTGCGGCCGGTCTCCAGGATGATCTCGGCCAGGCTGGCGCCGCGGAACGCCTCCACCGTGTCGTAGTGGGTGACGCTCGGCCGCCCGCCGGCCACCACCGCGAACCTGCCATCGCCCGGACGGGTGCCGGGCGATCGGCGCGTCCATCGTGCCGCGCAGCGGATCAGGGTGGCCCTGGACCAGGGCGTGGTAGCGCTTGTCCACCTCGCGCTCGCGGAACGCCCGCTTGAGCGCGCTGTACGCGGGCTCGCTCTTGGCCACCACCATCAGCCCGGTGGTGTTCGCGTCGAGCCGGTGCACGATGCCCTGCCGCTCGGCCGCACCGCTGGTGGCGATCGTGTGCCCGGCCGCCGAGCAGCCCTTCCAGCACGGTCGGGCCGGTCCAGCCGGGCGTGGGGTGGGCGGCGATGCCCGGTGGCTTGTCCACCACCACGATGTCGTCGTCCTCGTAGACCACCACCAGGCCCGGCACGGGCCGTGGCACCGGCGCCGCCGCGGCCGGCGGGGGCGGCAGCGTGACGTCCAGCCACTCCCCCGCGGGTACCCGGTCGGACTTGGCCGCGGGCTGGCCGCCGACGAGCACCTAGCCCGTCGCTGATCAGGTCGGCCGCGCTGGACCGGGACAAGCCGAACATCCGGGCCAGGGCAGCGTCCAGCCGTTCGCCGTCCAGCCCCTCCGGGACCGGCACCCGGCGCTGGGCTGGCCCGCCGGTCACGTGCTGCTGTCCCCGGGCGCGGTGCTGTAGGCACAGGACGCGGGCCGTTCAGGGCGGCGCCGTGCGGGCCGCGGCCCGGATCACGGCCCGGGCCGGGCTCCGCGGTCCGGTGGCGCGGTGGCAGAGCCGCGGCTGCCTTCCAGCGTGATGCCCCGGGCCGCCAGCAGCACTGCCAGGATGCCGCCGCAGACGATACACGAGTCAGCTAGGTTGAACACCGGCCAGTGCGGCAGCTCGATCCAGTCCACCACGTAGCCGCGGAACAAGCCGGGCGACCGGAAGAGCCGGTCGCCCAGGTTCCCGGTGGCCCCACCGAGCAGCAGCCCGAGCGTGATCGCCCAGGGCAGGCTGCGCAGCCGCCGGGCAGTACGCAGGATGGCGATGATCACGCCGACCGCGATCAGGCTGAAGACCACGGTCATCGAGGTCCCGATGCTGAACGCGGCCCCGCTGTTGCGCAGCACCCGGAGCGTCAGCAGGCCGCCGAGCAGCCGGACCGGCGGGCGGTGCGACAGCGTCGCCACCACGATCGTCTTCGAGATCAGGTCAGCGGCGAACACCGCCACCGCGATGCTGAGCAGCAACGCGATCCGGCGCCGCGGTGGCCCGGTCGCCGGATCCTCAGGAGCACGCAGACTGCTCAGCGCCGTTCCTCCCGCTGCTTGCAGGCCACGCAGAGGACCGCGCGCGGGAAAGCCTGCAGGCGGGCCTTGCCGATCGGCTCGCCGCAGGACTCGCAGCTGCCGTAGCTGCCCGCGCCGATCCTGGCCAGCGCGCGCTCGGTCTGCGCCAGCAGATCACGTGCGTTCTCGGTCAGCGCGAGCTCATGCTCCCGCTGGAAGGTCTTGGCTCCCGTGTCGGCCGAGTCGTCCCCGGCGTCGCCGACGGCGTCCCCCAGCCGGTCGGCGATCTCGGACTCTGCCGCGGCGATGTCGTCGCGCAGACCGGCCGCCTCAGCTTCCAGTTCCGCGCGGACAGCCCGCAGTTCCTCTTCGGTCCACGGATCCTCACCGGGCCCGGCCGGGAATGCGGCCGCACTCGTCTGTGCGCCTGCGGTCATCTCGGCCCCCTTTTCCGTGACATGTTCACGATGTCAGCTGCCACCAATCGATCTTGAACTGCAGGCAGTGACCGGAGAATAGATCCGCCTGCCCGCGACTGCAAACGCTTCTGGCGCCCGGAGTAATCCTGTCCGGCCGCGGGCGGGCAAACCGGTTCGGCGCGGACCAGCCAATCGGCTATCGTGGCAGTCTGCAAGGTGTTGATGGGGACAGCTGCCGTGGCAGGCGGCCGAGAGCGACCCGGGGATGGTGTGAGCCCGGGGGCAGGCCAGCGGACCAGATCACCCCGGAGCCGCCGGAAGAACAGCGGCGGGCCTGGCTGGCCTGCATCCGCCCAGTAGACCCGGCCGCAGGAGCTAAGTTGAGTGGGTCACGATCGCTCCCGGATGGCGGGCGCCGTGGCCAAGGAGGGTGGTACCGCGGGGCCGCCGCCGGCGCACCTCGTCCCTCCAGTGCAGCCGCTCGCGCGGGGCGTCCAGCCGGTTCCGCGGGAGCCCCGCCAGAGGACCACCCAGATGCCCGACCCAGCTGACCGCCCGCGCTACTTCCCCGATCTGCCCGCAGCGATCGACCTGCCTGCGATGGAGCACGGGGTCCTCGCCCGCTGGCGGGAGGGCGACTACTTCGCCGTGTCGCTGGCGCATCCCGAGCGTCCGCGCTGGACGTTTTACGAGGGACCGCCGACCGCCAACGGGATGCCCGGCGTGCACCACATCGAGGCCCGGGTGTTCAAGGACCTGTTCCCCCGGTTCAAGACCATGCAGGGCTTCCACGTCCCGCGCCAGGCGGGCTGGGACTGCCACGGGCTCCCCGTTGAGGTGGCCGTGGAGCGGGAACTGGGGCTGTCCGGCAAGAAGGCGATCGAGGCCTACGGGATCGCCGCGTTCAACGAGCGGTGCCGTGAGTCGGTGCTCCGGCACGTGGATGCCTTTGAGGAACTGACCGACCGGCTCGGCTACTGGGTCGACCTGCAGCACGCCTACCGGACCATGGACACCAGCTACATCGAGTCGGTGTGGTGGTCGCTCAAGGTCATCTTCGACCAGGGGCTGCTGGTCAAGGACTTCCGGATCAGCCCGTACTGCCCGCGCTGCGAGACTCCGCTGTCCGATCACGAGATGGGGCAGCCGGACGTGTACCGGCCCGTCACCGACCCAGCGGTGACCGTCCGCTTCCCGCTGGTCACTGTGCCCCCCGGGGCCAGCCCGCTGCTGGCCGGGGCCGACCTGCTGGTGTGGACCACGACCCCGTGGACGCTGGTGTCGAACACCGCGGTGGCGGTGCACCCCGACGAGACCTACGTGGTCGCGCGCAAGGCCGGCCCGGGCGAGACGGCGGTGGTGGCCGAGGACCTGTTCGCCTCCGTGCTCGGCGAGGGATGGCAGGTGGCCGCGCGGGTCAAAGGTGCCGAGCTGGTCGGCGCTACTTACCGGCCGCCGTTCGACCTGGTCGAGGTGCCGAACGCGCACCGGGTGGTGCCCGGCCTGTTCGTGACGACCGAGGACGGTACCGGGCTGGTGCACATGGCGCCGGCCTTCGGCGCGGACGACATGGAGACCGGCCGCACGCACGGGCTGCCCGTGGTCAACCCGGTCCGCCCAGACGGGCACTTCGACGAGGGGATACCGCTCGTCGGCGGCATGTTCTTCAAGGATGCCGACCCGGTACTGGTGCGCGACCTCAGCGACCGCGGGCTGCTGCTACGGGTGGAGCAGTACGAGCACAGTTACCCGCACTGCTGGCGCTGCCACACCCCGCTGCTCTACTACGCGCTGCCGTCCTGGTACATCCGCACCACCCAGATCAAGGACAAGCTGCTGGCCGAGAACGAGCGGACCAACTGGCAGCCGCCGACGATCAAGCACGGCCGGTACGGCGAGTGGCTGCGCAACAACGTGGACTGGGCGCTGTCCCGGACCAGGTACTGGGGCACCCCGCTGCCTATCTGGGAGTGCGCGGAGCAGCACCTGACCTGTGCCGGGTCCCTGGCCGAGCTGAGCGAGCTGGCTGGCCGCGATCTGTCCGGGCTGGACCCGCACCGGCCGTTCGTGGACGAGGTGGTGCTCAGCTGCCCCGTCTGTGGTGGCGAGGCGCGCCGGGTGCCGGAGGTGATCGACGCCTGGTACGACTCCGGGTCGATGCCGTTCGCCCGGCTGGGCGCCCCGCGCCGTAACCTCGAGGAGTTCGAGGGCGCCTACCCGGCCCAGTTCATCTGCGAGGCCATCGACCAGACCCGGGGCTGGTTCTACTCGCTGATGGCCGTGGGCACCCTGGTCTTCGGCCGGTCCGCGTACGAGAACGTGGTGTGCCTCGGCCTGGTGGTGGACGAGACCGGGCGCAAGATGAGCAAGCACTTCGGCAACGTGCTGGAGCCGATCCCGCTGATGGAGGCGCACGGCGCGGACGCGGTCCGGTGGTTCTTCGCCGCGTCCGGCTCGCCCTGGTCCACCCGGCGGATCGGCGACGCCACGCTGAACGAGATCGTCCGCAAGGTCCTGCTGACCTACTGGAACACCGTGTCCTTCCTGGCGCTGTACGCGAACGCCGCCGCGGCCCAGGGCCGGGCGTGGGGCCCGGGCCAGGCCGGTGACGCGCCCCCGCCGTCCGCCCGCCCGCTGCTGGACCGGTGGCTGCTCAGCGAGCTGCACACCACGACAGCCGAGGTCACCGCCACCCTGGAGGGCTTTGACACGGCCGCGCGCCGGCCGCTGGCTGGCCGCGTTCATCGACGACGTGTCGAACTGGTACGTACGCCGCTCGCGGCGCAGGTTCTGGGAGGGACCGGCCACCCCGGACGGGGCCGCCGCGTTCGCCACCCTGTACGAGTGCTTGCACGTGCTCACCCGGCTGATGGCGCCGATCACCCCCTTCCTCACCGACCACGTCTGGGCCGTGCTGCGCCAGGACAGCGACCCGGAGTCGGTGCACCTGGCCCCCTGGCCGGACACGGACCCGGCGCTGATCGACGTGGACCTGTCCCGGCAGATGGCGCTGACCCGGCGGCTGGTCGAGCTGGGCCGCTCGGCCCGGGCGGCTGCGTCGGTCGCGGTCCGCCAGCCGCTGTCGCGGGCCGTGGTCGGCGCGCCGGGATTCGCCTACCTGGCCGCGGAACTGCGCGCCGAGGTAGCCCGCGAGCTCAACGTGCACTCGCTCGACACGCTCGACTCAGTCGGCGACGACCTAGTTGACTACGTGGTCAAGCCGAATTTCGGCAGCCTCGGCCGCCGGTTCGGCAAGGGCACCCCGGCGGTCGCCGCGGCGATCAGGGAGGCCGAACCGGCCTCGCTGGCCAGCGAGATGCGCTCGGCGGGCAAGGTCACCCTGCTAGTGGACGGCAACCCGGTCGCGCTCGGCCCGGACGACATCATCGTGACCCAGACTCCGCGGTCAGGCTGGACCGTGGCGACTGAGGGGGGCGAGACGGTCGGCATCGAGGTGAACATCACCCCGGAGCTGCGCCGCGAGGGACTGGCGCGGGAGGTCATCCGGCTGATCCAGGACGCCAGGAAGAGCGATAGGTTGCAGGTCAGCGACCGGATAGCAGTGCGCTGGGAGGCAGCCGGCCCGGACTTGGCCGGCGCCCTCGAGGAGCACGGGCCGCTCATCGCCAGTGAGGTACTGGCCGATGAGTTCCAGCCCGGGGATCCCGGTGACCCCACCTTCCACCAGCACGCCGACCCGGACCTGGGCCTGACCTTCTGGCTGCGCCGCCGCTGAGCTCCCGGCCTGCCCACCCCGGGCCCTGGTCCCGGGGGGCACGCCCAGGGCCTCATAACGGCTCGAGGGCTCACCGGGACGGGGGGCCACCGGGACGGCGGGCCGGGACACCAGCCCGTTCCGCGGCGGATGCGCCTCCCATGCGCCCCACTGACCCCAGCAACCTCATCAGCCGCGATACATCTGGGCCCAGCGCGGTCCCACCCCAGGTGTGTGGTGGGAAACGCGTTACATATGCCCATTTCCCACCGCCATTTGACGTCGGCGGACTGCGGCGTCCGGCGGGGTGGACTAGACGGTGAGGGTGTCGGGTTGGCAGGCGCGGCAGGGGACGAAGCCCGCGTCCTCGGCCTCCTGCCTGGACATGACCTCCAGGTCATCCTGTCCCATGAACCGGGTGAGGATGCATTCGGTGCGGTGATACCGGGAGACGCCGGGCACCACGGTGACCTCGATCCGGGCGCTGGCCCCGGCGGGAGCGGGCTGAGACGCGGGCTCCGCCGAGCCCGCTGGCTCCGCGCCATCCCTGGTGTCCCGGCCAGGCGCGGCAGCGGGCAGGTCAGCGACGACCGTGCGCGGGATGGCCGTGCTGTCGCGGTCAGCCGGGCCCGGCTCCCTTGCCGCGGGCCTCGCGACCACGGTATCGGGGCCCGCAGGCCCGGGACGGCCAGCAGGTTCGCTGTCCTCAGGCCCAGAGTCCTCAGGCCCAGTGTCCTCAGGCCCAGCGTCGCCGGGTGCAGTGTCCTCGGGTGCGGCGTCCGCAGGCTCAGTGGTGCTGGCTGCGGAGGCACCTGGGCCGGAATCTCCTGGCTCGAAGCCCGCCCGCGCAGAGTCCGCTGGAGCAGAGTCCGCCGGCGCGAAGCCCGCTGGTTCGAAGCCCGCCCGCGCAGAGTCCGCCGGGGCCGAGTCCGCGGGCGCGGAATCCGCCGGCGCGAGGCCCGCTGGTTCGAAGTCCGCCGACGCGGAGTCCTCGGGCGCGGAGTCCTCGGGCGCCGAGTCCGCGGGCTCGGAATCCGCTGGCGCGAAGCCCGCCGGAGCAGAGTCCTCGGTCTCGGAGTCCGCAGCAGGGGAACCCGGCAGAGCCGGGCCGGCCGGACCGGAGCCGGCCGGGGCGGCGGGGCTAGCGATCAGGGTCCGGGCTCCGCTGCCCGTAGCAGTCAGGTCGTCGCCGGGCTCGGTGTCCACGGGTTCCGGACGCCCGGGCCCATCAGCGCCGGCGCCGAAGGCCGCGGGAGCGGCTGATCTGGGCGTGCTGACGGCCGACTCCAGATCAGCGGGTTCCGGCGCGGCTACCGCGTGGTCCGCGGGCTCCGGGCCGGGCTCCGCACTGGTTTCGGTTTCGGTTCCTGGCCAGATTCCCCGGCTGCCGCCAGCCTCGTCGTCGTTGACCACGGATGCCGGACCAGCCAGCTCAGCCTCGTCGGTGACGGCAGGCTCAGCGGCCGAAGCGGGCAGTCCAGAGTCAGCAGCTTGGGCCTGCGCGCCGGGCTCATCCGCACTACCGGAGGGCTGGTCCTCGTCCGGCACGGACGGCTCCGCCCCGGAAGGCTGGCCGGTATCGTGCCGCCAGTCTGCCCGCGTCGGGTCCGGGACCGCTGGCTGCCGGGACGGTGGCTCCCACAGAGAACGTCCCTGGACACCGGTATCCCACCGGGTCCGCCCGGGACTCGCCTGCCCGGTGCCACGCTGGCCTGCCCGGCCTCCTCGGTGCTGGGCTCCTGGGTGCTGGCCTGGTCGGTGCTGGCCTCCTCGGTGCTGGGCTCCTGGGTGCTGGCCTGGTCGGTGCTGGCCTCCTCGGTGCTGGGCTCATGGGCGCTGGCCTGGTCGGTGCTGGCCTGGTCGGTGCGGGCCTCTTCAGTACCAGGCCACCCGGTGCTGGCCTCGCCGAAACCGGGCCGTCCGCCGGTGCCGATGTGCTCGGTGCTGGGCCAGCCAGTGCTGGCCGGCTCCGGCGCGGCTGGGCGGCGCCAACTGGCGGCGGGCCAGTCACGTGCTTCGTCCGGCGCACTTGCTTTGTCTGGCGGGACCGGAGCGGCCGGGCCGGTCCGGATCCAGCCGGGAGTGCTGCGGCCAGCCCCGGCCTCGACTTCCTCGCTGACCCGGTGCCACAGGTCATCCGCAGGCCGGGATCCTGCCTGGCCAGCTGGCCCAGCTGCGGCGGGCCCAGCCACGGCTGGCCCAGCACTGGTGAGCGGCGCTTCCGGGGCCGGAGTCTCCGCGGGTGGCGCCTCAGCTGACGGCGCGTTTTCGGGGTCAGCCCCGGGCGGCTCCGCAGACCGCCAGGAGGGCCGCCCGCCGGACGGCCGCTGGCCCGAGGACCGGCCCGGGGCCCGGGACCACTCTGGCGGCCGGGCTACTGGCCGGTCCCGGTCCGCTGGCCGGTCCCGGTCCGCGCCCGGGTCGGGCTTCTTCTGGGTTTCGTCGGCACGGCGATCCCCGCGGCCCGCAGGCACTGGGGGGCTGGCCAGCAGAGGGGCGACGCCCTGCCCCTGTGCTTGCTCCTCCCCCGCCTGCGCGCCCACAGCAGCCTCATCCTGGGCCGTTCCAGCCATGACCGACCCGGCGCCAGGGCGGTAAGCCCCGGTACTGATCATCCCCGTGCTGGCCGGGCCAGCGCTTCCGGCGAACTGCGCGCCAGTGAGGCCGTCGGCACCGCCGAAAATCTCGCTACGGTGCCGGAATACCCCCACCGCAAGCAACAGCATCGCGATGGCACACGCCGCGATGGACACGTACACCAACAGCAAGCTGCTAGCAGCGACTCCGGTGACGAGCACCACGATGGCCACGGCGACCATCAGGGCGCTTACCCGGATCACGTCCGCACCCGGTACAACGTGCAGGTCATGCTGCTACTCGCGAAGGAACGCTGTCGAGCTGGCTACAGCCTAACGGTGATCGTGCGGTGAGCTGTCGGACGGGTGGAAGCCACCATGGGAGACCGGCTCGGGCGCGCCACTGTAGGCACTGGCGATGGACGACTGCCCGTTCCGGGACTCCATGCGGGACATGCCCATGGGAACAGACGGCTCAGACCCGCTGCCCATGGCCGGGAAGGCGCCGCTGTCGGTGGCACCTGCCTCCAGGTCACGCATCTGGCCTTCCAGGTACGCCTTCAGCCTGCTGCGGTACTCGCGCTCGAACGCACGCAGGTCATCGACCCGCCGCTCAAGCTCCTCGCGCTGCTGGACCAGGGAGCCCATGGCCTGGCGGTGCCGCTCCTGGGCGTCCCGCTCGAGGCTCTCCGCACGGGCCCGGGCGTCGCTGGTGATCTGCTCGGCCTGGCGCCGGGCCTTGCCCAGAATGTCGTCAGCCTCGCGGCGGGCCCGGCCGAGCGTCTCGTCCGCTTCCCGGCGGGCATCGGCGATGGCCTGGTCAGCGGTCTGCTGAGCGAGCGCCAGCACGCGGGCGGCCGTGTCCATGTTGTCCTCGGCCGGCATCCGCATCGGCGGCGGCTCAGGCATCCGCTCCGGCTCGGGCCGCGGCGGCTCCGGCGGCGCGTAGTCGGGCGTCGGCTCGGCCAGTGGCGAACTCAGCGCGGACATTGGTACCTTGCCCCCGCGCAGGCTCTCCGCCAGCTTGGCCCGGAGCTCCTCGTTCTCCTGGATCAGCCGGTCAAGCTCAACCTCAACCTCGTCGAGGAAGGCATCGACCTCTTCCTCGTCGTAGCCGGGCCTGAGCCTGGTTGTACTGAACTGCTTGTTCCGCACATCCGCGGGCGTCAGCGGCATCTCGTCTCCTCGGCACGCTGGGACGGTGTTCCTGTCGGACGGTACCCGATCACAGCAGCTGCACGGCCTGCATCGCGAAAATGATCACGAAGAAGAGCACCATGAAGCTGAGGTCCAAGGCCACAGTACCGAGCCGGAGCGTTGGAATGTACCGCCTTAGCAATCTCAGTGGGGGGTCAGTCGCGGTGTAGACCACCTCGGCGATGATCAGTACCAGCCCGGTCGGGGACCAGGACCGCGAGAAAGCCTGTATCCAGCTGAAGATCAGCCTCCCCAGCAGAAGGACGAGATATACCGAGAACACGTAGAACAGAACGATCTTTACAATCGCCACAACCCTGCCCTGCCTTCAACGGTGCCGCCTACGCGACTGCGTCTTCGACGCTGCCGCCCGTGCGGCACCGTTTCACGGACGCTGGTATGACTAACGCACATCAGCGGCGCGGTGCTCCCGGATCACAGGATCGGGTACCCCCTAGCCTGCGACGCCGGGCCCGCGCTCGTCACCGAACGTGTCACTACCGAGCGTCGAACTGCCAAGCAATGAACTGTCAAGCTATGAACCGTCAAGCACTGCGATGAACGGCGAAGCACTGCCCCACCGGCCCTGCACCCACGAGTTCTGCAGCCACCAGCTGGCACCGACCCGGATGGCACCGAGCCGGGCGCCAGCCGGCGCCTAGCTCTGGTTGAAGAACCCTCGCTCCGCTATCCGCGCCTTGTCCTCCGCCGTGACCTCGACGTTGGCCGGGCAGAGCAGGAAGACCCTGTTGGTTACCCGGTCAATGCTCCCGTGCAGCCCGAAGATCAGACCGGCCGCGAAGTCGACGAGCCGCTTGGCGTCGCTGTCCACCATCTCGGTCAGGTTCATGATCACCGGAGTGCCCTCACGGAAGTGTTCTCCGATGGTACGGGCCTCATTGTATGTGCGTGGGTGCAAGGTGGTGATGCGGGCGAGATCGGCCGCCTGGGCCACCGCGGTGGCCCGGTGACTGGACGAGGGCCCGGAGTCCAGGCTGAAATCAGCCCGCCCGGTCCGGACGGGCCCGTCCTCAGCCACCTCCGCGTCTTCCGACGGCTCGTCGTACTCGTCATACTCGTCATACGGGTCGTAACCGTCGTCGTAGCGCTGCTCCTCCTCGACAAGGCCGAGGTAGACCGCCATTTTGTGCATCGCGCCGGCCATCGGTCAGCCCTCCGTCATCCCTGTACGCAGCCCCGCTGCGTCGGACATTACCTGACGAAGCCCGGCCGGCCGCCGAGCAACGCCGTACCGACACGCAGGTGTGTCGCGCCCGCGGCAACAGCCTCCTCCAGGTCTCCGCTCATCCCGGCCGAGATCATCACCGCACCCGGGTGCGCGGCCCGGACATCAGCCGCGATGTGCGCGAGCTGGGCAAATGCAGCAGCAGGCGGCATTCCCAGCGGCGCCACCGCCATCACGCCACCGAGGCGGAGACTGCTCTGTATGGCCACCGCGTCGGCAACGGCCAGAACCTGATCCGCTGGGGCGCCGCCGCGCGCACGGTCGCCGTCCAGGCTGACCTGGACCAGGCAGGTCAGCAGGCGACCCTGGGCGGCGGCGTGGCGGCCCAGGGTGGCAGCCAGCCGCGGGCGGTCCACGGAATGGATCACATCAGCGTAGGACGCCACGCTCGCGGCCTTGTTGGTCTGCAACTGCCCGACGAAATGCCAGGTGAGCTGGTCGCGCAGGCCGGCGCAGGCCGCCGCTTTAGGTGCCGCCTCCTGATCACGGTTTTCGCCCACATCGCGTACGCCCAGCTCGCTCAGCAGCCGGATGTCCGAGGCGGGGAAGGTTTTCGTGATGGCGATCAGGGTGATCTCGCCCACGTCGCGGCCAGCCGCCTGGCAGGCGGCCCCGATCCGGGCGCGGACCCGGCCAAGCGAGGCCGCGATCTGCGCGCGCCGGTCGCCGCCGGGCTCAGCCGACGAGCCGGTCACCAGCCCCTCATCTGGCCGGAGCGCCGGAGCGGACGGGGCCGGACGCGGCCGCACGCCGCCGGGCCATCAGCGGCTCACTTGAGGAAGTCGGGAACGTCGAGCTCGTCCTCTTCCTCGAACACCACGGACCGGCGCCGGGTGGTCGCCGCGTCGAAGACGCGCGCCGCCGCGGTGGCATCCGCCCGCAGCCGGGAGTCGGCGCCCTCATCCAGGTCGGCCGGCGGTGCGGACAGCGGCACGGACAGCGGGTCGAGCACGCTGCTGGCCTCCTCCACCGTCGAGGAGTCAGCGGGCGCGGGTGGCTCGGCCGCCTCTGCCACGGGCTCCGGCTCCGCCGCGGCCATCGAGGTGCGGGACGGTTCGGGGTCCGTGCTGGACAGCGGCCGGTACGGCTCCGGCGCCGGAGCCGTGCGGTACGGGTCCGCGGCCGGCGTCCCCCGGTACGGGTCCGCGGCCGGCGTCTCCCGGTACGGGTCGGCGGCTGACCACCCCGGGCTGGGTGCCTCGGCCCGGCTGGCGGACTCGGCCACGGCCCGCGTAGCCGGGATCCGCCTGGTGCCGCTCTCGTCAAACCCGGCGGCGATCACGGTGACCCGCACCTCGTCGCCGAGCGCGTCGTCGATGACGGCACCGAAGATGATGTTGGCATCGGGCGCGGCCGACTGGGAAACCAGCTGGGCTGCCTCGTTGATCTCGAACAGGCCCAGGTCAGAGCCACCCTGAATGGACAGCAGCACGCCATGGGCGCCGTCGATGCTCGCCTCGAGCAGCGGGCTGGAGATAGCCATCTCCGCGGCGGCGACACTGCGGTCGTCCCCGCGCGAGGAGCCGATTCCCATCAGCGCCGAGCCAGCCCCGGACATCACCGACTTCACGTCGGCGAAGTCCAGGTTGATCAGCCCCGGAGTGGTGATCAGGTCGGTGATTCCCTGAACACCGGAGAGCAGCACCTGGTCGGCGGCTTTGAACGCGTCCAGCACACTGACATGGCGATCGGAGATGGACAGCAGCCGGTCGTTCGGGATGACGATCAGCGTGTCCACTTCATTGCGCAGCCGCTCGATTCCAAGTTCGGCCTGGGATGCCCGGCGCTTGCCCTCGAAACCAAAGGGCCGGGTAACCACGCCGATCGTCAGCGCCCCCAGCGACCGGGCCACGTTAGCCACGACCGGTGCCCCGCCGGTCCCGGTCCCGCCGCCCTCTCCCGCGGTGACGAAGACCATGTCGGCCCCTTTGATGACCTCCTCGATCTCCTCGCGGTGGTCCTCCGCGGCGCGGGCACCGACATCCGGGTTGGCCCCGGCACCGAGGCCTCTGGTGAGTTCCCGGCCAACGTCGAGTTTGACGTCGGCATCACTCATCAGAAGCGCCTGCGCATCTGTGTTGATCGCGATGAACTCAACGCCCTTGAGCCCCTCTTCGATCATTCGGTTCACGGCATTGACGCCGCCCCCACCGATACCGACGACCTTGATGACCGCCAAATAGTTCTGCGGTGCTGCCACGAGGAGGGCCCTTTCCACTCGTCTGGCTCTGCCGTGTTCCTGCCCGGCGCTCTTACCGCTGGTGAGAGCGCCAGTACCTAGAAAGCTGCCCGGAAACCAGCGCCGAAACCGCCACTTGAGCAGCTTCCCGGAAAACACGCCCCATTGTGCCTGCCTGGCACTTCTGGCGATTTCCAGTACGCCAACCTTAACTCTCAAGTTGAGATTTACAGTTATGTCATCCTGACGATTGATACGGACAGTAGAGTTGTGCAGGACTAGGGTCAACTAGCCACGCGCGAACTCGCCCGGCGTGTTGCACGCTGTCCTGGATGGCCCGGGCTGCGGTCACCCGCTGCTCACTGCCGTTTCCGGGGCGCTCACGTCATAACTGCGCGCGTGCGTCCGCATCAGCAGGGTCAGTTCGGTGGCCTTGGCCACGGCCCGGTCCGTGCCACCCCAGACGATCGTGATCCCGTTGGCCAGCGTGACGGTAATCGCTGACGCGCTCGGTGCCTGCACCGTCGCGACCCGCGAGGCCAGGGACCGGGGCAACTCGGTGAGCACCACCGCGGCGGCGTAAACCGCCCGGCTGCCGCGCAGCGACGACACTGGGCCGGCGAAATCAAAAGTGGGCAGGCCAGGCGGCGGCTCCGGCAGCGTCTGCACCGCGACCCCGTATTTGTCGATCATCTGGTACCCGGTGCCTGCTGGCACCGCCAGCACCGGCGTGCGCTCCGTTACCGTGATCGCCACCTCGTTCGGCCACTGCCGGGTGACGCGGGCCGACTGGACCTGGCGGATCTGCTCCACCCGGCGGGCTACCGCAGCGGTGTTCACCCGGATCAGCGGTATCCCGGGCTGGATGCTGGCGGCCGACCGTACCTGGGCCGGGGTGGTCAGCCGGGTGCCGGTCACAGTGACCGAGCGCACGACGAAGAACTTAGAATCCAGCAGCGCCCAGCCCACGCCGATGACGATGGCGACCGCAGCCACCGCGAAGAACGCCGCCCGCCACGGTCGGCGGTGCCTGGTCCGGGCTGCGCCGCGGCGCAGCCGCCCCACCCGCCGCGCCGTGCTCAGCGGCGGTGCTCGCGCCGACCCTACCCTCAGCGGCCCTACCCTCAGCCACACTGTCCTCAGCCACACCGCCTGCGGCGGCGCTGGCCCCGCTGCCCGGAGCGTCACCGGCGGCGCTGCTCCCGGCCGGGCCGCCGCCGCGGCCTGCCAGCCAGCGGCTCATCCGCCCGGACCCCTACTGCCCGGACCCCTGCTGGCGGAGGCCGCGCCCGGCGGGTCCTGTGCCCGGGCCCGGAGTGCATCGAGCAGCACTGGGCCGAGCGCGGTGACGTCGCCCGCGCCCATGGTCAGTACGAGGTCGCCCGGCTTGGCGATCGCCGCCACCGCAGCTGGCACCGCGGCAGCGTCCGGCAGGTAGCGGGCCTGCCCCCCGGGCACGGCCGCGGCGACCAGCTCCCCGGTCACCCCTGGCTCAGGATCTTCGCGGGCCGGGTAGACGTCGAGCACCAGCGCCTCGTCGGCGCGGCCCAGGGCCGCGCCGAACTGCGTGGCGAAGATCCGGGTCCGGCTGAACAGATGCGGCTGGAAGACGGCGATGACCCGGCCACCTTCGGCGATATCCCGGGCCGCGGCCAGGTCAGCGGCCAGCTCGGTGGGATGGTGCGCGTAACTGTCCAGTACCTGCACGCCGTCGGCTTCGCCCTTGACCTCCAGACGGCGCCGGGCACCGCGGTAGGCGGCCAGCCCGCGGATCACCTCCGGCACGCCGAAGCCCAGTTCGACGGCGGTGGCGAAGACCGCCGCCGCGTTCAGCGCGTTGTGCCGCCCCGGGACCCGGAGCTGGCATTCGGCCTGCACCGGGGCTGCGCCAGGGATCGCCGCGTGCACCTGGAAGCTCACCGTCATGCCGCGCGGGGTGATGGCCGAGACCCGGTAGTCCGCGTCAGCGGCCTCGCCGTAGCTGCGGACGCGCACCGGCGGGGCCGTGGCGGCCCGGGACGCCGCGAGGGCACGCGCACCAGGGTCGTCAGCGCACGCCACGAGCAGGCCACCCGGGGTGATCTGCCCGGCAAAGGCCGCGAAGGCCGCCTCGATTTCCGGCAGCCCCGGATAGTTGTCCAGGTGGTCGGCTTCCACGCAGGTGACGATGGCCGCCTCGGGGGCCAGCATGAGGAACGAGCCGTCGCTCTCGTCAGCCTCGGCGACAAACCACTCCCCGGTCCCCTCGTCCGCGCCACGGCCGGTCTCGGCCAGGATGCCGCCGATCACGTAGGACGGATCGGCGCCACACTCGCGCAGCAACGTCGTGAGCATGGAGGTGGTGGTGGTCTTGCCGTGTGTGCCAGCGATCGCCACGGACCGCCTGCCGAGCATCAGGGAGGCGAGCGCCGCAGCCCGGTGCAGCACCCGCAGCCCCTGCGCCCGGGCGGCGGCCAGCTCCGGGTTGTCCGGCCGGATCGCGGTGGAAACCACGACGGTGCCCGCGCCCGTCACATGCCCCGCCGCATGCCCCACGTGCACCTGCGCGCCCAGGGCGGCCAGCTCGGCCAGCAGAGCCGAGTCAGCGGAGTCGCTGCCGGATACCGTTACTCTCCGGGCCAGCAGGATCCGGGCGATCCCGGACATGCCCGCACCGCCGATGCCGATGAAGTGCACCCGGCCCAGCTCGCCCACGGGCACCGGGTCCACCGGCGTTACCAGGCCCATCCCCGACTCCCGTTGGGTAGTTCGTAACCGTGCTGGCCCGGGGGGACGACCCCCCGGAACCCCCCGGGATCGCTGGCCCCGCGAGACACCCCCTCCGGGGGCGCCTCCCGTGGCCGGGGAAATGACTGCGTCATGCCCGGCCGGTACCTGCCCGGTGGGTGCCGGCCCGGCCGCGGATGACCCGGATCACCTCGGCGGCCAGCTGGGCGTCCGCATCCCGGTGGCCCAGCGCCGCGGCGGCCTGCGACATGGCCGCCACCAGCTGGGCGTCCAGCAGCACCGGCAGCAGTTCGGCGCGGATCCAGTCCGGGGTGAGATCCGCATCCGCGACGATCAGCCCGGCCCCGGCCGCCTCGATCGGCACGGAGTTGAGCCGCTGCTCCCCGTTGCCGTGCGGCAGCGGCACGTAGACCGCGGGCAGGCCGACAGCGGTCAGCTCCGCGCAGGTCATCGCCCCGCTGCGGCAGATCGCGAAGTCGGCCGCGGCATAGGCCAGATCCATCCGGTCCACGTACGGCAGCATGATGTAGGGCGCCCCGGCGTCCGGCAGCCGGACGTCGATCTCACTGCGCGGGCCGAGGATGTGCAGCACCTGAACGCCAGCCGCGCGGATCGCCTCGGCGGCGTCCAGCACGGCGTAGTTCAGCGACCGGGCACCCTGCGAGCCGCCGGTGACCAGCAGCACCGGAAGGTCGGGCCGGAGGCCGAAGTGCGCCCGGGCCTTGTCCGCCAGGGCCAGCCGGTCCAGGCTGGCGATCTCGTGCCGCAACGGGATGCCGATGTACCGGGCGTGTGGCAGCCGGGTGTCCGGGTGGCCGGTGAACACGTGCCGGGTGAACCGGGCCCCGATCCGGTTGGCCAGGCCAGGCCGGGCGTTAGCCTCATGCACCACGATCGGCACATGATGGCGCCGCGCCGCGAGGTAGCCGGGGGTGGCCACGTAGCCGCCGAAACCGACCAGCACGTCCGCCTGGTTGCGGTCGAGCACGCCCGCGGCGGCACCGACAGCGGAACCGAGCCGCCCCGGCACGTTCAGCAGCTGCGTGGTCACCCGGCGGGGCAGCGGTACCGCCGGGATGAGCTCCAGCTGGTAGCCGCGCATCGGGACCAGGCGGGTCTCCAGGCCACGTTCGGTGCCGAGGCAGGTGATGCCCAGCTGCGGATCGGCCCGGCGCAGCGCGTCAGCGAGCGCCAGGGCAGGCTCGATATGGCCCGCGGTCCCGCCGCCTGCGAGTACGACGTTCATCGCCCGGCACTCCCTCCGTCACTGACGGCGCCCGGGCCGGCTGGCTTCTCCCGCAGGCCGGCCAGGCCTAGCCAGCTTAGGACCCGCAGCGGCAGCGCGGGGCCAGCCGCGGCAAGCGCCTGGCTGGCGCCAGGTTCCCGTTTGGCGAAGGACATCAGCATGCCGAGCGCGACCATGGTCACCAGCAGTGAGGACAGGCCCGACGAGACCAGCGGCAGCGGAACACCCTCGGCCGGCAGCAGGCCGAGCACCCCGCCGATGTTGACCACCGCCTGCACCACCAGCCAGGCGGTGGCCGCGCCCGCGGCCAGCCGCATGAACGTGTCCTCGACCCGCCGGGCGACCCGCAGGCCCGCGTAGGCCAGGCCGCCGTACAGGAACGTCACGCAGAGCGTGCCGATCAGGCCCAGCTCCTCGCCCAGGATGGCGAAGATGAAGTCGGTGGTCGAGTCCGGGACCCAGCCCCATTTCTCCCGGCTCGCGCCGAGCCCGACGCCGAACCAGCCCCCCGAGCCCACCGCCCACTTGCCCTGGATGCTCTGCATCTGCGGGCCGACCGGGCCGCCAGTCGGGTTCAGGAAGCCGAGCAGCCGGTCCAGCCGGTACGGGGCGACCACGATCAGCATCAGCAGGACCAGGCCGATCAGCGCCAGCATCGCGATGAACATGCGAGCGGGCGTGCCGATGATCCACAGCAGCGCGAGGAAGATGACCAGCAGCATGAACGTGGTGCCCAGGTCGTCGCCGAGCATCACCAGCAGGCACATGACGCAGGCCCCGGGCAGCAGCGGGATGAGCAGCTGCCGCCAGTCGTCCAGCTGGCCGAGCTTCTCCTTGCGGGCGAGCAGGTCCGCGCCCCACAGCACGAACGCCAGCTTGGCCAGCTCGGACGGCTGCACCTGCAGCGGGCCGATTTGCAGCCACCGGGCGGCACCACCGGAGGTGACCCCGATGAACGGGACGAGGACGAGCCCGAGCAGGGAGATGAACATCAGCGGGTAGGCCAGGGCGCGGAACCGGGCGGGCGAGGACCGGGCCGCGACCCACATGCAGGGCAGCCCGATCAGCACGCCGAACAGCTGGTGCTGCAGCCCGGACCATGGTGAGCCGTGTGCCATCAGCCCGGTCGCGGACGAGGTGGACAGCACCATGACCAGGCCCAGCGCGATGAGCAGCGTGCTGGCCCCGAGGATCAGGTAAAAGGAGGTGAGCGGCCGGTCGAGGAAGCTGAGCCCGACCGCCAGCCGGTCCCGTACGGCGGCGGCCGACATCCGGGGACGGACCGGCCGCTGGTCCTGCCGCTGGGCCGCTTTCTCCGCGACGAGATCCATGATCTTAGTGTCGGGGCCAGCCGCCGCCAGGCCACGGACCTCGGCCGCGTGTCGCGCAGTGTTAATTCGGGGGGCGACCCGCCGGGCTAGCGCGGCATCCACTCCACGTAGAAGATGCCGAGGCCGAGCGCGACGAACATGGCGGAGATCAGCCAGAATCTGATCACGATGGTGGTTTCGGCCCAGCCCACCAGCTCGAAGTGATGCTGCAGCGGCGCCATCCGGAACACCCGTTTACCGGTCATCTTGAACGAGCCCACCTGGATGATCACAGACATCGCGATGACCACGAACAGCCCGCCGAGGATGGTGAGCAGCAGCTGGGTCTTGGTGCACACGGCCAGCCCGGCCAGCACCCCGCCGAGCGCCAGCGACCCGGTATCGCCCATGAAGATGCGGGCGGGCGGCGCGTTCCACCACAGGAAGCCGAAGCAGGCCCCGAGCACGGCGGCGGCCACCACCGCCAGGTCGAGCGGATCGCGCACGTCGTAGCAGTGCGGGGCGAGGAAGCTGGTGCAGTCGTTGCGCAGCTGCCAGTTCCCGATCAGCACGTACGCGGCGAGCACCAGGCAGGCGCAGCCGGTGGCCAGCCCGTCCAGCCCGTCGGTCAGGTTGACCGCGTTCGAATACCCGGCGATCAGGAAGACGATCCACAGTGTGAACGCGGTGAGCCCGATCGGCGGGCCGATGTCCGCCAGGAAGGACAGGTGCGCGTCGGCTGGGGTCAGGTCGTACCCGTCGGCGAACCGCTGCTGTACCACCAGCACTGCGAACACCGCCCCCACCACGGCCTGCCCGGCCAGCTTGGCGCCGCTGCGCAGGCCCAGGCTGCGCTGTTTGTAGATCTTGATGAAGTCGTCGAGGAACCCGACCACGCCCAGGCCGACCATGAGCAGCATGACGAGCACGCCGGACACGGACGGTTCCTGGCCGGTGCCGAAGTTGCCGACGAAGTACCCGATCACCGAGGCGATCACGATGACGGTGCCGCCCATGGTGGGCGTGCCGCGCTTGGTCACGTGCGCGGCCGGGCCTTCTTCCCGGATCAGCTGACCGTAGCCGCGGCGGGAGAAGATCCGGATCGCCATCGGCGTGCCGAACAGCGAGAGCAGCAGGGAGACCCCGGCCGAGAACAGGATGGTCTTCACTGCGGCTGCCTCCCCGGCCGGTGCTTCCGCGGTGAGGGCGAGGGCGACCCGCTCCAGCGCGGCCGACCTGGATGCCTTCACCAGCACGATGTCGCCCGGCGCGAGCCAGGCGGCGCAGCTCGTCCAGGGCGCCGCTGGCGTCCGGCACATGGACCAGCTCGCCCCGCCAGCCCGGCTCCGCCTTGGCGCCGGTCAGCATGGGCGCGGCGGTCTCCCCCACCACGACCAGGCCCGCCAGGCCGGCCCGGGCGGCCTGGCGGCCTGCTTCCTCGTGCCGGGCCGGGGCCTGCTCACCCAGCTCGCTCATCTGCCCGAGCACGGCGAACGCGCGGCGGCCGCGGGCCATCGTGGCGAGCGTCTCGAGCGCGGCCCGCATGGATTCGGGGTTGGCGTTGTAGGCGTCGTTGACCACGGTGATCCCGTCCGCCCGCTCGGTGACCTCCATCCGCCACCGGCTGCGCGCGCGGGCGGCGGACAGCCCGGCGGCGATGTCCGCGACGGGCAGGCCGAGCTCGCTGGCCAGCGCCGCGGCGGCCAGCGCATTGTGCACGTTGTGCTCCCCCGCCATGTTCATCGCAACGACGTCCGAGCCATCCCGGGTGACCAGCCGGAAGCTGGGCCGACCACAGGAGTCGAGCCGGACGTCGTCGGCGCGGACCGCGGCCGCCGGATCCCGGCCGAAGGTGACCACCCGGGCGGCGGTCTGGCTAGCCATCGCCGCCACCCGCGGATCGTCGGCGTTCAGCAGAGCGGTGCCCGCCGCGGGCAGTGCGGCGGGCAGTTCCGCCTTGGCCCGGGCTACCGCCTCGATACCGCCGAACTCCCCTTCGTGCGCATGGCCGACGCAGAGTACGGCCCCGATCTGGGGCGGCGCGATCTGGCACAGCGCAGCGATATGCCCCGGGCCGCGGGCGGACATCTCCAGCACCAGGTACCGGGTGTCCGCGGTGACCCGCAGCACAGTCAGCGGCACGCCGATCTCGTTGTTGTAAGAGGCGTGCGGGGAGACCGTCGGGCCGAGCGTCTCCACCAGCTGGGCGGCCAGATCTTTGGTCGTGGTCTTGCCCGCGGACCCGGTGATGCCCGCGATCACCAGTCCCGGCAGCCGGTCCACCACCGCCCGGGCGAGCCGCGCCAGGGCCGCGGTCACGTCGGGCACGATCAGCGCCGGGCTGCCCACCGGCCGGGCCGCCAGCACCGCGGCCGCGCCCGCGGCCACGGCGGCCGGCGCGAAGTCATGCCCGTCCGCCCGCTCCCCGGGCAGCGCCGCGAACAGGCTGCCCGGGACCACGGCGCGCGAGTCGATGACGGCCGGGCCGGTCACCAGCGCCGCCGGGTCGGCCACCTGATCGAGCGCCGCCCCGGTGATCCCGGCGATGGCGGTGAGCGACAGCGGGATCACACGTCCTCCTGCATGGTCCGCTCCCCCGGGGTCAGCCGGGCCGCGTCTGCACCCTTGACCACGTTGGCGTCGCGCACCGCGTTCACGCCCCCCAGCAAGGCCTCGGTCACCACGATCCGGTCGTCGAACGGGATGACGGCGTCACCGACGTACTGGCCGCGCTCGTGTCCCTTGCCTGCCACCAGCACGATGTCCCCCTTGGCCGCCGCCGCCACGGCCAGGCCGATCGCGGCGGCCCGGTCCGGCTCGATGATCACCCGGGCCCGCTCGGCCGCGGGCACTGTGAGCACGCCCTGGAGCATCTCCGCCAGGATGGCCAGCGGGTCTTCGGAGCGAGGGTTGTCACTGGTCAGTATGGCCAGGTCGGCGAGCCGTGCGGCCGCGGCGCCCATCAGCGGCCGCTTGCCCCGGTCCCGGTCACCGCCGCAGCCCAGCACGATCGACAGCTGCCCCTGGGTCACCGGGCGGAGCGCCCGCAGCACGGCCTCCACCGCGCCGGGCTTGTGCGAGTAGTCCACCAGGACGGTGAAATCCTGCCCGGTATCCACCCGCTCCAGCCGGCCGGGCACGCCCGGGCAGGCGGCCACCCCGCTGACCGCGGTAGCCAGGCTTACCCCGGCCTCGACCAGCGCGACCACCGCGCCGAGGGCGTTGGCCACGTTGAACGGGCCGGGCAGCGCGACCGACGCGTCGGCGGCCACGCCGCCGGGGCCGACCACCCGGAAGGTGCTCCCCTCCGCGCCGCTGCGCACGCCCTCAGCCCGCCAGCTGGCGGAGCGGTCGCCAGCGGCAGAGAACGTGGTGACCGGGATGGCCGCGGCCGCGGCCAGCTTCCGGCCGTGCTCGTCGTCGATGTTGACCACGCCGGCCCGCGCGTACTCCGGGGTGAACAGGGCAGACTTCGCGGCAAAGTACTCGGCGAGGGTGCCGTGGAAATCGAGGTGATCCTGGGACAGGTTGGTGAACACCACCACGTCGTACGAGGTGCCCGCGACCCGGCCGAGCGCCAGCGCATGACTGGACACCTCCATCGCCGCCGCGGTCACCCCGCCCGCCGTCATCTGCGCCAGCAGCGCCTGCAAGTCGGTGGCTTCCGGGGTGGTGAGCTGGCTCGGCGCGGTCCGGCCCGCCACCCGGATCTCCACCCCGCCGGCCAGCCCGGTCAGATGGCCGGCCATCCGCAGCCCGGATTCCAGCAGGTAGGTGGTGGTGGTCTTGCCGCTGGTGCCGGTCACCCCGATCAGCGTCAGCTGGCGGGACGGGTCGCCGTACACCCAGGAGGCGACCTCACCCAGCCGCGCCCGCGGGTCGGTGACCACGAATACCGGCAGGCCACAGTGCTGGGCCAGGCTCTTGCCGTCCAGGTCGGTGAGCACGGCCACCGCCCCGGCCGCGGCGGCCTCGTCGCAGAACCGTGCACCGTGGTGCTGGCTGCCCGGCAGCGCCGCGTAGATGTCACCGGGACGGACCCGGCGCGAATCGTGGGTCACGCCAGAGACCAGGACGGGCCCGGCTGGGCCCGTGAAGGGGTCCGGTCCGGGCTGCCCGCTGGTCACGCCGAGCAGCACGGCGAGCCCGGACAGCGGGCGCGGCCGGACATCGCGTGGGAGGTGAGCCGCAGGCACGGGCCGAGGTTACCGCTCATCAGGGGCCGGTGAGCCTTACGTTGGGCCGCTTGGTGCCGTCCGGCGGGATCTTCATGGTCTGCAGCGCGAACTTCATGATCTTGTAGAACACCGGGCCGGCCACCATGTCACCGAAGTAACCGCCCTTGCGCGGGTTCTGCACGTTGACCGCGACCACGAGCTGCGGGTTACTGGCGGGCGCGATGCCGATGTAGCTGGCTCCGTACAGGCACAGGCAGCCGCCCTTCTGCGGGTCAGCGATCTGCGCGGTGCCGGTCTTGGCCGCGATCGAGTAGCCCGGGATGATCCCCCAGGGCTCGGCCCCGCTGGCGTCAACGTAGGGCACCTGCTGCAGGATGCCCATGAGCTCGCTGGCCGTCTTGGGCTGGATCACCCGGCGGGCCGCGGGCTTGGCGGCGGGCACGTACTGGCCGCTGGCATTGGTGGTTCCGGCCACGATGGACGGCGGCACGCGCACCCCGCCGTTTGCGATCGTGGCGTAGACACTGGCCATCTGGACCGCGGTGACGGCCACGCCCTGGCCGAACGCCAGCGTGTACCGCTCGTCCCCCCACCACTGCGACGGCGGGTAGAGGATCCCGTTGCTCTCCGCGGGCAGGCCCAGTCCGGTGGCCTGGCCGATGCCGAAGTTGCGGAAGTACTGGTACTGGGTCTGGGGGGTGACATGCTGGACGACCTGGACCATGCCCACGTTGCTGGAGTTGGCGATGATCCCGGCGATGGTGAGCCGCTCGGTCGGGTGGTATTCGGCGTCGTGGAAGGGGTAGCCGTCGATCACGATCTGGTCCGGCACGGTGTACGTGCTCATCGGGGTCTGGCCGCCGTGCTCGAGGGCCGCGGCCGCAGTGATCACCTTGGCGGTGCTGCCTGGGTCGAACACGTCGCTCACCGGCAGGTCCGTGGTCCCGGCCAGGCTGTCCAGGTGCGCGGGGGTGAACGACGGTGACTGGGCCAGGGCGAGGATCCTCCCGGTGCTGGGCTGCATCACGACCGCGGTGCAGTTGCTCGCCCGGGTCTTCTTGACCTCCGCGGCACAAGCCTGCTGAGCTTCGTACTGGATGCCGGACATGATGGTCAGCCGCACGCTATCCCCGGGCACCTCCGGCCGGGTGGTGTCCCCGGCCACCGGGATGGGCTGGCCGTTCAGGCTGATCTGGATCTCCTGCTCGCCATTCCGGCCCGCCAGCACGGAGTTGTAGGACTGCTCGATCCCGGCCTGGCCGGTCACCTCGCCCGCGGGGTTGGCGGTGCTAAAACCAATCACGTTCGCCGCCAGGTCCTCATCGGGGTAGACCCGGTTGTAGGACGGCGTCATCGCGATGCCGGGCTCGTTGAGCGCGGTGATCCGGGCCGCGGTGGCCGACGAGACGGTCTGCTTGAGCACCACGTACTGCGGTGAGGTGGGGTTTTCCAGCTTGGCCAGGATCGCCGCCGGGCTCGTCCGCAGGGGCCCGGCCAGCGCGCTGGCCACCTCCGCGAAGGACTTCTTGCCCAGGGTGATCATAGGCGGGTCGGCATGGACCAGGTCGGTCTGCACGGTCATGGCCAGGATCGTGCCGTCCGACGTGCTGATCGTGCCCCGCACGGCAGGCAGCGGCACGCTCTGCAGCCGCAACTGCTCGGCCATGGACCGGTAGGAGGGTGCGTCCACGACCTGCAGCTGGACAAGCCGGCCGGCGACCAGGGCCAGCACGAAGCCGATGAACAGCATGGTGACCCGCAGCCGCCGGGCCGGGCTGCCCCGGCGCAGTGCGGCCCGCCGCACCATCGCGGGCCGGCCAGCCCGCGGCGCTGCCCCGCGCCCTGCGGTGCGTCCTGGCGAGTCAGCAGGCCAGCCCCGCCGCCCGGGCCGGGCCGCTGGCCCGGCGGCCCGGTAGCCGCGGTCATCTCCCGGATGCCGGGCCGCGCCGGGGCCCTGCGAGCGCCCGGGCCGGCCACCGGCCCGGGCGCCGCCGGGCCGGCCAGCGCCACCACGCGGGCCCGGGCCACCCTCGCCGGGCCGCCGGGACTCACCCGGCTTGCGGTTGCCGGCCTGACCGGGCGGGCGCCCACCGGGGCGCGCACCGCCACGCGCACCGGGACGGCGGTCCCGGCTGTCCCCGTCCCCCGCTCTCACGGGGCGTATCCGGGGACCACGGGAATGCCGGGCTCGCTGCTGGGCTCACTGATGATCTGGTTCGTCCTCAGGTCGATGAACTTGATCAGGGGCGGCTCGACCATGCCGAGCTGCTGGGCCCGCTGCGCGATCACCGACGGTGACGAATCCTCCGCAACTTGCTGCTTGAGCGTCTGCACCTGCTGGGCCGCCGCCGCCTGGGCCTGCTGCAGGCCGGTGATCTGGTAGGACCCCGCGGCGAGCACGGTGTTGATGACCAGCAGGCAGACCAGGCCCCCGCCGAGCAGGGCGGTGACGAACAGGATGAACGGGGTGCGCGAGACGCCCGCTATCGGGCTGGCCGACCAGATCCGGCCCGGCGCGGAAACCGCCGCCCGCCGCCCGCCCGCCGCCGGATCTGCTGGCCGGGCACGGCCGGGGGCCGGATCCGCGGCCCGCCGGGACGGGCGGAGCGCCGGCCCGGTCCGGTCCGCCGCGGCCGGATCAGGCCGGGTGCGGCCGCGCGACGCTGACGCCGCCGGTGGCGCTGGCTGCGGCCGGGCGCGGCTGGCCCGCTGCTGCGGGGCCGGCCCGGGGCCTGCGGGCGTCCCTGGGCGGGCCCGGGCCGCACCCGGTGATGGCTGCGGGGTCCTGGCCCGGTCCCGGGCCGCATTGGGCGGCACCGGGCTGGCCTCGCGCTGAGTGCGGCCGGGCCGCACCTGCACGGCCGGTCCCGGTCCGGTCCGGCGTCCCCGCGGGGCGGGTGGGACTACCGGCCCGGGAGAGGTTCGTTGCGGGCTTTTGGGTGGCCTGGCAGCCCGGCCGGAACTCTCCTGACCTGGCCCCGCGGCATCCCGCTCACGCAGGTCCCGCCAGGCCTCCCTGGGTTCATCCCAGCGCGGCTCTGGCCGGTCCCGGCCTGGCGCCCCCCGTCCTAGTTCGCCACGGCGAGGCCGGCGGCCAGGACGGCGGTCCCGTACCCCGGTCCGCGGATCGTCGCGCACGCTCATGCGGCCTCCCTGACCCGCTCGGCGGCCCGCAGCCGGGCCGACGCCGCCCGGGGATTGGCCGCCACCTCCGCCTCGGACGGCCGCTGCGCGCCGCGGGTGAGCAGGCGGAACGCAGGCTGGGCGGAGTCGAGCGGCACGGGCAGGCCGGGCGGGGTGCGATCCGCGGCCGCCTCCGTCAGGACGGTCTTCACCGCGCGGTCCTCCAGTGAGTGGTAGGCGAGCACCACGATGCGGCCGCCCACGGCCAGGCTGTCCAGGGCGGCGGGCAGGGCCCGGTGCAGGGCATCCAGCTCGCCGTTGACCTCGATGCGCAGGGCCTGGAAGGTCCGCTTGGCCGGGTTGCCGCCGGTGCGCCGGGCAGGCGCCGGGATCGCGGCCCGGATGAGCTCGGTGAGCTGGCCGGTGGAGGTCAGCGGGACGGCGGACCGCTCCCGCACCACGGCGTCAGCGATCCGCCGCGCGAACCGCTCCTCGCCGTAGTCACGCAGCACCCGGGCCAGCTGGCTGGCCGGGTAGGTATTCAGCACGTCCGCCGCGGTCAGCGGCCCGGTCTGGTCCATCCGCATGTCCAGCGGCGCGTCGTAGGAGTACGCGAAGCCGCGGTCCGGGTCGTCCAGCTGCGGGGAGGAGACGCCAAGGTCGAAAAGGATGCCCTGGACGCGCTGGCCCGCGTCGCCGGCCCGGCTCAGCAGATCCGGTATCTCGTCGTAGACGGCGTGCACCAGGGTCACCCGCCCGGCGTAGGGGGCGAGCAGCCGCCGTGATTCCGCAATGGCCTGCTCATCGGTGTCCACGCCGATCAGTGCGAGTCCCGGGTGGGCCTCTAGCAAGGCCCGGGCGTGCCCGGCCCGGCCCAGGGTGGCATCGACCAGGATCGCCCCGCTGGGCTGCAGCGCCGGCGCGAACAGGGTGAGGACTTCCGCAACCATGACCGGCAGATGCCCGGTCGCCGGCTCGCCCATCGGACCCCCACTCCTCCTGCTGCGTCCGCACCTGGTCCGCAGCGGGCTACCTGCCTGTGTATGCCTGTGGTGTTCTCGGCTAGGTCTCCATCACCGCGCCGCACGGGCAGGTACGCTCCCTGGCGCCGGGGAAGTGACGCCAGCCAACGTGATCGCCCTGGTGCGGGTGGAGACCTCGCCGAGTACGCGGCGCCGGTCAGCCCGGCCCCGCTCACAACACCCCTGGCAATACCTCCTCTGATGCCGCGGAGAAGGCATCCTCCTGCTCCGCCAGGTAGGACTCCCACGCGGTGGAATCCCATATCTCCAGCCGCGTGTTGGCGCCGATCACGGCGCAGTCGCGGCTCAGCGCCGCATAGTCACGCAGGGCCGACGGGATGGTGATCCGGCCCTGCTTGTCGGGGATCTCGTCGGACGCGCTGGCAAAGAACACCCGGCTGTAGTCCCGCACGGACTTCGCGGTCACCGGGGCGGCGCGGAGAGCTTCCGTGATCCTGGCGAACTCAGCCGCCGGGAAGACGTAGAGGCAGCGCTCCTGGCCCTTGGTGATCACTAGCCCTCCTGCGAGTTCCTCGCGGTACTTAGCGGGCAGGAACAGCCGGCCCTTCTCGTCGAGGCGAGGCGTGTGAGTGCCCAGGAACATCAGGCCTCACCTCCTGCCCCCGGCCCTCCTACCTGCCACCAGTGTTCCCCACCGAGCACCACCATACTCCACAATCCTCCACCGTCAACGGGCCCAGTCGCTCTGTACTCAGCATCTCCGCGCATAAGCGCAGGTCAGAACTATGGAGCGAAGTGGAGGAGGGTGGTCGCCCAGGCCCCGGGAACCGGGCCTGAAGGACGCGTCACGACCGTGCATCGCGCGCCAGGCCGCCAGGACGTACTGTCGGAACGCGCCCCGCGTGCGTCCTGGCGGGGCGGGCGGCATCGCTGGGGAGCGAAGTGGAGTGGACCGGGGGGGCGCCAGGCAACGGAGGAGGACAGGTGGTCTTGGACATGGGGCCGGACGCCGGGCGGACGCTCGACGACCTGGTGGGCGTAGCCCACCGCATCGGCGCAGCCATCGAGTCCGTCATCGAGGGCAAGCCGGATGCGGTCCAGCTGGTGCTCACGGTGCTACTGGCGGAGGGGCACGCGCTGATCGAGGACGTGCCAGGAGTCGGCAAGACGATGCTGGCCAAAGCGCTGGGCCGGTCCACCGACTGCTCGGTGCAGCGCATCCAGTTCACCCCGGACCTGCTGCCCAGTGACATCACCGGAGTCAGCGCGTTCAATCAGGAACGGCGCGAGTTCGAGTTCAAGCCCGGCCCGGTCTTCGCGAACATCGTGGTCGGCGACGAGATCAACCGGGCGTCCCCGAAGACCCAGTCCGCGCTGCTGGAATGCATGGAGGAGCGGCAGGTCACGGTGGATGGCACGACCTACCCGCTGGAGCAGCCGTTCATGGTCATCGCCACCCAGAACCCGGTGGAGATGGAAGGCACCTACCCGCTGCCCGAGGCGCAGCGGGACCGGTTCACCGCGCGCGTCTTCATGGGGTATCCGAGCACCGAGGCCGAGCTGGCCATGCTCGACCTGCACGGATCGTTCTCGCCACTGGACTCGCTCAAGCCGGTGGCCACGGCGGGGGACGTGCGGGACCTGATCGCCGCAGTGCGCCGGGTGCATGTGGCCGACGCGCTGAAGCAGTACGTCATCACGCTGGTCAGCGCGACCAGGACGGCACCTGGCCTGCGGCTCGGGGCGTCCCCGCGGGCGGCGCTGCACCTGCTGCGGGCGAGCCGGGCGCGGGCCGCGCTGGACGGCCGGGACTTCGTCATCCCCGATGATGTGCAGGCGCTGGCCGAGCCGGTGCTCGCGCACCGGCTGCTGCCCTCCGTGGATGCGATGACCGCGGGCCAGCTGCCCGGCCAGGTGCTCGCCTCGATCGTCGAGCGAACCCCGCTGCCCCGGCTGCGCTGAACGGCATCCCGGGCAGCGACGTAGGTTAGTACGACGGGGCTGAGGAAGGGCCGGGATGCGGGCGCTGTTCGCCGGATTCACCACACGCGGCAGGTCGTTCCTGGCCGCTGGGGTGGCGGTCGGCCTCTTCGGCCTGGGTACGGGCGAGCGGACCCTGCTCAGCATCGGGCTGGTCCTGGTGCTGCTGCCGCTGCTCGCCGCGCTGGCCACCAGCCGCACCCGGTACCGGATCCGGTGCAGCCGTCAGCTCAGCCCGGCCCGGGTGCCCGCCGGCTCCAGCACAGCCGTGTCGCTGCGGCTGCAGAACGTGTCCCGGCTGCCCACCGGGCTGCTGCTAGCCGAGGACGGGCTGCCCTACCCGCTGGGCAGCCAGCCACGGTTCGTGCTCGACCGGGTCGAGCAGAATGGGGAACGGGCGCTGAGCTACCTGATCCAGTCCGCGACCCGGGGGAAGTTCACCGTCGGACCGCTGCAGGTCCGGGTGGCTGACGCGTTCGGCCTGGTGGAGCTCACCCGCTCGTTTGCCACGACCAGCACCCTGGTGGTCACGCCGCAGATCATCACGCTGCCCAGCAGCCCACTGGCCGGGAGCTGGCGCGGCGAAGGCGGCGGGCGGACCCGGACCTCGGACGCGGCCGGCGAGGAAGACGTCATCCCGCGCCCGTACCGGGACGGTGACGGGCTGCGCCGGGTGCACTGGCGGTCCACCGCCCGGCACGGCGAGCTCATGGTGCGGCGCGAGGAACAGCGCTGGCGCAACCGGGCGGTGCTGCTGCTGGACACCCGCAGCCGGTCGCACAGCGGGACCGGGGCGGGCTCCTCGTTCGAGTTCGCGGCCAGCGCCGCCGCCTCCATCGGGGTGCACCTGGCCCGCACCGGGATCGCCGGCCAGCTGGTCACCGACGCCGGGCCGGTCGGCACGGCCGGGCCGTTCGAGGATGTGCTGCTGGACGCGCTCGCGGTGATCAAGCAGTCCCGGGGCACCGAGCTGACCCGGGGCCTGGACCTGCTCCGGGAGGGTACCGGGGGGCTGCTGGTGGTGGTGGCCGGGCGGATGTCGGTGGCCGAGGCCAGGAAGCTCGCGGCGAAACGCCGGGACAGCGGCCCCGCGATGGCGGTGCTACTGGCCGTATCCACCTGGGCGGTGCGGCATCCGGACGACGCCCGGCCGGATGAGGCGGAGGGACCAGCGCGGGTCCTCCGCGCCGCGGGCTGGCGGGCGGTCACGGTCACCGTGGACACTCCGCTCGTCGCCGCCTGGGACCAGTTGCGGGCCTTTCCTGGCCTGCCCGGCGCGGCCGAGGCGGCCAGCGCAGCCCAGGTCACCGGCGCGGCCGGGACGGCCAGCGCGGCCAGCCCGCCTGGCCTGGCGGAGGGGGCGCCATGAGCCACCGGCTCGCCATCGCCGCAGCGATGGCGACGATCCTCGTCTCGATCGCCCTGTACCCGGTGGTCTCGGGATGGCTCTGGTTCTGGGAGAGCGCGGGCGCGATCACAGTGGTCGCCCTGGCCGGTGCGCTCACCCGGATCCGGGCCCTGCCGGTGGTGATATGCGCCGCCGTGGGCCTGGCCGCGCTACTCCTCTACTTGAACGTGCTGTTCGCGAGCGCGCAGTCGGCGGCCGGGCTGGCGCCGACCCTCTCGTCCCTGGTTCACCTGGGCCAGCTGGCCCGCCGCGGGCTGGAGGGGACCAACCGGTTCGCGCCGCCCGCACCAGCCTGGCCCGCCATCTTGCTGCTGACGACCGCGGGCACCGGCCTCATCGCGGTGGCCACCGACCTGCTCGCGGTGCGGCTGCGCCGGCCCGCCGCGGCGGGCCTGCCGTTGCTGGTGCTGTTCTGTGTACCCCTCACCGTGAGCCTGCACCAGGGCGTGTTCGGCGCGATGACGGTGTTCTGCCTGGGTATGGCCGGGTACTTGATGCTGCTGGTGGTAGACGGGCGGGACCGGCTGCGGCTGTGGGGGCGTTTGGTCACCGCCGACCCCCGGACCCAGGGGCTGGCCGTAACCGAGCGACCGGCCGCGGCCGAGGGGCTGGTCACGGCCAGGGAGACGCAGACGGCCCAAGGCCTGGCCACCCGGGGCCCGGCCACCCGCGCCGTCCGGGGCCCGGCCACCCGTGCCGTCCGGGGCCCGGTCACCCGGGAGCTCACCGCATCGGGCCGCCGGATCGGGCTGACCGCCGTCGCCCTGGCGCTGTTCGTGCCGCTGCTTGTGCCGGGCCTGCGCGAGCACAAGCTGTTCGCGAGCGGCTCCGGCCCGGGCGGGCCGCTCACCACCCTGCCCGACCCACTGGTGCAGATGAACCAGGAACTGCATGAGCACACGCCGCAGCGCGTGCTCAGCTACACCACGACCGACCGGGCGCCGCAGTACCTCCAGGTGTATGTGCTAAATAAGCTCACCGCGGACACCTGGAACCTGGGGCGGACGGTCGGCCGGGACGTGCGTGACGGGACGCTGCCAGCCGCGCCGGGGCTGGCCACCGGCACCAAGACCAGCACCGAGCACACCACCATCAGCCTGGCCGAGGGCCTGACCAGAGGCGCCCAGTCGATCAGCTTCCTGCCGCTGCCCTACCCGGCCCGCACCGTGGACGTGGACGGGATATGGCGGGCGAACCCGGGCACGCTCACCATGTTCTCGCTGCAGCCCCTCTCCGGCCTCAGCTACTCGGTGACCAGCCAGGACGTGAGCCCATCCGTACAGCAACTGGCAACGGCCGGCCCGGTGCCCAGCTCCGTTGTCGGGAGCTACCTGAATGTCCCCCAGGCCTTCCTGGGACTGACCCGGCTGGCCGAGCAGATCACCGCGGGGCAACTGTCGAGTTACCGCCAGGCGGTCGCGCTGCAGCACTGGTTCGCCGACTCCGGCAAGTTCAAGTACAGCCTGAGCGCGGCCGAGCCGAACACCCCGCAGGCGCTGATCACGTTCCTGACCAAGGTACGCCGCGGCTACTGCCAGCAGTTCGCTTTTGCCATGGCTGTGCTGGCCCGGCTGCTGGGCATCCCATCCCGGGTCGCGGTCGGTTACACCGAAGGCAGGTATGCCGGGCACCATCGGTGGGTGGTCAGCACCGCCGACGCACACGCCTGGCCCGAGCTGTACTTCCAGGACGTGGGCTGGCTGCGGTTCGAGCCGACCCCCTCCGGCGCCGCAGGCCAGGCCACCGCCACCGATCCTGCCTACACGCTCCCGCCGGTGCTGGCCGCGCCGACCCAGCCTGGAAGCAGTACGGCGCCGTCCGCCGGGCTCCCGCAGGGCAAGCCGTCGGCAGGCAACTCCGGAGCCATCGCCAAGCTGGAGCACCTCGCTGGGGCCGAGGGCTCCGGCAGTAGCTCGGCCAGCGCGCTCCCGGTCGGATTGCTGGTAGCTGCCGCCATCCTGGTCCTCATGCTCCTCACCCCGCGCTCGCTCCGGTCGCTGAGCCGGGGACGGCGCTGGCGGGCCGCGGCCGGGGACAGCCAGCGGGCCCATGCGGCCTGGCTGGAGCTTCTCGACGATCTCACTGACCACCACATGGCCTGGTCACCGAGTGAATCACCGCGGGCGCTCAGCCGCCGGGTGGCGGGGGTGTTGCGGCTGCAGCCCGCCGAGGCGGAGGCGCTGACCAGGATCAGCCGGGCGGAGGAACGGGCCCGGTATGCCCGGGAGCCGTCCGCCCCGGGCACGCTGCAGCAGGACTCCGCGATGGTGCGCAAGGCGCTGACCCGGAACTCGGGCCGGGCGGCCCGCTGGCGGGCGCGGCTGCTGCCCGCATCCGCCATCGCCCCGGTCCGGACCGGGTTGCAGCACGCGCTGGATGTGTTCAGCTGGATGGACATGCTGTCGCACACCACCCGGGGCTGGGCTCAGCGCCTGTCCGGCGAGTGACCCCGAGCCGGGCTAACCCGGCTGGCCTGGCCCTGGCTGGCCTGGCCCTGGCTAGGCTCGCTCGGCTGGCCTGGCCCTGGCTGGGCAGGACCCTAGTCGGGGACGGAGGGGCTAGCGGTCGCGCTGCTGGCGACGGCGCCAGCGCTCCTCCATGCGCTCCATGAACCGGGGACGGGGCTCGGCTGACCGTGCGGAACGGGCAGACCGGGTGCGCCGGTCCCGGGCCAGGCCAGGACGCCCGGCCACGCTCCCGGACATGTGCCGCCAGCTGGACAGCGCCCACATCGAGCAGGCCAGCATGATCACGAAGCCCGCCACGCTGATCGGCGTGTACTTGGACACGACACCTGCCATGAGCAGGCCCACACCGAGCAGGAAGCCGATGGCTGCCTCGACTACCCGTCGCTTGTAGTGCACGCGGGGATCTTTGGCGCGGACTGTCTGCGCAAATTTCGGATCCTCGGCATACAGCGCACGCTCGATCGCATCGAGCTGACGCTGCTCATGCTCAGAGAGCGGCACGGCGCCTCCCAGGAAACCTCGCGCGCGGGGACGGGTGCGATGACTTCATCTCACGGTCCAGGTTCTTCCTCAAGAATACGAGCCCTGCCGCACTGGACGGAAGGGTAGCGGAAAGGTAAAGGGATTCCGGCTCATTATGAGCGCTCCGTACACGTAGCCGCACTCACCGTGACCGTGCCCCCTGTACCAGCCCACGCCCAAACAGGAATTCGATTCATAGCTATCATGGCGAACCATATCAATCCGCTGTCGGCCGCCGGGCAGGCGGCCAGGCCGGCCGGTCCGGCGCTCCTGGTCCCGCTGGCCGGCCGGGCTGGGCCGTTCCCCGGGGACCAGGGCGGCTGGCCGGACCGAGTCGGCGCCGAACCGCCCGGCGATCCGGTCTACCGCGCGCTCGGCGTCGCGCCAGCCTGCGGCCCGCTCGCCAAAGGCGAGCTGGGTGGCGGCGCGGGCGGCGGGCTTGAGCCCGGTGGCCCGCACCCCGACCAGGCGGAGCCGGGCCCGGGCGTCCAGCCCGGACGCGGCGTACAGACCGCATGCGGTGGCGTAGATGGTCTGGGCCACATCGGTGGGCTCGGGCAGCGTACGCGACCTGGTGATGGTGGTGAAGTTGGCCAGCCGGAGCTTGATCACCACGGTCCGGGCCACCGCGCCGGCCGAGCGCAGGCTGCGCGCGGTGCGGCCGGACAGCCGGAGCAGCTCGCGGCGGATCACCTCCGGATCATCCACGTCGGCCGGGAATGTCTCTTCCGCGCCCACGCTCTTCTCGGCCGTACTGTTCACCACCGCGCGCTCGTCGCGGCCCCAGGCCAGCGCGGCGAGATGGGCGCCGACCGCCGCACCGAGCTCACGTTGCAGGCTCGCCACAGGGGTCTGCGCGATGTCCCGCACGGTGCGCAGCCCGAGCCGGGCCAGTACCTGCCCGGTCTGTTCCCCAACTCCCCACAGGGCGGACACAGGCAGCGGGTGCAGGAAGTCGAGCACGCCGTCCGCGGGCACCACCAGCAGCCCGTCCGGCTTGCACTGGACCGAGGCAAGCTTGGCCACGAACTTGGTGCTGGCCACCCCGACCGAGCAGGTGATGCCCTGCTGCTCGGCGATCGTGGCCCGGATGAGCTGACCGATCCGGGCGGGCGAGCCGAGCCGGCGGATAGCCCCGGACACGTCCAGGAACGCCTCGTCCAGGGCAAGCGGCTCCACGGCCGGGGTGATGGACCGGAAAACGCTCATGACCTCCCGGGAGACCGCGGCGTACAGCTGGTGCCGCGGGTTGATGAAATGCGCCTGCGGGCACAGCCGCCGGGCCCGGGTCACCGGCATGGCCGACCGCACGCCAAACGTGCGCGCCTCGTAGGTGGCGGAGAGCACCACCCCGCGGCTGGACCCGGCAGCCACGATCACCGGCAGGCCGGCCAGGTCCGGCCGGTCCCGGATCTCCACACTGGCGTAGAAGGCGTCCATGTCCACGTGCAGGATGTGGCAGCCGGTATCGTCCCCGGCCGGCCCCGCTCCTGCGGCCGGCCCGGCTCCTGCGGCCGGCCCCGCTGCCGCGCGCGCGGCGCCCCGCTGCTAGGCCCGCCCGGCCGGCTGGGTCCGCTGCGCGGGCCGGGCCGGATGTGCGGGCCGGGCAGGCCGCGCGGGCAGGCGGCCGGGCCTGGCTCACCGGTGCCCGAGCACGTGGAACTGGGCCGCGAGGTCGTGGAACGCTGGCTGTACCGAGGCGGCCTGCTCCAGCGCCAGCAGGCTGTCCGCGGCTCCTGGGTCCGCATCCGCGAACGCGCCCGGCACGAGATCGGCGAACACCCGGACCCCGTGCGCCGCGCCTGGCCGCAACCCGGCTCCCTCGATCAGCCCTACCACGCCCGCCAGGGTGAACCGGCGCGGGAAGCTGGCCGCGGGCAGGCCACCCGCCCCGGCTGCCTCAGCCGAGGCAGTCCCAGCCCGCGCGGCACCGGCCGCCTCAGCCGAGGCGGCCCCAGCCCCAGTCCCGGCGGCCCCGGTCCCGGCAGCCCCAGGCCCGGCGGTCTCGAGTGCGGCGAGCAGCTGCCTCGCCTCATCGAAGCGGCCGGCCATGGCGCGGTGCAGCACAGTGGCGACCGCACTGCTGGCCAGCACGCTCGCTGCACCGCCGGGCCGCAGCACGGCCGCGATCGCGGCCATCGCGGCCGCGGGCGAATCCACGTACTCCAGCACACTGTGGCACAGCACCAGGTCCGCGCTCCGCTCGCCGACCAGGTCGGCCAGGTCACTGGCGTCACCCTGGACGGCGTGCAGCGGGACGGCCATCTCGGCCGCCCGGCGCTGGGCCGCGGCCAGCGAGTCCGGGCTCGGGTCGATCACAGTGACCAGGTGCCCCTGCCCGGCGAGCGGCACGGCAAAGCCGCCGGTCCCGCCGCCCGCGTCGATGATGTCCAGCCGGGCCCGGCCGCTCGCAGCGGTCAGCTCCGCGACCACATCGCGGAGCACGTCCCGGACCACGATCGTGCGAACGTCGTCGTACTTGTGCCACCGGGGCACCTGCGGGGCCAGGCCAACTGGCCCGCCCGGCGGGCTCCCGTCACGATGATCGCTGGCCACGGCCACCCTCCTCGCTCACCCCTGCTGGCCTCAATCTAGTGCTGGCCGGCGACAGTTTCCTGGCCGCGCCACGCTCCCAGCCCCACCGCACCCACCCAGCCCCTCCCTGCGCACCCGGTCACCGCAACACGCCGATTATCACGAGACGATTACGGCCGCGGCTCAGCACTCACCCCGAGAAACAAGTTCCCAGGCCTTTCAGCATTTGGGACGTTCCTGTTTTATCCGGGTCAGCTGAGAGTTCGCTCATCGGACGGCAAACCGGCCGCACGGGCCGAACACACCCCCTAGGCTCTGCCCATGCCCCAGCACTTGGAGCTCCCCCGGCCGCTGCGACTCGTTCGCTGCACTGCGTGGAGCCTGATCGAGTCTGCCGGACTTCCGCTCGCCGCCTACGTCATTGGCGCCTGGCTCGGCGGACGCGACGCAGGGCTGCTGGCCGGGCTGGGTGCCATCTGGGCGCTGGCGGCGATCCGCAAGATCAGCTCGGGCTCAGTGCCCAGCCTGCTGACGATCTCGGCCATCGTGCTGACCGTGCAGACCGCGCTGGTGCTCGTCACCGGGGTGCTGTGGATCTTCCTGCTCCAGTTCCCCGTGGCCAACCTGTGCATGTGCGTCCTGTTCGCCCGCACCGCCCGGGGCCCGAACCCGCTGGTCGCCCGGCTGGCCGCGGAAGTGGTCGCGCTCCGCGCGCCCGCCACCCAGCATCCCGGGCTGCACCGCTTCTTCCAGGGCGCGACCTGGCTCTGGGCCGGCATCTTCCTGCTGCTCACCGCGGGCCTCGGGGTGACCATGTGGACCGAGCCGGCCAGCACCTTCCTGATGCTGTCCACCGCCGCGACCATCGCCCTCACTGTGGTCGGCGCAGGCGCGTCCACGCTGTGGTTCATGTCCGTGCTGCGCAGGCACGGCCTCCGGGTCCGCTTCGCCCCCGTCTAGCCCCCGCCCGCCGTCCGCGCCGGGCAGTGGGGCGAGTTCTGCGGGTTACAGAGTCAGCGTGGGCTTGAGTTCGAGCAGGCGGCCCAGGAGCCCGTTCACGAAACCGCCAGAAGCCTCGGTGGACAGGTCCTGGGCCAGCAGCACTGCCTCGCTGATAGCCACCGCGTCCGGGATGTCGTCGGCCCAGAACAGCTCGTAGAGGCCGATCCGCAGCACGTTGCGGTCCACAGCCGGCATCCGGTCCAGGGACCAGCCCTGGGCGTACTCCGCCAGCAGGGAATCGATCCGGTCGCGGTGCGCCTGCACGCCGCGGACCAGTTCTGCGGCATAGTTGCCGGCACCGAAGCCAGGCTCGCCGGACCGCTCCTCGAGCAGCCCGAGGACCGGCTCGTCCCGCACTTCCGCCTCGAACAGGATATCGAGCGCCCGCTTGCGGGCTTTGCTACGCGCGGGCACGGGCGCAGGTCACGCGCGGCCGAGGTAGTCGCCGGTGCGGGTGTCCACCCGGACCTTCTCGCCGGTGCTGATGAACAGCGGAACCTGGATCTGGGCCCCGGTCTCCAGCGTGGCGGGCTTGGTGCCGCCGGTGGACCGGTCGCCCTGGACCCCCGGGTCGGTCTGGCTGACGGTCAGCTCCACCGAGGCCGGCAGGTCCACGTACAGCGGGACGTCGTCGTTGAACGCCACCGTGGCCATCTGCTCTTCCAGCAGGTAGTTGGCGGCATCCCCGACGGTGTCCCGGGGAATCCGCGGCTGGTCGTAATCCTGGGTGTCCATGAACACGAAGTCGTCGCCCTCGCGGTAGAGATACTGCATCTCCCGCTTGTCGACATTGGCCACGTCAACCTTGACACCAGCGTTGAAGGTCCGGTCCACCACCTTGCCGGAGAGGACGTTCTTCAGCTTCGACCGGACAAAGGCACCGCCTTTGCCGGGCTTGACATGCTGGAAGTCGACAACGGTCCACAGCTGACCGTCGATATTGAGCGTCATGCCGTTCTTGAAATCGTTCGTCGTGGCCACGTCTATGTGTCTCCTGCGTGCGGATGCACCCGCCCGGTCCGCGGCAAGCGCTAGAGGGCGAGCAGATCCCGAGTGGTAGTGGTGAGAAGTTCCCGCGGTGCCGCCGTTCCCCTACCAGCGCGCACCACCAGGGTGTCCTCGATCCTGACCCCGCCTTTTCCCGGAAGGTAGACCCCCGGTTCGACGGTGATGGGAACCCGGTCCCTGAGTGTACCCGTCCTGCCGTACCCCAGCATCGGGGCCTCGTGCACCTCCAGGCCCACGCCGTGGCCGAGCCCGTGACCGAAATGCTCCCCGTGGCCCGCGTCGCGGATCACGTCCCGGGCCGCGGCGTCCACCCCGGCCACCTCCGCGCCGTCCACGGCCGCCTCGATGCCGGCCCGCTGCGCCGCCGCGACCAGCTCGTAGATGTCCCGCTGCCAGCCGGACGGCGCGCCGATCACCACGGTGCGCGTCATGTCCGCGTGATAACCGGCGAACTGGGCACCGAAGTCCATCGTGATCATGTCGCCGGGGCCGACCGCCCGGCTGGTGGGCACGTGATGCGGGAGCGCCCCGTTCGGGCCGCTGGCCACGATCGTGTCGAAGGCGGGCTTGTCCGCCCCCCGCTCGGCCATGGCCCGCTCCAGCGCCATCGCCAGTTCCCGCTCGGTCATCCCGGGGCGAACGCGCGCCGCTACGTCCTCGAACGCCGCCGAGGTGATCGCGCACGCCTGGCTGAGCAGAGCAATTTCCTGCTCGTCCTTGACCATCCGCAATTCCTCAACGGCCCGGCCCAGTGCCACCAGCTCGGTCCCGGGCGCCGCCTCGGCCAGGGCCAGGTGGCGTTCCACGGTCATCTCGTGTGCCTCGAACGCGAGCCTGCGCACGCCCCGGTCCGCCGCAACGCGGGCCAGCGACGGCTCGACGAAACGCTCGACGAGCAGCTCCAGGTCGGGGCAGTCGCGGCGGGCCGCGAGCGCGTACCGGGAATCCGTGCCGAGCACGGATTCCCGGCCGCTGGCCAGGACCAGCAGCGCCGCGTTCGAGCTGGCCAGGCCGGACAGGTAGCGGACATTGGCCAGGCTGGTGATGAGCGCAGCGTCCGCGCCCAGGGCGGCCAGCGCCGTCTGCAGGCGCGCCCGGCGGCCCAGTTCGATCTCGGGCATACCTGCGACTGTACGCGCAACGCCGTCCGGCACATCGGGTGCGAAACGGTAAGAGCGGCCGGAGAGGGCGTGCTGATGAACGGACGTGAGCTGTGCCGTCGTCAGTGGCGGCTGGTGGCGGCCAGTGCGGGAGTCGCCGCACTGGCCGCCCGTGGTACCTGCCGCAGCAGGCCCAGGACGCGATCGTCACCCTGGACCTTCCGCGTGGGCCCGCCGACCGCGGTGATCAATCCCGCTGCGATGCCGACCGGCTCAGTGCTGTTCTGCAGCTGGGTCCCCAGCCTGGGCCACGTCGCACCTGGGAGTATCGTCGCGGTCCTCGCCCGGCCGGAGCTGCTCCGCAGCGACCAGCTGCCGCCCTGCGTGCCGAGCCCCGCGTCCTGAGGCGCCCGGCATGGCCGCCCGGCAGGCAGTGACCAGCATGGCAAGACGGCCCGGGCGGAGCGAATCAGCCCGCTCCCACAGTGCCCCGTCGAACCGAGTCCCGTTGGCACGCGTGCTCCACGGCGGCGAAACCGTTGCGGATAAGCAGTCCGGTCATGTCCTCGGGACTGAGGAAACTGAGCCAGGGCTCGCCGCGCCGGGCCGACTCCGCGGCCACGAGCCCGGCGTAGCTGTCGCCGTCCGGGTCGCGCAAGCCGTCCGGCAGCATGTAGTCGGCGATGAGTTCGGTGCCGGGGGCGAACCCGCCGATGCTGGCGAGGACCTGGCTGATCGCATCCCGGGTGAGGTACATGGTGACGCCGAGCCAGCTGACCAGGGCCGGGCGGGCCGGATCGAATCCGGCCCGGCCGAGCCGGCTGGCCAGCCGGTCCCGGGCGAAGTCGACGGGGACGTAGCTGACCTGGTCCGGGACCGGGATGCGGGCCGCGGCCAGCGCGGCGCGCTTCCATTCCTGGGTGGCGGGATGATCGACCTCGAACACCCGGACCTTCCGGGCCAGGCCAGGCCGGTAGCCGAACGAGTCGAGACCCGCGCCGAGGATCACGTACTGGGTGATCCCCCGGCGCACGGCCGCGGCGAGGCGGTCCTCGGTGAACCGGCTGCGGCAGATCACCTGGGCCCGCGCGGAACGCAGCACCACATGGCCGCCGTGCGCGCGGTGATAGCTGATCAGCTCGCTGGCCTGGGTACCGAGCAGGGCTTCGGCCAGGGTGTCCGCGAAGATGTACGGGGGCTTGTCGACGATCAGGTGGGCGGCCCGGGCCGCGGCCGCGGTGAGCGCGGTCCAGCTCGGCTGGGTATCTGGCTGTGCGGGCGACTGTGCGGGCGACTGTGCGGCTGGCTGGCCCGGCTGGGCGGAATTCATCACGCCCGGAAAATATCAATTACTTTTTGGCATAAAAACACAAAAATAAAAAATATGAAAGGGTAATTGGGTAACAGGTAATTATCAATTGAGGCGGTGCTTGGCGTGGCGGGAGAACGTCGAGCTGGGACGGCTGTTGCGGGGCATGCGGCCGGTGCTCGATCCCGGCCGGTTCGTGTTTACCACCGTGCCCGGGCCGGTGCCGGGTGGACTGACGCCGGTGGTGACCGTGGCCGAGTCCGAGGGGCTGACGCTGGTCGTGCCGCGGCACGAGGCGGATGCCGCGGGCCTCGGCTATGACTACGTGGCCAGCCGGATCACCCTGCAGGTGCACTCCGCGCTGGACGCGGTGGGGCTGACCGCCGCGGTGGCCAGCGCCCTGGCCCAGGCCGGGATCAGCTGCAACGTCGTGGCTGGCTACCACCACGACCACCTCTTCGTCCCGGCCGGGCGGGCCGCCGAGGCCATCGGCGTCCTGGAACACCTCGCCGCCCCGTCCATCCCCTCCGCCCCGGCCCCGGCCCAGACCGCGACCGCGGCCCCCGCCCAGACCGCGGCCCCCGCCCCGGCCCAGCCCGGCGGACCGCGGCCCGGCCCAGACCGCCGCGGCCCCAGCCCAGGCCCGCCCCGGCCCAGCCCCGGCCTCAGCCCCGGTCCCGGCTCATGATCATGGGGAATCGGTGCCATACAACAACCCCGATTCCCCATGATCATGGAATCAGGCCGGCCCGGATGTCACGTCGTGGCGGGCCGTGCCGTCATAGGGGCATGAGGATCGTGGTGCCCGAGGGAAGCAGCCCGGAACTGACCCAGGCGTTCGAGGCGCATCGGCCGCGGCTGGTCCGGCTGGCCTACGCGACGCTCGGCTCAGTGGCGGAGGCGGAAGACTGCGTCCAGGAAGCCTGGCTACGGCTGCACGGCATCCCGGACCCGGGGGCGATCCGGGACCTCGGCGCCTGGCTGACCACGGTGGTGAGCCGGCTGGCGCTGGACGCGCTGGGCAGTGCCCGGGCCCGGCGGGAGCGGTACGTCGGGCCGTGGCTACCCGAGCCGCTGGTGCAGGACACCGCGGTGCCGGATCCAGCCGAGCGGGTCAGCCTCGATGAGTCGGTGAGCATGGCGCTGCTGGTGGTGCTGGAGCGCCTGTCCGCCTCGGAGCGCACCGCCTTCGTGCTGCACGATGTGTTCGGGCTGGCCTTCGGCGAGATCGCGGACATCGTCAGCCGCTCCCCCGCGGCCGTGCGCCAGCTTGCATCGCGGGCCCGGCGGCGGGTCGCCGCGGGCCGGCCGCGGTTCCCGCCCACCCAGGGTGAGCAGCAGGAACTGGTCAGCGCGTTCGTGTCCGCTTGCGGGGACGGTGACCTGGAACGGCTGGTCGGGCTGCTCGACCCGGACGTGGTGTGGCGCAGTGACGGCGGCGGCAAGGTCCCCGCCGCGGTGCGCAGCACGGCCGGCGCCGAGCGGGTAGCCCGCATGCTGCTCGCCTTTGCCCAGCGGCCGGTCCGCAGCAGCAGCCTGGTCCTGGTCAACGGCGCCCCGGGCCTGGTCCTGCGGGACGGCGGCGGGGTGCTGACCGTGATCGCGTTCACCGTGGACGCGGGCCGGATCGTCGCGCTCGACGTGATGCGCAACCCGGACAAGCTGACCGGGGTGCCCGAACCGGGCTGAGCCCGGGGCAGCCGGGCGCGGGTGCCCGGTAACCGGGTGCTCGGTAACCGGGTGCCCGATTACAGGGCACCGGTAACAGGGCGGTCCGGGCCTGGCCGATCCAGCCGAGGACGCCCTGCGCCTCGCTGGCCTCGGCGACCGCCGCGGCCTCATCCAGCAGCGCCATGGCCTGATCCCGGTGGCCGGCCTGGGCGGCCAGCTCGGCCAGGGAGAGCAGGCCGGCCGCCACGCCGGGCTGGAACCCGGCTTCCCGGCGCAGCCGGACCGACTCCTCCAGGCGCTCCCGGGCGCGGTCGAGCCGCCCCTCGGCCATGTCCGCGAAACCGAGATGCCGGGCCGCATAGGACAGTGTCAACGTGTCCCCCGCCTGGGCCGCGAGCTGGTAGGCGGCTTCGAGCACCGGCAGTGCCGTGTCGGTGTCGCCGCGGACGACCTGGTGGAAGGCGCCGATCCAGAACAGCGATTCGGCTTCCCCACGCAGGTCACCGAACTGGTGGTACAAGGCAGCGGCCTGCTCGAACAGGGGCAGCTCCCGGGGATCGTCCTGCTTCTCGGCCAGGAACCGCGCGTGCAGCAGCCGTCCCCGGGCCAGCGCCAGGTCGGCTTCGACCGCGTCAACCTCGTGCTCCGCGATCCACAGCGCTTCGATGTCACCGCCGAACACGGCCCGTTCGTACAGCTGCCTGGCCCGTTCGAGCCTGTCCCCTTCGCTCATCCCCGGTTCCTCCGTATGTCATCCCAGGCCCCCGTGATCAGGTCACTGGCCTGGTCAGCGAGATATTTGCTCATCAGCACATCGTCGATATACCGGCCGTCAATCAGGAACTCCTCCCGCAGCACGCCCTCACGCTGGAACCCACAGCGCTGGTACAGCCGGATGGCCCCGTCGTTCGTGCCGAATACGCGCAGGCTCAGCTTCCGGGCGCCGCTCGCCCTGGCCCGCTGCTCGGCCGCGGCCAGCAAAGCTGAGGCCACTCCCCTGCGCCGCGCCCGCGGCGCCACCGCCAGCCCGAACACGCCGAACACGTGCTGGTTTTCCGGCAGTGGGCTGGCTGGCTTGAGCCGGAGGTAGCCGGCCAGCAGGCCAGCCACCTGGGTACCGTCCAGCAGCTGGCCGTCGATCAGGGCGACAAGGTGAGCGCCGGGCGGGCTGTTTACCCCGAAAAACGCCGCCCCGGACTGCGCGATGACCGACGGGAACCCGGTCTGGTGCGACCAGGCGGCGCGGTCCAGCCGGGCCAGGTCCGCCTCGTCGGCCGCGCGGGCGGTCCGGATCTGGATGGACGTTGCGGGCACGCGCATGCGGTCATCCTCCCGCACCAGCGGTACTGCCTGGCCAGCAGAGGTGGCCCGCCCACGGTGGCCCTTACCCACGGCGGCCCTGACCCACGGCGGCCCTTACCCACGGCGGCCCTTACCCACGGCGGCCCTGGCCCACGGCGGCCCTGGCTTGCGGCGGCCCTGGCTTGCGGGGCCCTTACCCACGGCGGCCCTGGCTTCCGGGGCCCTTACCCACGGCGGCCCTTACCCGCGGCGGCGCAGCGCCGGATGGTACGGCTGGCAGGATCGGCAGATGACCAGAGCGCGTGTTTCCCCTGGGCCGCCGGGGCTGGTCGCGGAGCGGGCCGCCGCGCAGTTGCTCTCCGGAACACCCGGCAAAACCCAAACACCCGGCAAAACCCAAACACCCGGCAATCCCCGGCTGCCCGGGCAGACCGCCGCTGAGGTCGCCGGGCGGCTGCTGGCCATCCAGGGGCAGGATCCCCGGGCGGCCCGGCTGGCGATCAGGGTGCGCAGCCACGGGCTGACCGCCGCCGACGTGGACCGTGCGCTGACCGCCGACCGCACGCTGGTGACCGGCTGGCTGAACCGCGGCACGCTGCACCTCGTCCGCAGCGCGGACTACTGGCCGCTGCATCAGCTGACCACCCCGCAGCTGCAGGCGGGCAACGCCCGCCGGCTCGGCCAGGAGGGCGTGTCACCGGAGGCCGCGGAACGCGGCGTCACGATTATCGAACGGTCCCTGACCACAGACGGCCCGCGCACCCGGGCTCAGCTCGCCGAGCGGCTCAGCGCAGCCGGGATACGCACCGAAGGCCAGGCCCTGGTGCATGTGATCCTGCTGGCGACCCTGCGCGGCATCGCGGTCCGCGGGCCGGTGATCGGCCCGGAACAGGCTTACGTGCTGGCCCGGGACTGGCTGGGAGCACCGCCGCCAGCAGCGGAGGCCGGCCGCGCGCTCGGCTGGCTGGCCCGGCGCTACCTGGCCGGGCATGCCCCGGCCAGCGCCGCGGACCTGGCCCGGTGGGCGGGCCTGCCACTGCGCGATGCGCGGCGCGGGCTGACCGAGATCGCCGCCGAGCTCGCCGAGCGCGCGGATGGCCTGGCCGCCCTGGCCCGCCCGGCGGGCGAGCTGGACTCCGCCCCAGCCGCGCTGCCCCCGCCACGGCTGCTCGGCGCCTTCGACCCGCTCCTGCACGGCTGGGTGTCCCGGGCCCCAGTGCTGGGCGGACACGAGCCGGACATCGTCCGCGGCGGTATGTTCCGGCCATTTGCCCTGGTGCGCGGGCGGGCGGTGGCCACCTGGGGGCTGCCGGGCGGCCAGGTTGAGCTGACCCTGCTGGAGCCGCTGAGTGCGGCGGATCGCTCGGCGCTGGACGCGGACGCCGCCGACGTGCGGCGCTTCCTCGGCCTGCCCGGTCCGGGGACGGCCCGCCAGGCGTAGCCAGACATACTTGCCGCCTGATACACGCATATGTCCAACACCATCGGCATGCTGGCCCGGCAGCGCGAGACGATGTGACGCCGCCTTCGGCAGGCACCGCGCTATGTGGTGGGAAATATGCAAATATGACGCACTTCCCACCACATAGACGCGGGCCAGCCGGGCCGCGGAGGGCGTGGGTTAATAGACGGCGGACGAGGGTTGAGGGACAACGGATGAGGAGCGGGCGGCAGCCGCGAGCGACGAGGAGCGGGCGGCAGCCGCGAGCGGGCTGGGCTGGCGGCTAGCTGGCCAGGTCGCGGACCTGCTCGATGAGGCGGACCCGGTCCTCGTGCGTGTCCGCGATCGGCGTGACGTTCAGGGTGCCCACCCCCGACTCCCTCATGGCCGCGATCCGCTCGGCGACCAGGCCCTGCGGGCCGATCAGGGACGTGCCCGCGAGCAACTCGGTGGGCACCAGCGCGGCCGCCTCATCTTTCCGGCCGGACAGGTAGGCGTCCTGGATCTGGGCGGCCGCATCGGCGAAGCCCATCCGCACGGCGAGCTCGAAGTAGAAGTTGTGGCCCCGGTCCCGGTGCGGGCCCATCCCGCCGATGTACAGCGCGAAGTACGGCCGGGCCAGGTCCAGGTAACCGGTCACGTCCGGGCCGATGGCGAGCGGGGCGGCGGCTATCACGTCCAGCGGGCCGAGCGCCGGATCGCGCCGGGCCCGGCCTTCGGCCAGTGGCTCCGCCCACGCGCTGGCCGCCTTCTCCGGGAAGTAGAAGACCGGCTGCCAGCCCTCGGCGAGTTCCGCGGCCATCGCCACATTCTTCGGCCCGAGCGCCGCGATCAGGACCGGGATCCGCTCCCGGACGGGGTGGTTGATCAGCTTGAGCGGCTTGCCGAGCCCGGTCCCCTGCCCGGGCGGCAGCGGGATCGTGTAATGCTTCCCGGCGTACTCGAGCCGCTCGCGGCGCCACACCATCCGGCAGATCTCGATGAGCTCGCGGGTCCGGCCGACCGGGGCGTCGTAGGGCACGCCGTGCCAGCCCTCGATCACCTGCGGCCCGGAGGCCCCGATGCCGAGCGTGAACCGGCCACCGGACACGTAGTCGAGCCCGGCCGCGGTCATCGCGGTGAGCGCGGGAGTCCGGGAGTACAGCTGGAAGATGCCCGAGGCGATCTGCAGCCGCTCCGTCCGGGCCGCGATGAAACCGAGCTGGCTCACCGCGTCGAAGCTGTAGGCCTCGGGCACGAACACGATGTCCAGCCCGGCCTTCTCGTAGTCGGCCAGCTCGGCCACGGTCTCGGTGAATCCGCCGGCGTAGTTCAGGTGCATCCCGATGCGCATGCTCCGGCCTTTCGCGAGGTGCCGCCCGGCCGAATCACGTTCGGCCTGCTTGTCGAGGGTAGCCGGGCAGGCCCCGGCGGGCCAGGCCCCGGGCCGGTCAGGGCTCATGGCCGCCGGTCATCGCCCGGCTTTAGGGCACCTCGATGTGCCCGGACCGGGTAATCGTCGGCTTCAACGCGCCCGGGATGCTGGCCGAACTCGTCGCCGTGCCCGCGCCGTTCGCCTGGCCGGTACCCAGCAGCTGGGCTGACACGGACCGCGGTCTGCGCGGAGCCGCTGACCGTGGCCCTGGCGGCCATCAGGCGCCGCGAGCCCACCCCGGACCGCCGCTGCCTGGTTGTCGGGGCTGGCTCGCAAGGCGCCCTGCTCTGCGTGGCCCTGGCGGCCCAGGGCATCACCCCGTACGTGCTCGAACCGCATGAGGGACGGCGGCAGCTCGCGGAATCGCTCGGTGCCCGGCCCGCGGCCACCGATGACGCAGGCTTCGGCACCGTCTTCGAAACGTCGGGCGCCGATGCCGCCCTGGGCGAAGCGGTCCGCCGGGCCGCCCGCGGCGCGACCGTGGTGCTGATCGGGCTGGGCGGCCGGGGCACCCAGGTGAACACCCGGCTTATCGTCCGGCGCCAGCTGACTCTGCGGGGATCGTTGATCTACGACCATCCCTGCGATTTCGCCGCCACGCTCCGGGCGGCTATCCCGTCGCCCGGACGGGTGCTGCGCGCCCGCTACCCGGTGGCGGAGGCGGCAGCCGCCTTCCGCGCCGCCCGCGAGGTACCCGGCAAGACCTGGATCCAGGTCAGCGGCTGACCCCGGCGCGCTGCGGATCAGTGGCAGCGTCCCGTCCGGACGGCTAGGCCCCGGCCTGGGCGCCGACCGGCGCGGCCAGGGCGCGCATGACGGCGGCCAGGCTCGAGTCGTCGGCGGTCACCCCGGCTTCCGGCTTACCCAGCCCGTTCAGCACCACGAACCGGATGCCGTCCTGGTACTTCTTGTCCCGCAGCCAGGCGCGGCGCAGCCCGTCCAGGTCGAAGCTGCCCTCGGTGGGCAGTCCCACCGACGCCAGCAGCCGCCGGTGCTGACCGACCAGGTCCTCACCAATGCGCCCCTGCCGCCGGGCCAGGAAGGCCGCGGCCATCATGCCGACCGCGACGGCCGAGCCGTCGTCATCCCGGTCCGGCTCGGCTACCTGCTCGATGGCATGCCCGAAGGTGTGCCCGTAGTTGAGATGCAGGCGGCTGCCGCGCTCGCGCTCGTCGCTGCTGACGATGCCCGCCTTGACCGTGACACTGCGGGTGACCGCCTCCGCCAGCGTGCCGACGTCGCCCACCCTGAGCTCCGCCGCGCGGGTGTCCAGCAGCGGCAGCAGGTCCCCGCCGCTGATCAGCGCGTGCTTGACGATCTCGGCCAGGCCCGCCCGGTACTCGCGGCCCGGCCGGCCGGCCGCGAGGGCCACATCGGCCACCACGGCGACAGGCTGGTGCACGGTGCCGACCAGGTTGCGCCCCTGGGGCAGGTTCAGCGATGCCTTGCCGCCCACCGCGGCGTCCGCCTGCGCGGCCAGCGTGGTCGGGAACAGCGCCAGCGGCATGCCACGGTTGTAGGTGCTGGCCACGAATCCGGCGATGTCGATAACGACCTCACCGCCCACCCCGACGATCAGGTCGTCCTTGTGGATCGCCAGGTCGGCGAGCTGCCCGGCGACCTGTGCCACCGTGCCCAGGTCCTTGGCTTCCTGCCGGTCGGGTACCTCGACCGGGGCGACGTAGAGGTTCCGCCGCCGCAACGCGCTGGCCACCGTGCGCACCGCGGCGGCGTCCGCGGCCGCGCCGAGCACCACGGCGGACCTGGCGTGCGGCAGCGGGGGCAGCACCTGGTCGGCGTCGGCCAGCAGGCCCGCGCCGACATGAACGTTGTACGTGCCGCCGGTGCAGGAAACCAGTACGGTCGCGGTGCCGGGCGGCACCGAGGGCACCGCGGCGAGCCGTTCCAGGATGTCCAGGCACACGGCCTCGGGGCGGCGGCCGCCGGTGCCGATGATGTGCGTGGCGACACCTTCGTAGGTGGCCAGCCGCTCCTCGAAAATGGCCGCCAGATTCGGCGCGTGCAGCAGCGGGCGGTACTCGTCATGGGCCACCCGGAGCATCGACTCCTCGTACCCGACCTCGAGGTAGATGACCTGGCTGCCGGCCAGGGCCTGCCGGGTGAGCGGGTGCTGCACCGCGCCGCCGCCCAGCGCGAGCACCGCGTCGGGCCCGTCCAGCAGTTCCGTGATGACCGCGTGCTCCAGCACCCGGAACGCGGGCTCGCCGTCCTCGGCGAAGATATGCCGGACCGGGCGCCCGGTGCGCTGCTCGATGACCAGGTCGCTGTCGATGAAGGGCAGGCCGAGTTTTTCCGCGAGCAGGTGCCCGACGGTGCTCTTGCCCGCTCCCATGAACCCGACGATGGCGATCACTGCGGCATGCTCCCGTCCCGGACCTCGCCGGCTTCGGTCAGCCCGGCGATGGCCTGGAGCGCGAGCTGGTAGGACATCAGCCCGAAGCCGGCCACCGTGCCGGTCGCCACGGCCGACACGACCGACGTGTGCCGGAACTCCTCCTGCCGCGCCGAGGGGTTGGAGATGTGCACTTCGATCACCGGGGCGGTGCACATGGCCAGCGTGTCCCGCAACGCGTACGAGTAGTGAGTGAACGCCGCCGGATTGATGACCAGGGGCATGCCTGCGTCGATCGCCTCGTGCACCCAGTGGATCATCTCGGCCTCGTCGTCGGTCTGCCGCACGTTCGACGTGCAGGCCCAGCGGCCGCCCGGCGGCCCGGCACGACTCGGCCAGGTCCTCGAAGGTACTGGTGCCGTAGACGTCGGGCTCACGGGCCCCGAGCCGTCCCAGATTGGGCCCGTTCAGCACGAGCACATCGATCATCGCGCGCGCACCTCCTGATACGCCTGGTGCAGCAGGGTCTCCGTGGTGTCTTCCAGCACGGCTGGGCGGGCGACACCGTCGAGGATGATGAACCGGAGCCGGGCCCCGCGCGACTTCTTGTCCACCGCCATGGCCTCGCGCAGCGCTGGCCAGGCGCCGGGCCGGTAGCAGGTGGGCAGCCCCGCGGCGGACAGCACCCGCCGGTGCCGGTCCACCGTTGCCTCGTCCAGGTGCCCGGTCAGCCGGGCGAGTTCCGCAGCGTACACCATGCCGATGGCGACCGCCTCGCCGTGCCGGATCTGGTACTCCTCGACTCGCTCGATCGCGTGGCCGAGTGTGTGCCCGTAGTTGAGGATCTCCCGCCGCCCGTTTTCCCGCAGGTCAGCGGAGACCACTTCGGCCTTGAACCGGACAGCCCGCTCCACCAGCTCGCGGGCGTGCTGCCCGTGTGGCACGACCGCACCCTCCGGATCGGCCTCCATCAGGTCGAGGATCACCGGATCCGCGATGAAGCCGGTCTTGAGCACTTCCGCCAGGCCGCTCACATACTCCGGCCGGGACAGCGTTTCCAGCACGGCCAGGTCGGCGAGTACGCCGGCCGGGGGGTGGAAGGCACCGACCAGATTCTTGCCTTCCGGGATGTTGACCGCGGTCTTGCCACCGATCGCCGCGTCGGTGATGGCGAGCAGCGTGGTCGGCATCAGCACGACCCGGATCCCGCGCAGCCAGCTGGCGGCGACGAACCCGGCCAGGTCGGTGGTGGCTCCCCCGCCGATGCCCACGATCGCATCGGTCCGGGTCACCCGGTGCGCGGCCAGCCGCGACCAGAGCCCAGCGGCGACCGTGATGTCCTTGGCGGCCTCGCCTGCCGGAACCTCCTCGGCCTGGACCAGGTAGCCAGCTGCGGTGAGCGCTCCGCAAGCCGGCCGGGCGATCTCGGCCAGCCCAGCCGGGTAGATGACGACCACCGTGCGGGCGGCCCCGCCGATCAGGGATGGCAGCTCGCTGAGCACGCCCGTGCCGATGACCACCTCGTAGGGCCGCTCACCGCCGACCGGGATGCGCGTGACGGTCATCGGCCCGGCCCGGCGTCGGCGGCCAGCTCAGCCGCGATCAGCTCCGCAACCTGCTGCGGCTCGCGGTCGTCGGTGGGCACCGTGACCGAGGCCAGTCCGGCGTAGAGCGGGCGCCGTTCCTCGAGCATCGCCCGCAGCCGCCCGCGTGGGTTCCCGGGCACGGGCGGCCGGGGCCCGTCCAGGCCCGACCGGCGGGTCACGGCGGCCAGGCCCGTCTCCAGGTACGCCACCCGCTGCCCGGCCAGCAGCTGCCGCGTTTCCGGGTCGAGCACGGCGCCGCTGCCGAGTGCCAGCACACCGCGGGAGTCGCGGAGCGCGTGGGCCACGGCGCGGCGCTCCAGCGCGCGGAACGCCGCCTCGCCGTCCTGGATGAATATGTCACTGACCGGCTTGCCCGCCGCTTCCTCGACCAGGCGGTCGGTGTCGGTGAACGCCACTGCGAGCAGCGCGGCCAGCAGGGGCCCGACGGTTGACTTGCCCGCACCAGGCGGCCCGATGAGAATCACGGCCAGCCCGGCCCGTGGCTGCGGCCCGGTCACGTGATCACCAGTGATTTCAGGTATCCGTTGACGTTGCGCTGTACCTCGGCGACCGAGTCGCCGCCGAACTTCTCCGCGGCGGCGTCGGCCAGCACCAGCGCGACCATGGCCTCGGCGACCACGCCCGCCGCGGGCACCGCGGTGACGTCGCTGCGCTGGTTGATGGCCTTGGCCACCTCGCCGGTCCGTACGTCCACCGTGGCCAGCGCCCGGGGCACGGTAGAGATCGGCTTCATCGCCGCCCGCACGCGCACCGTCTCTCCCGTGCTCATGCCCCCCTCGATCCCGCCTGCCCGGTTGGTCCGCCGCCGGATGCCGTCCGGGGTCGGCTCGATCTCATCGTGGGCCTGCGAACCCCGGCGCCGGGCCGTGGTGAACCCGTCGCCGATCTCTACGCCCTTGATCGCCTGGATGCTCATCAGCGCGGCTGCGAGCCGCCCGTCCAGCCGCCGGTCCCAGTGCACGTGGCTGCCCAGCCCCGGTGGCAGGCCATAGCCCAGGACCTCGACCACTCCCCCGAGGGTATCGCCGTCCTTACGTGCCGCGTCGATTTCCGCCTGCATCGCGGCGCTCGCCGCCGGGTCGAGGCAGCGTACCGGATCCGCGTCGATCCGGGCCTGGTCGCCCGGTTCGGGCACGACCCCCTCGGGGGCCCGCACGCCACCGAGTTCCACGACATGACTGACGATGTCGATCTGCAACGCCTGACGGAGGTACTGCCTGGCCACCTCGCCCAGGGCCACCCGGGCTGCTGTCTCGCGTGCGCTCGCGCGTTCCAGTACCGGCCGGGCATCGTCGTGCCCGTATTTCTGCATCCCGGCCAGGTCCGCGTGGCCAGGCCGGGGCCGGGTCAGCGGGGCGTTGCGGGCCTGGTCGGCGAGGTCCCCGGCCGGGACCGGGTCGGGCGCCATTACCGTTTCCCATTTCGGCCATTCGGTATTGCCCACCCGGATCGCGACCGGGCCGCCGAGCGTCCGGCCGTGCCGGATACCGCCGGTGAGCTCCACCTCGTCCTGCTCGAACTTCATCCGCGCGCCGCGGCCATACCCGGCCCGCCTGCGGGCCAGGGCGGCAGCGACGTCAGCCGAGGTGATCTCTACCCCGGCGGGGACTCCCTCGCAGATCGCGACGAGTGCGCGACCGTGCGACTCCCCCGCGGTAAGCCAGCGAAACATGCTGCTGATCCTCCCATGCGCGGCGGCCTGGCTTGTCCCGTAGTGTCAGCTCCGGCCTGGCCTGTGCTGCCCGGCCTGTGCTGCCCGGCCTGTGCTGCCAGGCCCGTGTTCTCGAGCTCCGTGGTCTCAGTGCTGCGGGCCGCTGACCACGGATACGTCCATCCCGCGGCGCAGCCGGCCGCCGGTAGCGGCCAGCACGGTGTCCGCCACGCGGTGGACCGCGGCTGCGGCCGTGGCCGCATCGCAGCCCGCGGCCAGCGTCACCCGCAGCCCCAGGTCGCTGCCGTGATGGCTGGCTGGCTCCACCGTTACCTGGGCCAGCAGTGGCTCGCGGGCGGCCGCGGCGCGGGCCGCGGCGAGCACGTCGGGGTCCTCGTGCGGCGGCGGTACCGGCTGCCCAGCGGCGAGGGCGGCCAGCCGCGCGCCGTCCACAGCGAGCGGGACCGGCCCGGCCACATCGATGACCACGGCGCTGGCCTCCTGCGTACCCGCCTGCCAGACCCGGGCCGCGGGTACCGGCACCGGGCGGGCATCACCGCGCCACCGGGTCAGTGCGGCCAGGGATGTGAACGCCAGCACGGCCAGCCGGCCGTCGCGGCCGACCAGCGTGGGCAGTGCCATCTCGGTGGACTTCTCCTGACGGAGGCCACCGCGGGCGGCAGGTGCCTGGGCGCCGCCCGGCGACCCGTGCGAGGCGGCTGTCCCGGCGCCGGTTTCCTCCACAGCCACCGCGACGACGGGTACCAGCAGCCTGGACCCGGCGAGCGCGGTCAGTGCGGCATGCTCGCTGCCCTGGCCCGCCGCGTACGCACTCAGCGCGGCGGCCACCGCGGGATCCGCGGCCCCGTCATCAGCTGGGTACTGCGGCTCGGTCGCGTTCAGCGGGCGCATGGTGTCAACCCTAGCTATCAGCTGGCCTGGGACAGTACGGGCAGATACCGCGGCAGCAGGGTACGGCCGCGGCAGCAGGGTACGGCCGCGGCCGTATATGAGTGGCCGGTGACCGGGCGGCCGGCTTGGCTGGCCGTCAGCCAGAGCCAGGAGGTGCCGCGGGGTGAGCGCGCGGGAGTACGTGACGCTGGTCCGGGAACTCGCCGGCGGGCCGGCGCTACCGGCGCCCCCGCCGGGGCCGACCGGGCCGCTCACCGTCCGCACCTCGCCGAGCTCGCGCACCATGCCACCGGCGGCGCGGTGCCGCTCGCCCCGGTACGAGCCATTGGGCGGGTCAGCTAACGGCGGTACCCGGGGGCTGCGGGCCCGGGAGGGTGGCGGCGAGCAGGGCGGTGACGCGCGTGAACGCGTCGGCGGCCGCGGTGGGGCGGTAGGTGTCCCGCTCATCGCAGAAGAAGCCGTGCGGGGCGCCCGGGTAGACCACCATCTCGTGGTTCACCCCGTCCTGGCGCAGCTGGCTGGCGATCTGGTCGCGTTGCGCGGCGGTGTACAGGTGGTCGGCGTCGCCGACCAGGAAGAGCAGCCGGGTGCCGTGCGCGGTGAGGCCGGGCGTGAGGGCCAGGGTCGGCTCGGGCCGGCTCAGCGCGATGCCGGTGCCGGTGAGCCAGCCGGGGTAGAACACGGCCACCGCGGCCAGCGGGACCTGCGTGGCGGCGTAGTACGCGATGTGGCCGCCGACGCTCAGGCCGACCATGGCTGCCTGGCCGGTGCCGATATCCCGGTCAGCCAGGTAATCCAGCACGGCCTGGACGTCCTGGCGGACCCCGGGCCGGTCCATCAGCTGGAGCAGTTCCAGTCCGCGCTCCCGCCCCTCGGCGGTAGCGGGCAGGTCGAGGCGGCTGGAGTGCCGGTGGTAGAAGTCAGGGGCGATCGCGGTGTAGCCGAGGCCGGCGATCCGGTCGGTGACCGCCCGGACGTAGCTGGTCAGCCCGAACATCTCGAACCCCACCAGCACCGCCGGGTACCGGCCGGGCCGGGCGGGCCGGGCCTGGTAGGCCTGCATCGGGGGGCCGGCCTCCCCGGCCACCGGGACGCTGACCCAGCTGGCGGCGATGTGCTGCTCCCTGGTTGCGCTCGTGCTCATGGCGGCCAGGCTAATGCGGCGTCACACTGGTATCCATACGCGGTGGTTACTGGTAAAGCTGTTACCAGGACCAGCCCCGGCCCGGCAGGACAGGTAAACGATGAGCACCGACGGCGGCAATGCCCGTGAGCTGGCCGACCTGCTGCGGTCACGGCGCGGCCGGTTGCAGCCAGCCGACGTCGGGCTGCCCGCCGGGACCCGGCGCCGCACCCGCGGCCTGCGCCGCGAGGAAGTGGCGCTGCTGGCCGGGATCTCCACCACCTACTACACGTTCCTGGAGCAAGGCCGTGATCTCTCCCCTTCGGCCCAGGTACTGGACTCGCTCGCCCGGGCGTTGCAGCTCAGCCCCGCCGAGCGGGCCCACCTGCATGCGCTGGTGCGGGATGTCCCGGCGGAGCACGCCGCGGGCCCGGCCGAGACCCTGCTTCCGGGGGTAGCTGACCTGGTGGACCGGCTGGACCCGGATCCGGCCTATGTCACCGGCCGGTACTGGGACGTGCTGGCGGCCAACCGGGCGGCGCGGGCGCTGTGGACGGACTGGGCGGACCGGCCAGCCAGCGAGCGCAACATGCTCTGGTGGTACTTCACCGATCCAGCGGCCCGGACCGTGCTGGTCGACTGGCCTGCCGAGGCGGCCGCGCAACTGGCCCGGTTCCGCTCCGCCGCCGCCCGGCATCCGGGCGACCCCGCGTTCCGCGCGCTGATCGAGGGGCTGCTGGCCTGCAGCCCGGAGGTGCGGGCCTGGTGGCCGCGGCATGAGGTGGCCGCGCTCAGCTCAGGGACCAAGCGCCTGCACCACCCGGTGCTCGGTGACCTGCTGCTGCAGCATGTGGTGCTCCAGGTCGCCGACGACCCGGAGCAGAAACTCGTCACGTTCACCGCCAGCGGGGCGGACCGGGCGCGGATCGCCGAGTACCTGGCGGCCCGCACATAACATGGCGGCCAGCTGGAACCGGCAGCGCCCGGGCCGGCCGGCCCCACCCGGCCTGGCCCTTCCCTGGGCCGGCCCCACCGGCCTGGCCTTCCCTGGGCCGGGCCACCCGGCCTGGCCCTTCCCTGGGCCGGGCCCCTAGCGCCTCCCTGGGCTGGGCCCCTAGCGCCTCCCTGGGCCGGGCCCCTAGCGCCAGACGATGAGCTCCCACTGTGTTACCCATACGGATCATTGCGGTCTATGCCAAAGTCGTTGAGGGGAAAATCTGCGTATGAGAGTCTTTTGAACTGCACCAGAGCCATCCGGAGGGGAGCGTGTGACGCAACCTGAGCAAATGTTCAGGATCATCGAACCGGGAACGCCGATGCAGAAAGTCATCCCGCCCCGCCTGGTCGAGCCCTATCTTTCTGGTCAGCGCTCGGTCATCGCTGGGTACGTGTACCGGGCTAGGGACTGCGGCTTCCGCGGTCCAGCCGAGGTTTACGATGCCCTGAACCTTGGCTACGACGGGTCAGACTTCACCCCCGACCTTGCGGAGATTTACGTGCTGCGGTGGCGTGCGCTGGACATGAGCACGTCCCTGGCCATGCCCCCGGCGGACACCGCGGGCCCCCGGCATACCAGCGTCCCGGAGTTCTACACGTTGCCGATGCCAGTGCCGGTGGGCGCGGAGATCTACCGGATCGCCCAGCCCGGCGAAGAGCTCATCGCCCGCTACGACGGGCAGAGCTGGCTCCGCCCGTCCAGGGGGCTGTGAGCCATGCGCTTCCGGCTGATGGCGGCGTACCGCGGCGCTCCGTACGAGGTGGGCGTCGGGCCCACCAGTTCGGACGTGGTGCTGTTCGCCGCGCTCCCGCCACCCGAGGAACTCGGCTTCGAGCCGGCGCCGGGTTACTGGCGCAAGCGGGTGACCCGGGCCGAGATCGACGTCCTGTGGGAGTCCCGGCCGATCGGCACGTTCCGCGGCGAGCCCTGCCTGGTCCTCGATGACCAGGACGACCGGCTGCACATCGTCTATCTCGGCAACGACGGCCGCCGGGCCAGGGAACTCGGCTACTGGCAGGTGGACCGGGGGGTCTTCGAGCTGCTGACCCCGCGCGACGAGGTCACCGGGCTGACCGAGGAGAAGGTGGAGAAGGCACCGCCGTGGGCGGAGCCTACGGCTCCGCCGCCCGCGGAGCGGTCCTATCCGTACGGCGCGCAGCCGTGGCCGCCCCCGGCCGTGGATAGCGGCGGCCCGGGCACCGGGCCCAGTTACCTGCGCGAGCCCACGCTGGCGCCGGCAGGCGCGTGGAACGGTTACGGGGCGCCGAATGGCGCGGCCGGGCGGGGCGGTTACGGCCCGCCGAACGGCACTGGCGGGTGGAACAGCAACAGCGCCCCGTACGGAACCGGCGAGCGCAACGGCTACAGCCTCCCCCCGGGCGCAGGCGAACCGAACGGCTACGGCCTCCCCAACGGCACCAGCAACGGCTACAGCTTGCCCAGCGGGACCGGCGGGACCGGCGGGACTGGCGAGCGCAACGGCTACGGCCTCCCCAACGGCACCAGCAACGGCTACGGCCTGCCCAGCGGCACCGGTGAGCGCCCCGCCTATGCCCCGAGTGGGGCCGGCGACGGCAGCCCGGCCGGACCGGGCGGGTGGAACGGAAGCGGTGCCCCATACAGCAGCGGCGGCTGGAGCAGCACCGGCGGCAGCCCGCTGGGCGCCCCGCCCGCGAGTGCCCCGCCGCGCCGCCGCCAGGTTCCGCCCCCGGGCGGGCGCGCGGCCCGTAAGCAGCGGGTGCAGACCCGGTCGATCTTTTCTGAGCTCGCTGACCTGGCCGCCATCCCGCGCTCCGCGTACGCGCTGGAGCACGAAGCGGACGGCGCGATGTGCCTGCTGCGTACCGAGGACGGCTTCGAGGTGTTCAGCGCGGCGGATGGGGCCCGGCACGAGGTGCGCTCCTTCACCGATGAGGAAGCGGCGTATTTCTACCTCTTCGGGGTGCTCGCCGCCGAGGCAGTGCGGAACGGCTCGCTGGCCCCGCCGCGATAGCAGGCGGCCGCAGGTACTCAGAGTGCCGCCGGTGACGCGATCAGGACGCCGAGCCTGCGCAACCCCGGGCGGTCCGGGCTTTGATCGTGCCGAGCGGCACGTGCAGCCGCTCGGCGATCTCCCGCTGGGTGAGGTCCGCGAAGTAGGCCATCTCGATGGCCTCCCGCTGCTGGCTGGGCAGCTGCGCGAGGGCCAGGCCCGGGCCACCGGATCCGGCTGGGCTGGGTCAGTCCTCGCCGAGGGCCGCGACTACTTCGGTCACCGCGTCGGGCAGCGAATGGACCTGCCGGGCACCGGCAGGCAGCCGACCCCGGCGCCACCCGGGCCCGCCGAGCAGCATCCGGGTGCCAGGGCGGCGCTGCGGCAGCACGGGCAGCGCGGCCATGTCCCCGGTGGCGGCCATCTGGGACCACACGAACACGGCACCTGGACCGGTCCGCCGGATCGCGTCAGCCAGCGAGCGCCGGGGCAGGTCAGAGCCGAGCATCTTGCTGCCGATCCCGCGTTCGGCCAGAGCCGCCGCCAGCGCGTACAGGGGCAGGCTGTGCCGCTCCCCCTCCGCGCTGGCCAGCAGCACCGCCCGGGGCCCGGCTCCGCCCGGCCAGGCCCCGGGCGGCCCAGCATCGTTCGGCTTGGCCGCCACCGGCACCGCGGAGAACGTGGCGATGGTGACCGCGGACAGCAGGTGCTCGGCATCGATGCAGGCACCAGTGCGCTCGTACCGCGTGCCGATCGCGGCGAGCACTGGGAGCACCAGTGTCTGCCAGGTCGTCACCACGCCGTCGCGGGCCAGCGCCGCGCTGATGGTCTCGCTGAGCAGGGATTCGTCCAGGGCCAGCGCGCCGCGGGCGAGGCCGCGGGCGGCGGCCGAGGCTCCGGGCAACGCCAGCCGCTGCCCGCCCGAGCCATGACCCGGCCCGGGACGTGCCTCTGGGACGTCGGCCAGCGCGGCCAGCAGAGTCTCTGCGGGCACGCCCGGGCCTGCCGGCCCGTACTGGCTGGCCCCGTGCTAGCTGCCCCCATGCTGGGCGCCCCCGTGCTGGCTGGCATCGTGCTGGCTGGCATCGTGCTGGCTGGCATCGTGCTGGCTGGCATCGTGCTGGCCGGCCCGGTAGCGGATGGCGCCTCGGCGGGCGGTGTGGGGGCCGCTATGCCGAGGGCGAGGGCGGCCCGGGCCGCATCAGCGGGCGCGGCCCCGCGCAGGATCAGCCGCTGCATGTGCTCGAGCCGGGTAATGTCGGCGGCCGTGTAACGCCGGTGCCGGCCGGGGCTCAGCTCCCGGGCGCCGATCCCGTACCGCCGGTTCCAGGTGCGCAACGTGGACGGCGCCACGCCCAGATGGCGAGCCACCGCCCCCACGCTGAATGCAACCTCATGCGCCATCAATCACCACCAAGGCGACCATATGTCACCCGCTAGCCAGGCACGGGCCAGGCACGCGACACGGCGCCAGATCCAGGCTGGGTCAAGCCAGGCGGGGCCGCCACGCGCAGGGCCGCCACGCGCGGGGCCGCCACGCGCGGGGCCGCCACGCGCGGGGCCGCCACGCGCAGGGCCGCCAGGCGCGCAGGGCCGCCACGCGCAGGGCCGCCACGCGCAGGGCCGCCACGCGCAGGGCCGCCACGCGCAGGGCCGCCACGCGCAGGGCCGCCACGCGCAGGGCCGCCACGCGCAGGGCCGCCACGCGCAGGGCCGCCACGCGCAGGGCCGCCCGGGCCAGCTGGACGTGCGCGGCGGGCTCCCAGCGCCGGGCCGTACCGCCGTCCATCAGGTCATCGCAGATCAGCGCGCACGCGTGCAAGAACTCGACCGCGCAGGCCACCCGGATGGCCGCGGCCGCCTCCGGGCCGGTGGCCGCGCCGCCGGCCGCACGGTAACCCCAGTAGACAACAGTGGGCCGCAGCCGCTTGCCCGGCCCGCACCCCAGGCGGCCGAGCACATCCTCGAATGGAGCCCGTTCCGCGCCGAGGAAGTCCAGCTCGGCCAGCCGGCGGCTGAGCATGGCGGCGAGTTCGGCCGCGATGCACTGGCGCAGCCAGCTGTCCGCCACGGCCGCGGGAACCTCACCGACTTGCGCAGTCACGATCGAGCAGTCCTCTCGACCGGGAAATCGCATGACCGGAAGATTCGCGCCGGGCGGTCCGCGCGGTTGCACCCCGGCCCGGGCGGCCGCCCGGGCCGCAGACCGCCCCACCGGGCGGATTGAGGGCGTGCCGGCGCCCGGGAAAGGGAAGGGCCCAAACTGGCCCCGGAGCCAACTACCTGCGGTCCGGGACTTAAAGTGCCTGGGTAATGACGGAAAGGCAGCAGACAGTGCAGGCAGCAGCAGTACTTCCCGGCTTGACGAACTTCGCCCATATCCGGCACCGAGGCCGCTATGGTTCAAGTGCCGGCGGGGCTGACGGTCCCCCGCTCCCCAAGCAGCCCCGCCGGCACTCGACCACAACCCGGGCCGCCGCAGGCCTATCGGGACCTGTCTCCGGTTCCGGATTCAGACCCAGGACGGCTGATCATGGTCTCGCCTGACGGCGCCCGGATTCCGCTCACCGGGGCGCAGTACGACCTCGCCGCCGGGGACTACCAGGCCACCATCACCGAGCTCGGTGCCGGGCTGCGGGTGCTGCGCCACCGCGACCTCCCGGTCATCACCGAGTACGGCCCGGATGTGCTGCCGCCCGCAGCAGCAGGACAGCTGCTGTGCCCGTGGCCGAACCGGGTGGACGGCGGCCAGTACACCATCGGCGCCACCACTTACCAGCTCGATCTGAGCGAGCCCGGCAACCGTAACGCGATCCACGGCCTGACCCGCAACGCCAGCTGGCAGCCGGTGGCGCGCACCACGCAGGAAGTCACGCTGCGGCATGTGCTGCTCGGGCAGCATGGGTACCCGTTCTGCCTGGACATCGAGGCCCGGTACCGGCTGGACGCGGACCACGGTCTGCAGGTGAGCATCAGCACCCGGAACGCGGGCTCGGCCGCCGCCCCGTACGGGACCGGGTCGCATCCGTATCTGACCGCAGGCACGGACACGGTCGATGAGTGCGAGCTGTCGCTGCCCGCCGGGCTCTGGCTGCCGTCCGGGGACCGGGGCCTGCCGACGGGCCCGGCCACGGACGTGACCGGCACCAGCTTTGATTTCCGCGCTGGACGGCCGGTCGGCGGCACTCAGCTGGATCACGCGCTGACCGGGCTGGCCCGGGACGGCAGCGGGCGGGCCTGGGCCCGGCTGCGCGGCGCAGGCACCGAGGTGGCGCTGTGGGCGGGTCCTGGTTACGGCTGGCTGCAGGTGTTCACGGGGGACGCGCTGCGGCCGCAGCAGGCCCGCCGCGCGCTGGCCGTCGAGCCGATGACCTGCCCGCCGAACGCGTTCGCCAGCGGGGTGGACCTGCTCATGCTGGAACCCGGGGATAGCGTCACGCACACCTGGGGCATCGAGGTCACCGTCAGCTGACGTCGCGGCTCAGCGGGCGTCACGGGTCAGCCGGGCCAGGTCCGCCGGGGTGTCGATGTCATCCGGGCGGCCGGTATCGGCGCATTCCACCAGGGTGACGAGCTCGGGGTGCGCGCGCAGGAACGGCCGCGCACCCACGTCGCCCACAGCCAGGCTGATCACTTCCGGCCAGTGCTCCCGGGCGATCAGCACCGGGTTGCGCGGCTGGCCGTGGTAGGCCGCGACCGCCACCCCGGCTCCCGCGGCGTGCGCGCCGATCAGCCGCTGCACCGCCGCAGCGCCCACCAGCGGCTGGTCCACCAGGGCGATCACGGCCGCGGCCGGGCCCGGGGGCACCGCCCGCAGGCCAGCCGCGAGCGAGGAGCCCATGCCGGTGCGCCAGTCCGGGTTGGCCACAGTGATCACCCCGGGCAAGCCGACCGGTGCCGCGCCGGTGACCACCACGACCGGGTCGGCGCCGCCGTCGCGCAGCAGCGCCACGCCGCGGTCAGCCAGCCGCACCCCTTGCACCTCGACCAGGGCTTTCGGGCTGCCCAGCCGGGAGCCCGCGCCCGCGGCCAGCAGCACCCCGGCGACCTGCGGGGCACCGGTCATGCGTGGTGGATCCGGCCTGAGGTCAGCGTCAGCGGCCGGCCGGAACCGCCCCAGCGCAGCTGGATGAGTTCCGCCGCCACGGACACGGCGGTCTCCTCCGGGGTCCTGGCGCCCAGATCCAGCCCGATGGGCGACCGCAGCCGGGACAGCTCGTCCTCGGTCATGCCCACCTCGCGCAGCCGGTCCAGCCGGTCTTCATGGGTGCGCCGGGAGCCCATGGCGCCGATGTACCCGGCGGGCGTGCGCAGCGCCACCTCCAGCACCGGCACGTCGAACTTGGGGTCGTGGGTGAGCACGCAGATGACCGTGCGCTCGTCCACCGGGGTGCGGGCCAGGAAGCGATGCGGCCAGTCCACCACGACTTCGTCCGCGTCCGGGAAGCGCGTCTTGGTGGCGAAGATCGGCCGCGCATCGCACACCGTGACCCGGTAGCCGAGGAACTTCCCGGCCCGGGCGACCGCAGCCGCGAAGTCGATCGCGCCGAACACCAGCATCAGCGGTGGCGGCGCGAACGAGTGCACGAACACGGCCAGGTCATCCCCGCGCCGCTCGCCGTGCTCGCCGTAGCGGCGCACCCCGGTCAGGCCCTGGGCCAGCATGCCGCGGGCATCGTCGTCAACGGCCTGGTCCAGCCGGTCCCCGGCGCCGAGCGTGCCGCTGGCCTGCGCGCCGTCCTCGGTCTCCGGCCAGATCACCCGGCGCGCGCCGACCCGGCCCGGGCCCTCGATCACCGTGGCCACGGCCACCGGCTCGCCCGCCTGGATCGCGGCCACCACGTCACCGAGTTCGGGAAACAGCTCGGGGCTAACCGGCTCGACGAACACGTGCAGGATGCCGCCGCACGTCAGGCCAACCGACAGCGCGTCATCGTCGCTGACCCCGTAGGTCTGCAGCACCGCCTGCCCGCGTCTCACAGACCTCCCGCGCCACCTCGTACACGGCGCCCTCGACGCAGCCGCCGGACACGCTCCCGGTCACCTCGCCGTCGGCAGACACGGCCATGGCCGCCCCGGGCTCGCGTGGTGCGCTGCGGAACGTGCGGACCACGGTCGCCAGGCCGAACACCTCGCCCGCATCCCACCACTTCGTGATCGGGTCCAGGATGTCTCGCAACCAGTTCACCTCGGTACGTCTCGCCTGCCGGCCAGGCGCCGCACCGGGCCGCCCGGCCGGGCACCCAGTGCCGGGAAATCCCGGGCCTGTTCACCAGAGTACGTTCACCAGATCATCGTGCGCCACGCTGGTGATCGCGAATCGCCGCCGCCCAGTCGCCAGGATGGGGCAGGCGGCGCTCCCGGACCCGGGGGCACAGGCTCGGCGAAGCGCTCCAGCCTGGGACGATGGGCTTCCCGATCAGGGATAAAGGACCCTAGACCTCACCCGGCCAGCTTGTAAGGTTAGCCTAAGCTTTCGTCGGCGGCAGCGCTCGCGCTGACCTAGGGCCCGCCGGTCCGGCCGTTCCCCAACCTGGAGAGGAAACTGGTGAGAGTTAGGCGACGGGGCCCCGCTCCGCTGATGACCACAGCGCTGATAACCGTAGCCGCCCTGGCCTGCACGCTGACGGCCTGCGGTAACGCGCTGTCGCTGTCCTCGGACACATCCGGCGCGCTCACCCTGTACAGCGGGCAGCACCCGGAGACCACGGACAAGATCGTCACCGCGTTCGAGCAGCGCACCGGCATCACCGTGCATGTCCGCAGCAACGACGAGGACGTGCTGGCGGACCAGATCGTGGCCGAGGGCAGCCACTCACCCGCTGACGTGATCTACACCGAGAACTCCCCCGTGCTGGAGTTCCTCCAGGACAAGGCCAAGCTGTCGGCGGTGGACAAGTCCACCCTCACCGCCACCGCAGCCCGGTTCAACTCGCCGCAGGGCGACTGGGTCGGCGTGTCCGCCCGGGTCAGCGTGCTCGTCTACAATCCCCGCCTGATCTCCGCGAGCCAGCTGCCGCGCTCCGTGATGCAGCTGGCCGACCCGCGGTACAAGGGCAAGCTGGCGCTGGCCGCCGGGGAGACCGACTTCCAGCCGATCGTCACCGCGGTGCTCCGCGCGCACGGGGCCGCGGCCACCGTGCGCTGGCTGGCCGGTCTTAGAGCAAACGCGGCTGGGCACATCTACCCGGACAACGAGACGATCACCAGCGACGTGAACCGCGGCAGCGCGGCGCTCGGCATCATCAACCAGTACTACTGGTACCGGCTGCGGGCAGAGGATCGGCGCAGCGAGCATGCACTCGAAGATCGCGTACTTCGCGCCGGGCGATCCCGGCTACGTGATCGACGTGTCCGGGGCCGCGGTGCTGAAGTCGTCCACGCACCAGGCCGCCGCGCAGAAGTTCCTGGTCGCGTTCCTGGTCAGCAAGCAGGCCCAGGAAATCATCGGCGGCCACTCGCTCAGCTACGAGTACCCGGTCGCATCCGGCGTCACGACCTCGGCACCGGAAACCCCGTTCGCGGAGCTGCAGCCCTGATCCGATCACGGTGGCCGAGCTCGGTGACGGGTCGGCGGCCATCGCTCTGCTGCGCCAGGCCGGACTGCTGTGACCGCGCCGGTCATCACCGAGGGCGGCCGGCCCGCCGGACGCGGCCCGCCCGCCAGGCCCGGGCGCGTCGCGGGCACGGCGCCGCCGGGCGGCCCGCCCGTACCCGCTGCTCGGCACCGTCACGCTGATCGCGGCCGTGCTCGCGCTGCCGCTGGCGTTCCTGCTGATCGAGGCGGCCAGCAGCGGCCTGGCGCAGGACGCGCACCTGATCTTCCGGCCGCTGACCGCGACCCTGCTGTGGAACACGATCCGGCTCACCGTGGTGGTCACCGCCCTGTGCGCGGTCATCGGCACGGCCGCGGCCTGGTGCGTGGAACGGACCGACCTGCCGGGCCGGCGCGTCTGGGCCGTCCTGGTGGTGGTGCCGCTGGCCATCCCGGATTTCGTGGTCAGCTTCGGCTGGGCGTCGCTGTAGCCCGTGGATCCAGGGCTTCCGCGGCGCGGTCGTGGTGATGACCCTGGCCGTGTACCCGCTGGTCTACCTGCCGGTCGCGGCCAGCCTGCGCGGCGCCGATCCCGGTCAGGAGGAGGTGGCCCGCAGTCTCGGCACCGGCCGGCTGCGCACGTTCGCCCGGATCACCCTGGGCCAGGCCCGGGGCGCCATCCTGGGCGGCTGCCTGCTGGTGGCGATGGTGATGCTGGCCGAGTACGGCGCGTTCGAGATCGTCGGCTACCAGACCTTCACCACCGAGATCTTCACCGAGATCAACCAGGGCTTCAGCCTGCCCGCGGCGTGCGCGCTGGCCCTGGTCCTGGTGCTGCTGAGCATGATCGTGCTGGCCGGTGAGGGGCTGGGCCGGGGCCGCGGCCGGGTAAGCCGGTCCGGCGCCCTGGCCCAGCGGGTGTCCCCGCCGCAGCACCTTGGCCGGGGCCGGATCCCGGCCCTGGCCGGTTTCACCGCGCTGACCGGGCTGGCCCTCGGCGTCCCGGTCGCGGCGAGCATCTACTGGATGGTCAACGGCGGGAAGGCGACGATCACCGGTGTCCCGCTGCTCGCCGCGGCGGGCTACACCGCGCTGTACGGCGCGCTGGCCGCGGCGCTGGCCACACTGCTGGCGCTGCCGGTGGCCCTGCTCGCGGTGCGGCACGCGGGCTACGCCCGGCACATCCTGGAGCGGAGCACCTACCTGGTGCTGGCCATCCCGGGCGTGGTCATCGCGCTCGCCCTGTCCTACTTCACCCAGCGCTACCTGGGCGGCTTCCTCTACCAGACCGGGCCGCTGCTGATCCTCGCGTACGCGATCATGTTCTTCCCGCTGGCCCTGGTCGGGGTCAAGGCCTCGCTGGCCCGGGCGCCGGTCAGCCTGGATGAGGTGGCCCGCTCGCTCGGCCAGCGCAAGCTGGCCGTGCTGGCCCGGGTCACCCTCCGGCTCACCGGCCCCGGCCTGGTCGCCGCGTTCTGCCTGGTGTTCCTATCGGTGGTCACCGAGCTGACCGCCACCCTTATCCTGATCCCGACCGGGGTGCAGACACTGGCCACGCAATTCTGGGCGTACGAGAACGACCTGTCCTACGGGCAGGCCGCGCCGTTCGCCCTGGTGATGATCGCGGTGGCAGCTCTCCCGAGCATCGTGCTGGGCCGGTTCTTCAACCGTTCCGCGGACCCGAGGATGATGACATGACCCAGCTGACGGTGACCGGCCTGGACAAGGCCTTCGGCCGGCACCGGGTGCTGTCCGGCCTGGACCTCGACGTGGCCGAGGGCTCGCTGACCGCCATCCTGGGCCCATCCGGCAGCGGCAAGACCACGCTGCTGCGCATCCTGGCCGGGTTCGAGCGGGCGGACGCGGGCACGGTCCGGATCGGGGCGGTGCTCGCCGACGGCCCGGGCGCCTTCCTGGCCCCGGAACGGCGCCGGATCGGCTACGTGCCGCAGGAAGGCAGTTTGTTCCCGCACCTCACCGTGGCGGCGAACGTCGGGTTCGGGCTGAGCCGCAGGGAGCGGCGCCGCCGGGGCCGGCCGGGCCGCACCGCCGAGCTGCTGGACGCGGTCGGGCTGGGCGGGCTGGCCCAGCGCTACCCGTATCAGCTGTCCGGCGGCCAGCAGCAGCGGGTCGCCCTGGCCCGGGCCCTCGCCATCCAGCCGGAGATCGTGCTGCTGGACGAGCCGTTCGCGTCGCTGGACGCGCACCTGCGCGCGAGCGTCCGCGCGGACGTGCAGCGGCTGCTCAAGGAGGCCGGCACCACCACCGTGCTGGTCACCCACGACCAGGACGAGGCGCTGTCCACCGCGGACCGGGTCGCGGTGCTGCGCGACGGGCCGGATCGCGCAGTGCGCCGCCCCGCAGGAGCTGTACCGGCGCCCGGTGGACGCGGACATGGCCGCGCTTCATCGGGGACGCCAACCTGGTCCCGGGCGTGCTCAACGGCGCTTCGGTGGAGACCCTGTTCGGCCGGCTGCCGGTCGAGCCGGCCGACCCCTCGGTGACCACGCACTGCCCGGCCACCGTGCTGATCCGTCCGGAGCAGGTCGAGCTGGCCGCGCCCACGGCAGAGCCGGGTAATGCGGAGCCGGGCAACAGAGCGCCGGGCCACGGCAACGGCGCGGTGGAGCCGGGCCTGACCGGCCGGGTCATCAGCTTCGGGTATCACGGGCACGACACGGTGCTCACCGTGCAGCCCGCGCAGGACGCCCCAGGCGCCCGCGCTGACCGTGCGGCTGCTCGGCGGCGGCGCGGTGGCGCCCGGATCGCTGGTCACCCTGCGGGCCCGCGGCCCAGTGCTGGCCTGGCCAGAGAGCTAGCCGCCCGGCCTGCTGGCCTGCTGGCCTGCTGGCCTGCTGGCGGAGGTGACATAGCACGGATTTGGCCGACCTGAAGCGGGGCGAATCAGGCAAAATCTGGCCAAATCCGTGCTAAGCCGACCTGGGCCGCCAGAGTCCGGGGCTGGCGGGGCTGGTGTTTCTGATGTGACTACTCGACGATTTTGGAGATCGGGATCTCCAGGATGTCCCGGGCCCCGGCCGCCCGCAGCGCCGGGATCAGTGTGTTCACCCCGCGCTTGGGCACCACGGACTCCACCGCGTTCATCCCGCCCCGGGCCAGCGTGGTGATGGTCGGCGAGGACAGCGCGGGCAGCATGGCGGTCACCGCCTCCAGCTGGGCCGCCGGCACGTTCAGCTTGAGCAGCACGTGGCCGCGGGCCTGGATGGCCCCGCGCAGCAGCAGCGCGATGTCGTCCATGGCGCTGCGCTTGTCCGGGTCGGCGTAAGCCTCGGTGTTCGCCACCAGCTCGGTGTAGCTGGTCAGCAGGGTGTCGAGGATGCGCAGGCCGTTGCGGCGCAGCGAGGACCCGGTCTCGGTGAGGTCGACGATGGCGTCCACGATGTCCGGCACTTTGGCCTCGGTGGCCCCGTGCGAGGGCACCACCATCGCCTTGACCCCGTTCGCCTCCAGGTAACGGCTGGTCAGCGAGGGCAGCTCGGTGGAGATGCGGACACCCTCGGGCAGGTCGGCGACGGACTGCCAGGGCGAGCTCTGGGGCACCGCCAGGACCACCCGGATCGGCTGCGAGGTGGCCTTGGAGTAGTGCAGCTCGCCGAGGGAGGCGACCTCCGCCCCGGTCTCGGTGATCCAGTCCCGGCCGGTGATGCCGAGGTCGAACAGCCCACGTTCGAGGTAGGACGGGATCTCCTGGGGCCGCAGGAACCGGACCCGGTCGATCCGCGGGTCGTCGATAGAAGCGTGGTAGTCGCGGTCAGAGGACCGGCGGACGGTCAGGTCCGCGGCGTCGAACAAGTCAAGGGTGGCGCGCTCGAGCGAGCCTTTCGGCAGAACCAGGGACAGCACGGCAAAAGCCTTTCATGCGAGACGGGACGTCATCGGCCGTAGTTGCTCACCAGGTCAATGTCGAGCGCTCCGGAGCGAGCGGAGCACGAGCGCGGTCTCCAGCGCCGCCACGACCGCCTCCCATCCTTTGTCCTCGCTGCTGCCGTCCTGCCCGCAGCGGTCACGGGCCTGCTCCAGGGTGTCACAGGTCAGCACCCCGTTGCCAACTGGTTTGCCCGCGTCCAGCGCGACCCGGGCCAGCCCGTAGGTCACCGCGTCGCACACGTACTCGAAGTGCGGGGTGCCGCCCCGGATCACCGCGCCGAGGCAGGCCACGGCGTCGTGGCTGCGGGCCAGTTCCGCAGCCACCACCGGCAGTTCCACCGCCCCGGGTACCCGGACCACCAGCGGGGCGTCGACCGAGCACGCCTTGGCCGCGGCTACCGCCCGGTCCACCAGCGTGTCCGTGATCTCAGCGTGCCACCGGGTCGCCGCGATGGCCAGGGTCAGGCCCGCCGCGTCCACGGCCCCGGGATCGGGGCGCCCCGCGCCGCTCACCGGGCCCCTGCCAGACCGTCCGGGCAGCGCTCACCGGCTGGCCCGGCGGCAGTTCCGGGGGTGGTGTTCGTTGCGGAAAAAACAGGTGCGGGCGGGGCCGCGCGGAAGGGCGCACCGGGAGCGGGCAGGCCGTCGATCTGATGCCCGAGCCGGTCCCGCTTGGCCATCAGGTAGTGCAGGTTTTCCGGGGTGGAGGTGACCGGCAGGGCCACCCGGCCGGCCACCTCAACGCCCGAGCTGGACAGCCCACGGACCTTGTCCGGGTTGTTGGTGAGCAGGCGCACCGACTGGATGCCGAGGTCGGCGAGGATCTGGGCGCCGGTGGAGTACTCCCGGGCGTCCGCGGGCAGGCCGAGCGCCAGGTTGGCGTCCACCGTGTCCGCGCCCTCGTCCTGCAACTGGTAGGCGCGCAGCTTGCTGAGCAGGCCGATCCCCCGGCCCTCGTGGCCGCGCAGGTAGAGCACGACACCGCGGCCCTCGGCCGCGATCGCGGCCATGGACGCCTCCAGCTGGGCGCCGCAGTCACACCGGCGCGAGCCGAACACGTCCCCGGTCAGGCATTCGGAGTGCACCCGGGCGAGCACCTGCTGGCCATCGCCGAGATCCCCGAGGACCAGGGCGATGTGCTCGGTGCCGTCCACGGAGTTGCGGAAACCGATCGCCCGCCACTGCCCGTAGGCGTTGGGCAGCCGGGTCTCCACCACCCTGATGACCATGCGCTCGGTCTGCCGCCGGTGCTCGATGAGCTGCGCGATCGAGATCAGCGCCAGGCCATGCTCGTCCGCGAACACCCTGAGCTGGGGCAGCCGGGCCATGGTGCCGTCGTCGTTGACCACCTCGGCCAGCACCCCGGCCGCGGGCAGCCCGGCCAGCCGGGCCAGGTCCACCGCCGCCTCGGTGTGCCCGGGCCGGCGCAGCACCCCACCCTCGGCGTAGCGGAGCGGGAAGATGTGCCCGGGGCGGACGATCTCGTACGGCTCGGTGGCCGAGTCCACCAGGGTGCGCACAGTGCGGGCCCGGTCCTTGGCGGAGATCCCGGTGGTGACCCCGTCCCGTGCGTCCACGCTGACCGTGAACGCGGTCCGCATCCGCTCGGAATTCTGTGCCGTCATCAGCGGCAACTGGAGCCGGTCCAGCTCTTTGCCGGGCAGCGGGACGCAGATCACCCCGCTGGTGTGCCGGATCATGAACGCCATCAGGCTTTCCGTCATCTTGCTGGCCGCGACGATGATGTCGCCCTCGTTCTCCCGGTCGGCGTCGTCCACCACCACCACGGGCCGGCCGTCCGCGATGTCGTGCAGGGCCCGTTCCACGTCGTCCAGCTTGACGGTGTCCCGGTCCGGCCGGGCGGTGCGCTGGTCCGGTGGCTGCTGGCCGTCCGGGGTCAGGCCGTCCGGGGTCAGGCCGTCCGGGGTCAGGCCGTCCGGGGTCAGGCCGTCCGGGGTCAGGCCGTCCGGGGTCAGGCCGTCCGGGGTCAGGCCGTCCGGGGTCATGACCGCGCCCCGGCGGGGTTGCTGGCGAGCAGCCGTTCTACGTATTTCGCGATCATGTCGACCTCCAAGTTCACCAGGGCGCCGGGCTGGAGGCGGCCCAGCGTAGTCAGCTCCAGGGTGGTCGGGATGAGGCTGACCTCGAACCACGGCTGCCCCGCCGGATTCCCGCTTTCCCCGGCTTCCCCGGTCTCGCCGGCTTCCCCGGTCTCCCCGGTCTCCCCGCTGAGCGCCGAGATGGTCAGGCTGGTGCCGTCCACGGCGACCGAGCCCTTGTGTACGAGGTACCGGGCCAGCGGCGGCGGGACGACGATCCGGACCACGTCCCAGTGCTCGTCGGTGACCCTGGAAACGATCACCCCGGTGCCGTCCACGTGGCCCTGGACCAGGTGCCCGCCTACCCGGCCGCCCAGCGGAAGTGGGCGTTCCAAGTTGACCGGGTCGCCTGGCTTGAGCGTGCCGAGTCCGGTGCGGTGGAGGGTCTCCGCCATCACGTCGGCGGTGAACATGCCATCTCCGGTGCTGGTCACGGTGAGGCAGACGCCGCTCACCGCGATGGAGTCGCCAGGCGACGCGTCCGCGGTCACCTGCGCTCCGCGCACGGTCAGCCGGGCCGCGTCCGGCAACTGCTCCACGGCGACGACCTCGCCGAGTTCCTCGACTATCCCGGTGAACATCCCGGTTTCCCCTTCCGGAGCCGTCCTGCCATTCGGCTCCGGGGGTGCGCAGGCGCGCAAACGCGTGCAGGCGGGCCACGCTGGCCGCCGGCCGCGCGCGTGCTGCCTCCCATCCGGACTTTCACCGTCGGTCCCGGAGTTCCACCGGGTCAGCCAGCCCGGGCGCTAGACGCCCTGGCCAGGTCGCGGACTATCACCGCCGGCTCGGAGTTTCACCGACCCCGGAGCACGCTCAACTGCTCAAACCAGTGTGCCACGGGACGTATTCCGCAGCCACGCCACCCCGCCCTGTCACTCCGGGCACCGGGCCGGGCTCCCACAGCGCTTGTGTGGTGGGAAATACGCAAATACAAGCCATAACCCACCACATAATCGCGAACCCGCGGGCAGGGCGACTCTGTGTGGTGGGGAATGAGCGTATGCGGCGCATTTCCCACCACGTAGGCGACGGGCCGGGTTATCCACAGGCTGAGGAATTGGAGTGGGCGGACGGCCGGCAGGGCGGGCAGGCTGGGCACATGTCACTGAATGACCTGCCCGAGGATTTCGATGACCTCCTGGCCCTGCAGCGCGGCGTGCTGTCCCGATCCCAGGCTCTCCGCCTGGGCCTCGGCCCGGGAACCGTGAGTTCTCGGCTGCGCTCCGAGCGATGGCAGCGGCTTTACCACGGGGTATATGCCATTTACACGGGTGAGCCCGCCCGGGAGGCGCAGCTGTGGGCTGCCTTACGGCGGGTCGGCCCGGACGCCGTGCTCAGCCATCAGACCGCTGCCGAGCTCGACCGGCTCGAGTTACGCCCGAGCACCCTCATCCACATCACGGTCCCCCGGGAGCGGCATCCCTATCCAATCCCAGGCATCGCCATTCACCGTTCGGCCCGGATCGCCATCGCCCGGCATCCGAGCCTGATGCCACCGCGTACCCGGATCGAGGAGACCGCTCTCGACTTGGCGCAGCGCGCGGCCACCATGGACGACGCGCTGGGCTGGCTGGCCAGGGCTTGTGCCGCGCGGCTGACCACGCCCGGCCGGCTACGCGCCGCGCTGGACACCCGGCCGCGGGTCCGCTGGCGGCTGGAGATCGTGGCGGCGCTGGAAGATATCGGCGAGGGCGCGCACTCGCTGCTGGAACTCCGCTACGTCCGCGATGTGGAACGGCCGCATGGGCTGCCGTGTGCTCAGCGTCAGGTCCGAACCATGCGCGGGTCCCGGACCGAGTACAAGGACGCGCTGTATGAGGAGTTCGGCGTGAGCGTTGAACTGGATGGCGCCGCCGCCCACCCGGCCGAGGCCCGCTGGCGGGATCAGCACCGGGACAACGCCGCGGCCGCCGACGGGATCATCACCTTGCGGTACAGCTGGGCTGATGTGACCCAGCAGCCCTGCTTCGTAGCCGTTCAGGTGGGCACGGTGCTGCGGGGCCGCGGCTGGGCCGGGGCGCTGCGGCGGTGCGGCCCCAACTGTCCCGTCCCTCCGGCCAGCGGGCCCGCCCAGCAGCCCTGAAACCTCCAAGGACTGGTCTGCAAAAAGCAATACGAAGTAGGCATCACTGCAGCTCAACGAGCTTCTCAGAGGTCCGCCAGCGGCCGGAATCGAGTAGGCTTGCGGTATGCCTGACTCGCCGTCGCCTCCGGCGGACCTTGATCTGCGGCTGGTACGGTACTTCACCGTCGTCGCCGACCACCTGCATTTCGGCCGGGCAGCCGACGCCCTTCATCTCGCCCAGCCGTCCCTGCGCCGGCAGATCCGCCGCCTTGAGGAGCAGCTCGGCGCCCGCCTGCTGGACCGCACCCCGCAGGGCACCCGGCTCACCGAGGCCGGGGAAGTCTTCCTGCCCCGCGCCAAGGCACTGCTGCGATCCGCCGCCCAGGCCGAGGCCGCCACCCGCGCCGCCGCCCGGCCCAGCCGGATCACTATCGGCTACACCACGAACCTCATCGTCACCCCGGCCGTGCGTGAGCTGCGCCGCCAGCACCCGGACGCCGACGTGCAGACCCTGCATCTGGTCTGGAACGAACCGCGGGCGGCCCTGCTCGATCACCGGGTGGACGCGGCGGTGGCCCGGCTGCCGTTCCCCACCGGCCAGCTGCACGTGACCGTCCTCTACGACGAACCCCGGGTGCTCCTGGTACCCCTCGACCACCGCCTGGCCGGCAAGGAATCCGTCACCCTCGACGACATCGCCGACGAACCCATCCCCCAGTTCCCCGACCCGGCCTGGAACGCCTTCTGGCGCATCGACCCCCGGCCTGACGGAACCCGGGCACCCGACGGCCCCCTCGTCGAGGCCATCGAGGACAAGCTCGAACTCATCGCCAGCGGGCAGGCCGTGGCCATCGTCCCGGCCGGCATCGCCAGCCCCCGCCCCGAACTCACCACGATCGCTCTGCACGACGTCGAGCCGAGCCACGTCGTGGTGGCGACCCGTGCCGGCGACCACAACCGCCTGCTCGCGGCCGTCCGCAAGTCCCTCCAAGCCCACCTCACGGGTCCCGGGCCGGCCGAACCGGCGAGCGTCCCGCAACCAGGCCACTGATCGCCCACGGCCACTGACCTCAGTGCGGGTGACCTCAGTGCGGGTGACCTCAGTGCGGGTGACCTCAGTGCGGGTGACCTCAGTGCGGGTGACCTCAGTGCGGGTGACCTCAGTGCGGGCTTACTCGTTTAGGCCCTGGCGGCCGCGGCGACCGCGGCGACGATCATCTGTGGATTGGCCGGGACTGGGACGCCGCCGACGAGCACCGTGGGCGTCGCGTTGACCCCGCGCGCCGTGGCCACCGCCGTGACATAGGGCGGCCAGTCCAGATAGTTGCCGCCCAGCACGCAGCCCTCGAACGCCGCGGCGGGCAGCCCGGCGGAAAGGCCCAGATCGATGAGCTGGATATCGGTCAGCCCGGCGCTGCCTTCCGGTGGCTGGTTGACGAAGAGCACGCGGGTGTACTCAGCGAACCGCCCACCATCGGAGGCGCAGCCGGAGGACGCCGCCGCGCGAGTGGAGTAGTGCGTGGTCGAGGCTGCGTCGAGGAAGTTCATCGGGTGGTAGGCAATGCTGGCCAGCCCATCCGCCACGAGGCCGGCCAGGGTGTCCCCCACGGACAGCTCGAACTGCCGACAGAACGGGCACTGGAAGTCGATGTAAGCGTCGAACGGTGACCGGTCCCGCCCCGACGACGACCCCATCGCCGTTGGGCGTCGCGCCGGCTGGGACGTGATCGGGGACAGTTCGTTGTGTCATGGTGCCCTCCGGGCGATTCATCGCAGGCCGCGATTGTCCAGCGGTACTAACGGTTGCTTCCGACGCTAACTCGGTGATTCCCGATGGCCACGCCAGGGGTGGTGAACTTCGCGCGTGCGCCTCAGCGGTTCCAGGCGGCGTGAGCCGTGGCGCGCTCGGCCTGGGCGCGGAGCGCCTGGACCGCGGCGGCCGGGTCGTCCGCGTGGTACACGGCGGACCCGGCCACGAAGACGTCCGCCCCCGCGTCCGCGCAGCGCTCGATCGTCTCGGCGCTGACCCCGCCGTCCACCTGCAGCCACACCGCGGCGCCGTGGCGGCGGACCAGGTCCCGGGCCCGGCGCAGCTTGGGCAGCACCAGGTCCAGGAAGGACTGGCCGCCGAACCCGGGCTCGACCGTCATCAGCAGCAGCATGTGAACTTCGGGCAGCAGGTCCGCGTACGGCTCGACCGGGGTGGCCGGGTTCATGGCCAGCCCGGCGCGGGCTCCAGCCGACCGGATCATCCGCAGGGTGCGCACAGGCGAGGCCGACGCCTCGGCGTGGATCGTCACGTTGCGGGCGCCAGCCTCCGCATACCCCGGCGCCCACCGGTCCGGGTCCTCGATCATGAGGTGGCAGTCGAGCGGCAGGCCGGCGTGCTTGAGCAGAGCTTCCACCACGGGCAGCCCAAGGGTCAGGTTGGGCACGAAGTGGTTGTCCATCACGTCCACGTGCAGCCAGTCCGCCACTCCGGTGACGGCAGCTGCCTCGTCCGCGAGCCGGGCGAAGTCGGCGGACAGGATGCTGGGTGCCATCTGGACGGCCATGCCGCCGAGTGTAGGCCGCACGGGTCAACCCGGTGGGTGACGGGCCGGGGGAATCCGGTCTGCCCAAGTCGGGCGGCTGGCCCGGGCCCGGGCGGTAGGGTGCGGCCATTGCCAGCGCCGGAATTGTCGCTACGTCGCGATAGCGTTCGATTCTGTATTCGAACCCTCGCTCTGGATCGGGAGGCAGCCTCGTGAATTCCCAGGCAGCAGGCAACCAGCCAGGTGACGACCGGGCATCGGATGATGGTCAGGACGGAGGCGGCGCGGCCGCGAGCGGCACCGAGGCGGCCGCGGCGCTGCTGGCCCGGGTCCGCAAGCTGCTGGCCAAGGCAGAGGCGGTTGGGGTCACGCCCGAGGAGGCCCAGGCCTTCACGGCCAAGGCCGCTGAGCTGATGGCCAAGTACGGCATCGACCGGGCGCTGCTCGCCGCGCAGCGGCCAGAGACCGACCGCCCGGCCGACCGGGTGCTGGACATCGACAACCCGTGGGCCCGGGTCCAGGCGCACCTGGTCTGCGGCCTGGCCGCGGTACTGCGCTGCCAGTGCGTGGTGCTCGCCCGGCCAACCCCGGGCACCCGGATCCACATGTTCGGTTTCGCGTCCGACCTGGAGCGG
>CAWDRD010000067.1:0-142845 GCA_963804455.1 uncultured Actinomycetes bacterium
AGGCTCCTGACCTGCAATTACTTGGATCACTTTCGGCTTGAGAAGATGCCCTTTGTTGACGATCGCGCTCATCATCAACGCCGTCTGCAGAGGGGTGACGACAAGGGAGTGTTGTCCGATGGCAAAAGCATAGAGGCCGGTCCTATTATGAGTGATATCGTCCGGTAAAGTGCCCACGATCTCTCCGGGGAGTTCTATGCCCGTTTTTTCTCCATACCCCATCAGCCGCGATGCCTGGACCAGATTAAATGGGTCTGACATGTGGTCCACTGCGAGAATGGAGAAGTACACGTTGCTTGACTGTTCAAGGGCTCCGGCAACATCGATTTTTCCGGATATTGGGATGCGTTTTTCCAAAGAGCAAGCACGACCCCGAGGATCAACGTCAGCGCGCCGAGCAACAGCGCGGCTGCCCACGACCCGGCCAGCATTCCCGGCGGCGACGGCTCCGGGCCGTACTCGTCAGAAACCATAGCCGCTCCTTTGCCTTTTCCTGAGACTGCCTTTCTGTACCCGATGGTCGATTAACCGCCCGGCACGTGTCGTCACCCGCACTGGGTGATGGCGATCTTCTGGTTGTGCCTGCGCAGGTGCCTGCGGCCAGGCAGATCACCTCTGCCGGGTGATGCGCACGCTGCCGCCCGGCACGACCCTTTCTGGGGTAGACCAGGCCAGCTGATCAGGCGAAAGAGGCAAGAGCAATGGCAATTGGGCCCGTGCAGCTCATCGTGCTTGGGTTTAACCGCCCCGACTTCCACGGTGAGATCATCGCCGAGCTGGAGCGACTCCGTGACACCGGCATGGTACGTGTCATCGATTCGCTCGCCGTATACAAGGACGCATCCGGCGAGCTCGAGGTCGAGCACCTCAGCAATCTCACCGAGGACGAGGCGATCGAGCTCGGCAGCAAGATCGGTGCCCTCATCGGCCTGGGGTTCGAGGGCGAGGAGGGAATGGAGGCTGGTGCGGTCGCGGGAGCCGAGGAGGTGGCCGCCGAGGGGGGCGTGCACGTCTTCAGCGAGCAGGACGGCTGGGATGTGCTCGAGGACATTCCGAACGACTCCGCGGCCGCACTTATCCTGCTCGAGCACCATTGGGCGGTGCCGCTTCGCGACGCGGTCGCCCGGGCCGGCGGCTTCCGGATCAGCGACGGCTTCATCAGCCCGCTCGACCTGGTGGGGATCGGGCTGGTCTCGGCGCAGGAGGCTCAGGAGCTGCACGAGCTGGAAACCGCGGCCGCAGCGAAAACCCCGTAGACAGCGACCTCAGCGTCGCAGATGAGAGGAACGAGATGTTCGGAGCACGCAGAGTTGCCCGGCGCACATCGCGGCGCACCGGCCGGCGCGTTTCCCGCCGCAGGTAGACGCCGCAGGTAAGCACCTGGCGTACGCAGTGACCTGGGCCACGCCCGGCCGATAGCCGGGCGTGGCCCAGCGCCGCTTCCCGGCCGCCTGCTGCCCGCGCCACCGTCGGCGGGCGGTGGGTCTTACCGGCCTTCGGGCAGGGACAGGCCGAGGGCCACCATGAGCTCCGGTGCGGCAGCCACTACTTTCGGCCCGCCGACCTGCGGTGCGACGGCGTGCAGCACCCCCACGAGGTCGTCCGGGGTGCAGCCGGCGTCCAGGGCGTTGGCCACCTGCCAGAGGTAGGAGGATGGCGGAGCATCGAGCGCGATGAGAGCGGCGATCTTGACCAGCGCGAAGCTCCGCGGATCCAGGCCGCTCCGTTCTTGCCAGCTGGCCCGCGCCTCCAGGCCCTCGAGCAGCAGCTCCGGGTCACCCAGGGCCAGTCCGGCCAGCGCGTCCCTGGTGTCGTCGTCCACGTCGGCTTTGGCAGGCACGTTCATGATCGGGATCCTCTCGGTCGATCCGGGCGGTGGATCGCTGAGGCTCGTCCACCTGCGGTCCACAGTTACCGCTCGGTGTGGCTAGGGCGTCACCCGCGGCGGATGGTCGCGGGCGAGGAACCGGAGCCGGGCCGCTCGTGCATCCCAGGAGTAGACGACGGCCGTGCCGGCGATGAGGTCGTGCAGGGCGCGACGCTCACGCTGCACGAGGATGCCCAGGAATCCCAGCCCGAAAAAAAGGAAGCTGAGCGGGAAGACCAGCGCGCGCAGCGCCCCGCGCCAGGAGTCGAGGAGCAGGCCGTCAGCCCGCACGACCCGCACGCCGAGCACTGCCATGCCGAAGGTCTTGCCGTTCGCCGCCCATGAATAGCCAAAGTAGAAGAACAGCCAGGCGGCGAAGATGATGGCGACTACCGTGTCCTCCCGATTCCAGGAGACTGACCGGCCGGTCACCACCTTCACCAGGTACGAAACGGCCGCAAGGGCGGCCGCGAACAGGCCAGCACTGACCATGAGGTCAATGGCGAAGGCCAGGAATCGCGACACCGAGCCCGCGTAGTGACCCTGCGAGATCACCGACCGGGCCGCTTGCTCGCCGGCTCTCATGGCTCAGCCTGGCCGTCGAGCAGGGCGCGCGGCCCTTGTGGTGCGGCATTCTTGCGCCGCAGGGCGCGCTGCATCCATCGATCGATGAACTGGTCAAGCCCGACAGCCTGACTGCGCGCCGCATCCAATGCCTCGCCCGCGGCGCCGCCAGATGATCGAGCGATAACAGCACCAAGATCGGTCTGCTCGACCAGCGCGTCGATGTCGATGTGCCGCAGCAGATCGTTGATGTCGATGCGGTCGAGCAGGGCGCTCACGTTGACGCGTCCCATCAGGTCGTTCACGTCCACCCGGCTGAGCAGCGCGTCGATGTCCACCCGGCTGAGCAGCGCGTCGACGTCTACCTGGCTGAGCAGCGCGTTAACGTCTACCTGGCTGAGCAGCGCGTCGACGTCTACCTGGCTGAGCAGCGCGTCGACGTCTACCTGGCTGAGCAGCGCATCGACGTCCACCCGGCTGAGCAACCCGTCGACGTCCACCCGGCTGAGCAGCGCGTCGATGTCGATCTTCTGCAGGATGTTGTCGTTGATGTCGACCTGGTCGAGCAGGGCGTTCAGGTCGACCTGCTGCACGAGCGCATTCACGTCCAGGGCATGAACGATGAGGTCGACCACGCGCTCGGCGACTCCCTGGGCCAGCGACTCGAGCGGATCGGACATGCGCCTGCTCGCGGAGCGCAGCCGGTCGAGTGGATCCACGTGGTCACGGTATGGTCGGGCGGGCCACCGCGAATCATCCGGCGCGGGTGAGGCCCGGCACAGCCGCGGGGCGACGGTGGCGCCCTTACCGGACGACAGCGAGCCCGTAGATCCCATTGACCGCCATGATCGTCCCGGCCACGGTGAGTACCCCGACGAGCACGGCCTTGCCGTGCGCGCGCAGCCAGCCGTTGAAGGCTGTCAGCAACCGGGTGGTCGTCGTCGGGGCGACCAGGTGGAGCACGATGGGCAGCCACACCAGCAGCACGTTGATGACGACGACGATGGCCAGGGCGAGCAGGGTCAGATCGACGCTGGCCCGTGCGGTCGCGATCACCTGCAGGGCGGCGAGGAACGTGACCCCTGGGGCGAAGATCAGGATGCCGGCGAGGAACGCGCTCCGCGGTGCCGGGTCGGCCACCAGCCTGGAGACCATGCCTTGCTGCGGTTGGGCTGGATCCGGGTGCCTCGGGCTGCGCCTCGCGACCACTATGGCCGCCGCCAGCAGCAGGACGCCCAGGCCGAGCCGCAGGCCATACCGGGGTGTGTGCTGGGCCGGGCGGCTCAGGTCGGCGCTGCGCAGCACGATCACCAGCACCGCTCCCATGACCAGGCTCATGACGACCGCTCCGGCCAGGTAGACCGTGGCGATCAGCCTGGGCCGGGCAGAGCCGAGGTACACGGCGGCGACCAGCAACGCGGTCGGGGACAGCGCCGCGAGCAGCGCTAGCCCGGCCGCCTGGGCCAGCATCAGACCGCCTACCAGCCCGGGGAGCGCCGGCCCGGCCGCACCCGGCAGGGTGCGGCGGCGGTCACGGCTGGCCTGCTATCTCCGGCACGGCGGGCGGCCTGCCGATCAGCTCGATCAGTCCGAGGACCACCAGCAGGAGGACGGCGAGCAAGATCACGACCAGGGCAGTGGGGCGACCCCAGAACACGAAGATCAGAGCGGCGAGGCCCACGGCGGAGATACGCAGGCCCTTCCGGTGCGCGTAGGTCCACCGGCCCACGGGGCCGGTACTCACACCCTTGCGTTCGCCGCTCGCCCGGATCCAGCCCAGTCCCGATCGGAAGGCCGCCCGGGTCCGGACCGCCGTCACCGACGGTCCGGTGAGGAACGCGCCAGCGGCGACGACCAGGCCCACTACCAGCAGGGTGCGCAGTGCTTCCTTGATGAACCTGACGAACGTGTCGAACATGGCGGCAGCAGCGTCGCTGGGCAGCACGCTGCTGGGCACCGTGTTCAGGTAGATGCCACGGAAGATCAGCAGGCCCAGGGCCAGGACCAGCATGGCCACGGCGAACCCCAGCCCAGCTCCGATCAGGGCGCGCCGGTGACTCCGGGCGATGTACACGCCCCCGGCGATGAGCAGAAGCGTCAGTATCGGCAGCACGATCTTCAGGTCGTTGATCAGCCGGTAGGCGGTCTGCGCCTTGACCAGTTCCCGGGACGAGAACAGGGCCAGCGTCGGGTGGATCGGCGGCAGCTTGTTCACCAGCGTGAATCCACGGGCGCTCAGGTCCTGCTTGACGATCGCGATGAACGGAGCCAGGTCGATCGTGACCTGGCCGTTACTGACGCTGATCGCACCGCTCCGGCCGGACAGGGCATTCACCAGAGTCTGATGGGCCACGGTATTGACCTGGATCCACACCCGGGCGAACTGCGGGCTGGCAACGATCTTGTGCACGGTGCTGTGGATGTACCCGGTGACCGCGCTGGCGATCGACGGGCCGAACGTCTTGAGCAGCGTGCCCACCCTGGGCAGGCCCTTGTCCGTGAGCAGGGTCGCGGCCTGGTTGGTGAGCCCGGTCACGTTCAGATGGCTGGTGATCTGGTTCGTGACCTTGTCCGTCAGGGCATTCTGGATGGCCGGGGTATGGATCAGCGGCTCGATGTTCGCAATGTAACGGCTGGTGTCGGAGACCTGGTTGGCGCTCCATACGGCCAGCACCGACACCGGGCCGAGCACGCAGCCGAGCACGATGAGCAGGGTGGCGACAGGGGCCCGCCACCCGATCCGGCGCCGGGCGGGCTGGCCAGCTCGCTGGCGGCGCAGTTCGGTCACCTCGGTCCGGAGGCGTTCCAGCTCAGCCCGCTCATCCGAGCTGAGAGCCGCGGTCTTGCCCGGTCCGGAGGCTCCGCCCGCGCCTCTAAGCTCGCTGCCGGTGTCAGACAAGGGTTGCCTCCCCTATGCTTCCCGCGCTCGATGCGGCGGATGGCACAGCGAATGGTCTGGAGATGTCGCCCGCCACATTCGCTCACGCTTCTCCAGATAGCTGGGTCCCACCTCACCCAGCCTGGGTGAATGAACGCGGGACGCGGGTTCCGCTGCGGCGAGGCTGGCCGGCCTGACCGCAGGGGCGTGCCAGCCACTCACCCCGGCCGGGCGAGGCGCGGGGCGGGCCGGCGGCCGACGGTGGGAGAGCGGAGCCCGCACCGGGTGCAGGCCCGCGCCTGGCTGAGCCGCCCGGCCCGCCGTCCAGGCTGGCGGGCTGCGTTAGTGGAGGTCGCTGTCATGAGCATCGGCGGGCACGCGCGGCCGGATGGCGTGGCGGAGCGCTGGGATTCCCGCCGCCACCGCAAGCACCTGGGCCGCGGTTCAGCCGCGGGCTCGACATGGTGGGCGCCCCGGGCCCGGGGATGGTGGATAGCCATCCTGTTCGCCATCGGGTCGCTGCTGTTCGCGCTAGGGGCAGTCCCCTGGTACGTGAACGCGGCCGGAACCCGCTGGGACACGGTGACGTTCTTCACCGGCTCCCTGTTCTTCACCTGCGCCGCGTTCCTGACCTACCGGGAAGCGGTCGACGCCGCCCCCCAGCCGCGCCATCGCGCCCGTCGGCGTTTTTTCGTCTACCAGCCCCAGCGGATTGATTGGTGGGCAACCGCCGTGCAACTGGCCGGGACGCTCTATTTCAACGTCAGCACCGGGGTGGCCATGCAGGCCAACCTGGCTGCGCAGGCCGCGCACCGGCACGTGTGGCGGCCGGACGCCGTCGGTTCGGCCTGCTTCCTGGTGGCCAGCGCACTGGCCTGGTTCGAGGTCTGCCACGGCTGGGCCGCCTGGCGCCCCCGGTCGTGGGCGTGGTGGATTACGCTCGTCAACCTGCTCGGGTCCGTTGCCTTCGGTGTTTCCGCTGTCGCCGGCGTACATCAGCCCGGCGACCGGTCAGCTGCGTAACGCTGAGCGGGCGAACCTGGGCACTCTGGCCGGCGCGGTGTGTTTCTTGATCGGGGCTCTGCTGCTCCTGCCTGAACGCACTGAGGAAGTCACCAGCCAGGTCGCGGCGCCCAGCGGCGAGGGCCCCGTTGACCACCTGCCGTCAGGCTCAGCCCAGCAGGTCGAGAGCTGACCATCAGGCAACACTCAGCAAACACTCGGCGGGCAATGACCCTTACCTGAAGTTTTCTTCAGGTAAGGGTCGGACTATCGAAGGTGACCTACCCGGGGATCGCGGGCCAGGGACGCGTCATGGCGCCGTCCATGATCGCCAGCCGTCGCGGGGGTGGGAGCGCGACGGCCATGTCCGCCGTGCGAAGCGCCGGGGGGCCCGGCAGATCACGAGATTGAGGCATCAGGCCATGACGGCTGACATGAACGAGCCCGGTAGTGCCCACGCACGGCCCGGCGTTTCTGGAAGACCGGACTGGACCAGGCAAATGCCGCTGCCCCTAGCCGGAGCGGCGGCTGGGCTGGCCCGGCGGGCCACCCGCGACGCACTAGCCGCGTGGCAGATGGCCCACCTGGAGGAAGCGGCGGTCCTGGTCGTTTCCGAACTGGTCACCAACGCGGTGCTGCACGCCCGGACTGGTGCATCCGCCATGGCGCTGCGGCTGGAGATCTCGGGAGACCGGCTGCGGATCGAGGTCCACGACGGGAATCCCGGCGGGCCGGAGCCACGCACCCCAGCGGGGCTCGATGAATCAGGCTTCGGGCTCATGCTGGTCGAGGCCATGACCGACAAGTGGGGAGTCCTTCAGACCGCGACGGGCAAGGCGGTCTGGGCCGAGTTCGACACCCTGCGCTAGTCGCAGTACCCGCAGCGGGCCTCCCGGACCACCCGCCGGGGGGGATGCCGGCGCGGCCGCGGCCGGCCAGCGTTGGAGCCATGCCGTTGCATGAGCGCGATTCCGTCCGTCAGCAGGTTGACGACTGCGTATTTGCTGACCGGGACCTGACCAGGCCAGTACCGAAGTACCGGTTCCCTGATGGCGGAACCCTGCCCAGGGATGCGTTCCAGCTGGTGTCGGACGAGCTGATGCTCGACGGCAACGCCCGGCAGAACCTGGCCACGTTCTGCCAGACGTGGGAGGAACCCGAGGTTCTGGCCCTGATGGCGCTGTCGATCAACAAGAACATGATCGACAGAGACGAGTACCCGCAGACCGCCGAGATAGAGGCGCGGTGCGTGCACATGATGGCCGACCTGTGGAATGCGCCCGAGGCGGCCAACACGGTGGGCACGTCAGCTATCGGCTCCTCTGAGGCGTGCATGCTGGCGGGCATGGCGGCCAAGTGGCGGTGGCGGGCCAAGCGGCAGGCAGCGGGCAAGCCAACGGATAACCCGAACATGGTGTGCGGCCCGGTGCAGGTGGTCTGGCACAAGTTCGCCCGGTACTGGGACATCGACATGCGCGAGGTGCCGATGTCCCACGGCTCCTATGCCATGGATCCGGCCTCGATGCTGGAGCGGGTGGACGAGAACACGATCATGGTCGTGCCGACCCTCGGCGTCACCTACACCGGCGCGTACGAGCCGGTGGCGGCCATGGCCGAAGCCCTCGACAAGCTGCAGGCCGATACCGGCCTGGATATCGACATTCACGTGGACGGGGCCAGCGGCGGCTTCCTCGCCCCGTTCTGCGCGCCCGAGGTCGTCTTCGACTTCCGCCTCCCCCGGGTCAAGTCGATCAGTGCCTCGGGGCACAAGTTCGGGCTGGCTCCGCTGGGCGCCGGCTGGGTCGTCTTCCGGGACAAAGGCGAGCTCCCCGATGAGCTGATATTCCACGTCAATTACCTGGGCGGGGACATGCCGGTCTTCCAGATCAACTTTTCCCGGCCGGCCGGGCAGATCGTCGCCAGTTACTACAACTTCCTCCGCCTGGGCCGTGACGGCTACCGCCGCATCCACCAGGCGTCCTATGAGATCGGCCAGTACCTCGCCGCCGAGATCGTCAAGCTGGGTCCCTTCGAGCTGCTGTGTGACAGCAACCCGAACACCGGGATCCCGACGGTCACGTGGCGGATCCGCGACGGGGAGGACCCCGGCTACACCCTGTTCGACCTGGCTGACCGGCTGCGCAACCGCGGGTGGCAGGTACCGGCCTACACCCTCACCGGAACCGCTTCCGACATCCCCGTGCAGCGCATCCTGGTCCGCATCGGTGTCAGCCGGGACATGGCCTCCCTGCTGCTCGACGACTTCCGCGACGCAGTGGCCCACTTCAGCAAGCACCCGGTCACCGTGTCCATGACAAAGCAGGAATCCGGCGGCTTCAGCCACCTGTAGCAGCAGCGCCCAGCGCCCTGCCCAGCAGCGACATCACCAGTGCGACGCTGATCACGAACGCGAGCGCCGTGGCCAGGTTCATGCCCACCATGTGGCGGGTGGTGGAGATGCCGGCGAAGTAGGCGGGCGGGATGAACGCGACGATGGCGCACGCGGTCATGCACAGCACGAGCACCGCGCCGTCCCGGCGCCAGGGAGCACCGGCCCGGGGCAGGCACAGCGCCAGGATCGCGATCACCGCCATGGCCGCCCACAACGGGAGGTACAGCCACAGGCCCAGCCTGGCCGGGAGCCGCTGCATCAGCCAGGTGACCACGAGGACCCGGGACTCGTAGGCCCCGCCGGGATGACCAGTAAAGGGTGGGTAATCACCCAGCGTGGTGACCCGGAACTGCTGAGCCAGGATGGCGGCCTGCTGCCCGATGCTGGCGATGCTCCCGGGATGGCCCAGCAGGTAATGCGTGATGGTGGCGTCGGTCAGCCGGCCCTCGTACCGGGGCAGCAGCGGGCTCATCCGGACCGATGTGGTGTCCCAGTAGTAGTCGTCGGCGTACGTGGCCCAGCTGGTGGGCAGTCCCAGCGCGTGCAGCTGCGCGGGTGCGGTGGCCCGGTCGGTGACGATGTCGGTGAAGATCATGTCGACGGCCTGGATGTGTTCCAGCCGGCGCCCGTACGAGCTCGTGTAGTTCCAGACCGTGTAGCCCCCGGCCATGATCGCCAGGAGCACGGCGACGATGAAGCCGGCCGGGCCTCCCGGGTCCGGAACCGGCGCAGCCCGCGCCAGGAGCCCCGGCTGGCACTGGTTGGGCGAGCACTGGTTTGGCGAGCACTGGCCAGCACGATCGTGACGCAGATGGGCGCGGCCCAGACCAGGTACTGCTCTTTGGACAGGATGGCCAGGAAGCCCCCGGACCCGGCCAGCACCAGGCCGAGCACGGTCGCGCGCCAGCCCCGGCCCAGGTACAGCACCCCGGCCGCGACCAGCAGCAGGCCGACGAGGGCGGCGGGCTCACTGAACGGGCTGGCGAAGACGTCGAAGAACGCCGCGTCCGCCATGATCAGCCAGAGCGCCGCCGCGATCACCAGCTGGGCCCAGAGCCGCACCCGCAAGCCCGTGGCCAGGCTGGCGATCCCGGCTGAGGTGACCGCGCAGCACAGGACGCCCAGCGCGATCAGGTTCAGCGTGCCCGGCAGGCCGAACACCGGGGTCAGCACCCGGGCTACTTCCAGCGGCACCGCCTCCGAGGACGGGTACGGCAGGTGGCCGCCACAGCTGCTGCTGGTGACGTACTCGAAGTAGGCGTACCGGAAGAACGTGGGCAGGCCATGCGGGACGACTTTGACGAGGCCGAGCCCGCACATCAGCCGGGGCCCATCCCGGTTGTCCGCCTGGCCGACCGGCACCGGGATCAGGAAACGGATCAGGAACGCCCCGAGCGAGACCGCGAAGATGATAAGCCAGCGGCCCGGAGCGATACCTCCCGACGGGTGGGTTGCCTCATCGCCATGCATAGGCGATCCCTCGGTCCAGCGAAGCCTGCAATTGACCCGAACGCCCAGGTCGTCATAGGTACGCTATTTTCAGCCCGCGGCCAGGTATGCACCGGCGATACGGTATTTACGAAATTAAGGTTGAACTAAGACCATTACATTTACCGCGCCCGCCAAACCCAGCGGCCGGCCGTCCCCAGCGGCCCCGGCAAACTCAGCAACCGGCCCCCACCCGGGGCGCCCATGATCATGGGAATCGGTGCCAGATAACACCCCCGATTGCCCACGATCATGAAGTCGCGCGGCTGGCGGGGGCGGGGGTGGCGGGTGCGGGGGCGGGGAGGGTGAGGCCGGCCGCGGCGAGGACCTCGGCGGTGGGCCGCGGGCTGGTCCGCAGCCCGGCGGCGATGCCCTGGCGGAGCGCGGCGGCGAGCTGGCGCCGGTCGGGCGAGCCGCGCGAACGTGCGGGCCCAGCGGCGCAGCGTCGCCCCGCCGTACAGCGCCCGCTCCAGCGGGCCGAGCGACGGGCTGCCCTTGAGCATCCAGATCTTGTTGCGGACCTCGTAGAAGAACCGCGGCCCGGGGTCGATGTCGGTCGAGCCGAACGTCTTGGTCTTGTGCACGACCAGGCTGGCCGGGCAGAGCAGGCCGGGGTGCCGCGCAGCAGCCGGGTGGTGAACTCGAAGTCGTCGTTCCACAGGAAGTAGTCCGCCTGCGGCAGCCCGCGCTGCTGGCAGACGGCCGCGTCGACCAGGATCGACACGAACGACGCGGACCGGATGGGCACGCACCGGACCGCCGCGGCCGCGGCGCGCTCGGCCCGCGTGGCCAGAACGGCTTGCGGCGCGGGGTGTTCATCGGATGCGGGCGGCCGTCGGTCCACAGCACGGGCTGGCGATGATCGCGGGCGGGCTGGCCGGGTACTGCAGCCCGGGTTTCGAGCATGGCCAGCAGCGCGTGCGGGCCCGGCACCGTGTCGTCGTCCATCAGCCAGACCAGGTCGGCGCCATCGGCCAGGGCCAGCGCCAGGCCGTAGGCGAAGCCGCCGGCCCCGCCGGTGTTGCTGGGCAGCTCGGCGAGCTGGACGGCCGGGTAGCTGGCCCGCACCGCCGCGGCGGTGCCGTCAGCCGAGGCGTTGTCGACCACGATCACCGTGTCCGGTGGCCGGTCCTGCGCCGAGCACCGCGGCCAGCGACTCCAGCAGCAGGTCGCGCCGGTTGTAGGTGACCACCACGGCCACGACCCGGAACGGGTCTCGCCGCCCGGCAGGCCGGGCCGAGCCAGCAGCTCCACCAGCGGCCGGAACTCCAGCAGGCCCGGCAGCCCCGGAAGCGGCCGGGGCCGGCCGCTCGTCGCTGGCGGGCATGTCAGGCGCGCTTCCCGGACCGGCGGCGCTCCATGGCCTGCCAGGCCAGGATGCGCAGCCGGCGTACCGCGGGGGAGCGGCTGGACAGATCGCGGACCGTCCGCTTCAGCCGCGGTGAGGCAGCAACCGTCGACTCCACCCGGCTGACCAGGCCCACGCTGCCCGCCCTGGCCGCGCTGCGGCCGGGCGGCCGGGTACTCCTTGTGGTACTGGTTCAGCACCAGGGCCGCGGCGGCGGCCACGGCCGCGTCCAGCACGTCCGAGGCGGGCTGGTCCGCGGGGCTGCCGCCCAGCTCCCCGACCCCGGCTCCTGCGGCCCCGGCCCCCCGGGCCGGAGGGAGAGCTCACCGAGGTCACCACGGACGTCGATAGCCGGAGTCGCGCAGCCCGGCGATGAGCAGATCGGCCTGCTCCTTGGCCCAGCCCTCCCGGTCCGCGGGCAGCAGCAGGCGGCCATGGCGCGGCCGCCCGGCCAGCGCCCGGTGCGCGACCCCTTCCTTCACGTTCCACATGTAGAACCAGTCGGGGACCTCGTCCGGCAGCGCCTGGTTCAGCCGCCGCAGGAACTCGATCTCCGGCAGCCCGAGCGAGGAGTTCGCCCGGGCCCGGGTCAGGTCGGCGCTTCCCGGGTCGATGCCGAGCAGGCCCGCGAACCGGTCCCAGAGCAGCCCGGTGTCCGCGCCGCGCGACGGCACCGTGAGCACATGGATATGGTCGGCGGGCACGTGCCGCGCCCACACGGCCAGGATGGCCAGGGTGTCGTGCACCCGCCAGAACCACCACTGGCGCCGGTCCGGGTCCACCGACTCGCGGTCGATCACGTCGCTGAGCCAGTCCTCCCAGCCGCGGTCGTTGCGGTGCTTCACCGTTTCCTGCCACTCCGCGGGCAGCAGGGTGGCCATGTCCCGCACGGTGAGCACGATGTGCACGTCGGCTGGCTGCAGCGAGCGCACGGCCCGCTCGGCCTGGCCGGGGTCAGCGGCCGAGAACAGCTCGTGCGAGATGACCGCGACGCTGCGGGCCTGCTTGGCCTGGCGGGCGAGGATCTCCCACTCGCCGGTCCAGGACCCGGCCGGGTCCGAGGGCAGCTTCTCGATGCCGCGCAGGTCCTGGCTGGCGCGGAAATGGTCCTGCGGATGATGCCCGGGCAGCACCACCCCCTGCGCCGCCAGCTCGCTCCGGTTCCGCCACATGACCTGCTGCAGGAACGTGGTGCCGGTCTTCGGCTCACCGATGTGCAGGAACACGGCTGGTTGCGGCCGGCCGCCGGGCGTGCCGTTCCCGCCCGCCTCCGGGCCCGCCTCCGGGCCCGCGTCCACGGCCGGGTCCGAGGGCGCGTCCACGGCCGGGTCCGAGGGCGCGTCCACGGCCGGGTCCGAGGGCGCGTCCACGGCAGGATCCGGGCCGGCCTCCGGGGCCGCGTCCGCGGCCGCCTCCGGGGCCCCCTCCAGGGCCGCGTCCGGGGACTGCGGGGCGGCGTGCGCTGCCATCCGGGACACCTCGCGAATTCTCGGTAGTTCAAGCCTGGCGGCCAGGCCTGGCGGTCGAGCCTGGCGGCCGGGCCTGGCCTGGGCGCGCGGAACGGCTCGTAGCTAACGGTAGCGTGCGCGAGAACCCGCACGATCCAGATCAAACCAGTCGTAGGGTAGGGTGCACTCGAAGCTCTGCTGGAGTATTAGTCCATGTCGGCCGGTGGTTTGGCAGGCCTGACGGCCCCGGTGGGCGCCCGGCCGGGCCGGCCTTCTCATCCGGTCCCCGCTGTCCCTCGGGGTATGCGCTCCTGATCAGATGGAAGGCCAGTTCCCTGTGCATGAGCCGTTCACGCTCCTGGTCCCGGTGTACAACGGTGATCGGCCCGATTACCTCCGGCGGGCGTTGCGCAGCGCGGTTGACGACCAGACCGTGCGGCCCGACCAGGTGGTCATTGTCCGGGACGGGCCGGTCCGCCCGGAACTCGCCGTCTACCTGGACGACTTCCAGGCGGACTGCCCCGTCCCGGTGACCTTCGTGCCGCTCCCGAGCAACGGTGGCCTCGGCCCCGCCCTGGACCGCGGGCTGGCCGCGAGCTGGTTCGACGTCATCGCCCGGATGGACGCCGACGACGTGGCCATGCCGCACCGCTTCGCGGTCCAGCTGCCGCTCATCGCCGCGGCCGATATCGTCGGGTCCGGCCTGCTCGAATTCACCGGCGACACGGACAATATCGTCGGGCAGCGGGTCCCGCCGACTGGTCCGGAGCAGATAAGGCGCTACGCGCGGATGCACGACCCGTTCAATCATCCCACCGTTGTTTACCGGCGGAGCGCCGTGCTGGCCGCAGGCGGCTATGGTGATCTCCCATTGATGGAGGACTACGCGCTTTTCGCCCGGATGCTCAGCAACGGCGCGCGCGCGATCAATGTGGCGGAGCCGCTGGTTTACTACCGGGTGGGCGCGTCCGCGTTCAAGCGCCGCGGCGGCACCGGGCTGCTGCGCTCGGAACTGCGGCTGCAACGGGAATTCCGCCGGCAGGGTTTCATCTCGCCGGGGGAGTACGTGCGCAACGTTATGGTCCGCGGCGGCTACCGGCTGGTCCCGTGGTGGGCCCGCCGTGCGGTCTACCGGCCGATCGTGGCCCGGCACGCTGAGCACCCGGGCGCCGAGCAACTGGAGGATGAATTGGCCACGGCGCCGGGTCCCGCGGACTGGGACTACGTGCAGGAGTGGCCGGACGAGGCGGGCCTGGCCACAGCACAGTGCTGGCGTGAGCTGTGCTGGCGTGAGCTGGCGCGCGCATGAACGTCAACCTGGTCGTCGCCGGCTCCGGCTTCTTCGGCCTGACCATCGCCCAGCAGTGCGCGGCTGACCTGGGCCTGCGGGTGCTCGTGCTGGAGCGCCGCCCACACATCGGCGGCAACGCCTATACCGAGCCGGAGCCCGAGACCGGGATCGAGATCCACCGCTACGGCGCGCACCTGTTCCACACCTCGAATACCCGGGTCTGGGAGTACGCCAACCGGTTCACCGCCTTCACCGGCTACCAGCACCGGGTGTTCTCCATTTATAAGGGGCGGGTCTACCCGTTGCCGATCAACCTGGCCACGATCTGCGAGTACTTCGGTCAGGCGATGTCCCCGGGAGAGGCGCGCACGCTCATTGCCGAGCAGGCCGCCGAGGTGCCGGCGGCCCGGGCCGCGAACCTCGAGCAGAAGGCCGTGTCGCTGATCGGGCGGCCGCTGTACGAGGCGTTCATCCGCGGCTACACGTTCAAGCAGTGGCAGACCGACCCGGCCGAGCTGCCCGCGGACATCATCGACCGGCTGCCGGTGCGGTACACGTTCAACAACCGCTACTTCAGCGATACCTACGAGGGCCTGCCGGTCGACGGTTACACCGCATGGCTGGAGCGGATGGTCGATCACCCGAACATCGAGGTGCGGCTGGAGACCGACTTCCTGGCCATGCGCTCCGATGTGGTCGGCAACGTGCCGGTGGTCTACACCGGCCCGATCGACGCCTACTTCGGGTACGCCGCCGGCGATCTGGGCTGGCGCACGCTCGACTTTCAGCTCGAGGTCGTACCGACCGGTGACTTCCAGGGCACGCCTGTCATGAATTACGCGGACGAGGATGTACCGTTCACCCGTATCCATGAGTTCCGGCACTTCTACCCTGAGCGTGACTGGTACCCGGAGGACAAGACAGTGATCATGCGGGAGTATTCGCGGTTCGCCGACCGCGGCGATGAGCCGTACTACCCGATCAACCGGACGGCGGACCGGGACCGGCTGCTGGCCTACCGCGAGCTCGCGGACGGCGAGCCGGACCTGCTGTTCGGCGGCCGCCTGGGCACATATAAATATCTCGATATGCATATGGCGATCGGATCCGCACTGAGCATGTACGACAACCAGCTCCGGCCTTTCTTCACCGAGGGCGCGCAGCTGCTGCGCCGGGGTGCCGCGACGTGACCGGCCCCGGCGACAGCAGCAACGCACCCCCCGAGCGCGCCCTGCGGGTCCTGCAGCGGGTGGTGTTTCCCGGTGCTGACCTCGACGTCGTCCCGCTGTATGTGGAGACGCACATGGAGCGCGGCGCGGCCGAGCTGGCCGCGGAGATGGCCACCGAGCAGCTGACCGGGCGCAAGGCGGCGGGCGCGGGCAGCGTGCCCGTGGCCAACGCCGCGGTCGGTGAGGCGCAGTCGGTCATCCGGTTCGGCGCTGACGTGCCGGCCTACCTGGCCGATGACGCCGGGACCCGGCGCAGCGCGGTGATCAGCGAGGGCCGCCGGGTCTCGTTCGCCACCTACTTCAACGCGTTCCCGGCGAGCTACTGGCGCCGCTGGACCACCGTGGAATCGGTGACGCTGCGGATCCGGCTGGCTGGTGAGTCCACGATCATCCTGTACCGCTCCACCGCCAGGGGTTTCAGCCATCCGGTCGAGACGATCACCGTCAGCTCGGAGAGCCGGAGACGATCGAGCGGACCCTGCCGCTGACCCCGTTCATCGACGGCGGCTGGTACTGGTTCGACATCGTGGCGGGCCCGCAGGGCACCACGCTGATCGAGGCCGAGTGGCTCGGCCTGGCCGAGCCCAGCCCGGCCGGGCGGATCAGCGTCGGCATCACTACCTTCAACCGGCCCGACTTCCTGCTCGACCTGGTCCGCACGCTGGGCGACGCGACCGAGATCGCCGATCTGCTCGACACGGTGTACGTGATCGACCAGGGCAGCAACAAAGTCCGCAACCACCCGGGCTTCGCCGACGCGGCCAAGAAGCTGGCCGACCGGCTGCAGGTCGTCGAGCAGGGCAACATCGGCGGGTCCGGCGGGTTCTCCCGGGCCATGGACGAGACCGGTGCGGCCGGCCAGAGCGATTACCTGCTGCTGCTCGACGACGACATCAAGGTGGAGCCGGAGGGCATCCGCCGCGCGGCGACCTTCGCCGACCTGGCCCGGCGGCCGACCATCGTCGGCGGCCACATGTTCAGCATGTACGACCGGTCCCTGCTGCACGCGTTCGCCGAGGCCATCGCGCCGTACAAATGGTGGTGGGGGATCGCGCCGAACACCAAGGGACGGCACGACTTCGCCCGCCGGAACCTGCGGAACACCCCGTGGCTGCACCGCCGGGCCGACTCGGACTACAACGGCTGGTGGATGTGCCTGATCCCGACCCGGGTGATCAGCGAGATCGGCCTGGCCCTGCCGGCCTTCATCAAGTGGGACGACGCGGAGTACGGGGTGCGGGCCCGCGAGGCCGGCTACCCGACCGTGTCCATGCCGGGCGTGGCCGCCTGGCACGTGCCGTGGGATGACAAGAACGACGCCCGGGACTGGCAGGCCTACTACCACCTGCGCAACCGGATCATCGCCGGCCTGCTGCACTCCCAGGAGCGCCGTGGTGGCAGCATGATCAACGAGAGCCTGGAGCGGCAGCTGCAGAACCTGCTGTCCATGCAGTACTCGACCGCGGCGCTGCGCCTGCTGGCCCTCGAGGATGTCCTGTCCGGCCCAGCGCACCTGCACCGGGACATCGGTACCAAGATGCAGCAGCTGCGCGCGCTGCGTGCGCAGTACACCGACGCGCAGGACGCGGTGGACGTCGAGAGCTTCCCGCCGCCCCGGCGGCGGGCGCCCGAGGCGGTGAAGGACTCCACCACCCCCACCAACAAGCGGACCCTGCTGACCAAGGCGGCCGCGGGCACGGCACGGCAGTTCCGCAAGCCGCGGCCGGGTGCCCGGCAGCGGCCGCAGCTGGCCCTGCCCTACCAGGACGCGTCCTGGTGGGTGCTGGTCAAGCTGGACAGCGCGCTGGTATCCGCCGCCGATGGCACCAGCGCCGCGTGGTATCAGCGGGACCCGAAGCTGTTCCGCTCCCTGGGGCGGCGCAGCCTGGCCGCGCACCTGCGGCTGCGCCGGCAGTGGGCGCGGCTGGCCGCGGAATACCGGGCCGCGGCGCCCGAGTTCACCTCACCCCAGGCCTGGCGGGAGACCTTTGCGGCCTCCACGGCCGCGCCCGAGCGCCGGTGAGCCAGGCCGATGCGCCAGCAACACGGCTCGTCGCCCGCTCCCGCTGAGCCGGCCAGCTCAGCCCCGGCCCCGCCGGGCGCGCCCGCCGGGCAGCCCGCGCCGGCGGGATGGCGCTACCTTCCGGCTCTGGCCGCTGCCGCGGTCATGGCTGGGCTCGGCCTGTGGGGGCTGGAGCGTGACTCCTCCATGGGCAACGACGAGGTGGTCAGCCGGTGGGCCGCCCTGCTCAGCCTGCACCAGCTGGCGCATCTGCTCGATCACGTCGACGCCGTGCACGGCCTGTACTACTTCCTGCTGCACGGCTGGATGGCGGTGGGCACCAGCCCGGCGGTGATGCGGGTCCCGTCGGTGATCTGCATGGCCGCGGCCGCCGCCATGGTGGCCATCATCGCCCGGCGGCTGACCGGATCGGGCTGGGCGGCCCTGTTCGCTGGCCTGATCATGGCGCTGACCCCGGACATCAGCTACTACGCCCAGACCGCCCGCTCGTACGCCCTGGTGTACGCGTGCGTGACCGGCGCCACCCTGGTCCTGCTGCACGCGCTGGACGCTGAGCGGGCGGGGGCTGAGCAACCGGGGGCTGGGCGCCGGGCGGCTCGCGGGCCAGCGGCCTGGTGGCTGGCGTACGGCGTCCTGGTCACGCTGGGCAGCTACCTGAACGAGCTGGCGACGCTGATGCTGCTGGCGCACGCGGTGACCGTGCTGCTGGCCCGGTACGGCCGCCGCACGTTCCTGCACTGGGCGACGACCGCGGTGATCAGCGCGCTGCTGGTGATCCCGCTCGCGGTGATCAGCGCCCGGGAGGACGGCGCGGTCAACTGGATCCCCCGCCCCGGCCTGTGGGACCTGCGCATCCTGTTCCACGACTACTTCGGCGCGAACACGGTCGTTGCGGTGCTGCTGTTCGGCTGCGCCGTCATCGCGGTGGCCGGGTCGGCCTGGTGGCGCCAGGGTGGCGTATCCCTCCCGTCGGTGGCCGCGCCGCTGCTGGTCGTCCCCGCCACGGCGCTGATCCTCGAATCCCTCGTGGGGCGCCCGCTCTACGTCGATCGTTACGTGCTCTACGGCGAGGCCGGGGCGGCCCTGCTGGCCGGGGCCGGGGCGTACCAGGCCGGCCAGTGGCTGGCGAAGCGGGCCAAGCGGGCCACGGCGGGCCGCCGGGCTCTGGTCGTGCTGCCTGGCGTGGTCGTCTGCGTGCTCGCGCTCGTGCTCCAGCTGGGGGCCCAGCACCGGGTGCGCACCCCGCAGAGCCGCCTGTACGACTTCGGCGGGCCGTCCCGCTACGTGGCCGCCCATGCGCACCAGGGCGACGGGGTCCTGTTCTTCAGCGCCTTCTTCCGCAAGGCGGAACTCGGCTATCCCAGCGACTTCACCCAGGTCCGCGACTTCGCCGTGGCCGTGCCGCCGGTGCGGGCCGGGACCTTCACCGGGGTGGACAAGTCGCTGGCCGCCACCCGCCCGCTCATCCTGGCCCAGCAGCGGATCTGGGTCATCGGCAGGCTGCCTTCACCGACCCAGCTGGGGACTGCGACGCTCCGGGCGGAGAGTGCGGTGCTGCTGGATCACTTCACGCTGGCGGCGCAGCGGCACTTCCGTGGCATCTACGTCACACTCTGGGTGCGCCGCTGAGCTAGGCCATGCGGCGCAGGCCGCTGAGCACCTGGCGGAGCAGTTCCGGATCTGGCGGCCGGGCCACGGGCTCACGGGCCACGCCCGCCTCGCCGCGCATACTGGTGGGCAGGGTGGCCCCAGGAGTGCGGCGGGGCAGCCGCGGGCGGCTGCCCGCCGGGACGTTGTGCCAGGCCAGCTGGCCTGCCTTGCGCTCGAGCTCGGCCAGCACGGCCCTGACCTCCAGGCTGAGCACGGCCTCGGCCCAGTGCGAGCGGCCCATGGTGAACCGGGCCCGGGTCACCGTCGGCTCCTTCGCCAGGGGCGGCTCCTTCAGCCGCGGCACGGTTAGCGCGAGCAGCGCGTCCAGCACCATCGACCGGAGCAGGACCTGCAGCTCGGGCCTGGTCAGCAGGCCCCGGCCGACGAGCAGGGCGCCGATGCTGCCGCGCGCCCCGCCCGCCTCGGTCAGCTGCCGCCACTGCTGCGCCGACACACGCTGGGAGGAGAGGAGCCGGGCCCGCAGGTCCGGCACGGCCGGCGATTCGGCGAAGGTCAGGCGGCCGTTGCGGACGTAGATGGTCCCGCCCGGATCCCCGGCGATCTCCAGCACCCCGGACGCGGCACGCTGCGCCAGCGCGACAAGATGCTCGGTGATCCTGTTCGCGACGCGTGCATTTGCTGCGTTCAGCTGGACCCCCAGGGTTCACGGGCGGGCCGCCTGGGCGGCATAGCACGCCCAGCCCCGGCAGCCCCGCAACGATTTTTAGCATAGCGGCAGCCGGATATCGAGCCGTTCTGCCGTAGCCACCTAAGGTGACCAGCCGGCCACTAAACGGCAATTGTGTCCTGGGTCACTTAGTAAAAAGCGGCGGCGATCTGCGCACACTGCTTTCTGCCGGGATGCTGCTGGTCAGCGAGCAGTCTGGCCCAGCCAGTGACCATTATTTACGTCATAAAAAAAACAGGTCAGCAGCGGTAACCCGGCCGTCTTTTCTGGCCGGCTGCGGCGAGTCTGCCGCAGCCGGCTTAATCCATCTACTTGACGGCGCCCGCTGTCATCCCGGCCACCAGGAAGCGCTGCAGCAGCAGGAAGCCCACCACGATCGGCACGCTCACAGTCAGCGACGCCGCCATGATCTGGTTCCAGTAGACCTGGTTCTGGGTGGCGTACTCCTGGAGCCCCACCGCGAGGGTCCGGGTGGACTCGTCGGTGAGCACGGACGCGAACAGCATCTCGCTCCACGCCGTCATGAACGCGTAGATCAGGACGGCTACGACGCCTGGGATGGCGGCGGGGATGACCACCCGGATGAATGCCCCCAGTGGTCCGGTGCCGTCCACCGTGGCCGCCTCATCCAGTTCGCGCGGGATCGTGTCCAGGTACGCGGCCAGCATCCAGATCGCGAACGGCAGCGTGAACGTCATGTAGGTGATGATCAGGCCGGTCCGGCTGCCGTACAGGTTGATGCTAGTGACCTGGCTGAGGTTGACGAAGATGACGAACAGCGGCAGCAGGAACAGGATGCCGGGGAACATCTGGGTGGACAGGATCGTGATCGAGAAGACCTGGCGGCCGTGGAACCGGTACCGGCTGAGCGCGTACGCGGCCAGTAGCGCCACGATGACCGACGCCACCGAGGCGACCGAGCACACGATCACGCTGTTCTTCAGGTAGGTCAGCAGCGGGATGGTCTGCCACATGTCCACGAACGGCGAGATGGTCAGGTGGCTGGGGATCCAGCGGAACGCGCCCTCCACGTCCGGCAGCGGCTTCAGCGACGCCGTCAGCATCACGTAGACCGGCGCGATGGCGAACAGGCCGAGCAGGGTCAGCACGATCACCCGGGCCCAGCGGAACCAGGCTGGCTCACGCATGCTGTTCCCCCCGTCTCCCGAGGGCTAGGTAGACCACGGTCACCAGCAGCAGGAACAGCAGCAGCAGGACCGACATGGCCGATCCGGTGCCGAAGTTCCAGCTCACGAACGAGTTCTCGTAGATGTGGATGGAGATGATGTCGGCCTGGGTCGGCGGTGCCGAGCCGAACAGCGTGAACGGCACCGAGAAGTCGTTGAACGTCCACAGGAACAACACCAGCAGCAGCACCCGGTTGACCGGCCGCAGCAGCGGCAACGTCACGTGCCGCACCTGGCCGAGGATGCTGGCGCCGTCGATCGCGGCCGCTTCGTACAGGTCGGTAGGGATGCTCTGCAGCCCAGCCGTGAGGATCAGGAAGGCAAACGGCCAGGTGCGCCAGATCTGCACGACAATCAGCGACCAGAAGCTGTTCTGGCCGATCAGCCAGAACGGCTGTGAATGCGTCAGGTGCAGCTCGAGCAGCAGCTGGTTCACCATGCCGGTGTTCCGCTGGAGCATGAAGTTCCACGTGATCACCGAGGCGAAAACCGGCAGCGCGTACGGGATGAGGAACAGGGTGCGCACCGTGCCCCGGCCGCGGAACGCCCGCTGCGTCAAGACCGCCGCCGACATGCCGAACAGCCAGCACACGGCCAGGACGACGACCGTGTACAGGATCGTGACGATAAACGAGTGCAGCAGCGCCGACCCGATGGCCGAGGAGAAATTCACCGCGACCGCGTAGTTGGACAGTCCGGCGAACGGCGCGGCCCGCCAGTTGCGCAGGTAGAACTCGGTGAGCTGGAGGAAGCTGATCCCCACCCCGGCCAGCATCGGGATGATGTGGATCAGCAGCTCGAGCAGGATGGCCGGGATGAGCAGCACGTAGGGCAGCCAGCCGCGCCGCCACCGCCGGGTTCTCGGCGATGGCGGCGCGGCGGGGGTGACACCCTTCTCGACCCGGATGGTGTCAACCACGCGAGGGTCAGCCTCCTAGCTGCTGCTGGGCCTGAGCCAGCGCCTGCCCGATCATGCTGTCGGTCACAGTCTTACCGGTCGCCGCGTCGGCATACAGGTGGATGATGGCCGTGCCGACCGCGGTCTCGAACGAGCTTTCCTGCGGCACCGGGGGCATCGGCGCGGCTGTCGTGTTCAGGATGCCGCGGAAGGTGTTCACGGCCGGGGTATTGAAGGCCGGGTCGCTGTAGGCGGCCTGGACCGTGGGCAGCGAGCCGTAGGTTGCGTTCAGGCTCTCCTGCTCCGGCGTGCTGGTCATGAACTTGACGAACTTCTCCGCGGCGGACAGGTTCTTGCTGTCCTTGAAGATGGCGATGTTAATGCCGGCCACCATGCTGGTGATCTTCTTGCCGCCTGCTGGCATGGGCGAGGGCAGCGGGAGCGGCGCCACCCCGATGTCCGAGGCGTTCATGCCCAGCTTGGCCAGTGATCCGGAGGCCGCCTGCCAGAAGACCATGGCGGCCTTGCCGGTGGCGTAGTCAGTCAGCGCCTCGGTGCCCTTGGAGTACTGCGCGTCGCTCGTGCTGGCGATCTTGTCGGCCTGCATGAAATCGATCATCTGCTTGATCGCGGCCACGTTCTGCGGGGTGTCGAACGTCGGCTTGCCCGCCGAGTTGAAGAACTCACCGCCCTGCTGCTGGCTCAGCTCGAACGCCAGGTGGACGTTCTCCGGGATCTGGCCTGCCTCGAGGGTCAGCCCCCAGTGCCCGCCGGTGGTCAGCTTCTTGGCGTCGGCGACGAACTGAGTCCAGGTGGCTGGCGGCCCGCTGATGCCGGCCGCGGCGAACTGCGCCTTGTTGTAGTACAGCCCGTAGGCCAGGCTGTAGAGCGGGACCGCGGTCGGGGGCTTGCCCGGCGCTCCCGTCGCCGAGAGGCTGCCGGCCAGGAACCGGCTGGAGCCGCCGATCGCCTGCATCACCGACGGGGTGAACGGCAGGAAGGCGCCGGTGGCCTGGAGCGATGCAGACCAGGTGTTGCCGATGTTGAGTACGTCCGGCCCCTTGCCGGACACCGTCGCCGCGGTGATCTGGCTGAGCAGGGTGGTCCACGGGATCACCTGGAAATTGACCTTGATCCCGGTCTCTTTGGTGAACTTCGCGATCTGCGGGCCCAGCACGGTGCGGTCGTCTTGCAGGCTGGTGCCCTGATTGCTCGCCCAGTAGGTCAGCGTCGGGTGGGCGGAGCTGGAGTTAGAGCTGGAGCTGCTGCCACAGGCAGCAAGTGGCACCGCCGCCAGCGTGGCGGCGAATACGAGGGCAGTGAGCTTCGTTGGTCTCATGTGGTGTCCTTCCAGGGAATTCGTCGCGAGCACACCACAGGCCTCGCGCAGGAACGGGAGCAAGATCTTTCATGGCTTCCTACAAGCCGTAAATTATGTCCGTACCGACGCGAGTGTCAACGCCGCGACAGGCTCCGTTTCCGTTTCGTTACCTAGGTGTGTCCGGAGCATGCCGCGCGCGGCCAGCCTGCCTCCGTCCCTTATTCCAGGCCGTAAAGTAGGACGGGTCCGTTGCCGTATCGTTGCGGTCCCTTCGTCGGTCAGGTAGGTCGATGCCCAGGCCCAGAACGACCACTGTGCGGGATCTCCGCAAGAGCAACCGGTCTCGTGCACTGTGGCAGATCTTCCTCAACGGCCCGCTGACCCGCCAGGAGGTCGGCACACTGGCCGAGCTCAGCCCGGCCACGGTGAGCAACCTCGTCGCGGCCCTGGAGACCGAGGGCGTCGTCGCCGAGGTCGGACTCGAGGACTCCAACGGTGGCCGCCCGCGCGGGCTGCTCCAGGTCAACCCGAAGTACGGCTACGTCATCGGGGTGGACGTCGGGGAGACCGCCTTCCTGGTCGAGCTGTTCGACTTCGGGCTGCGCGTCTGTGCCCGGCACGCCTCGGTCACGGACATGACCGTGCTGGATCCCGCGGACGCGGTGGACCACATCGTGGCGGGGATCGAGGCGGTCATCGCCGAGTCGGGGGTGGACGCCGGGGCCATCCTCGGTGTCGGGGTCGCCGTGCCGGGCCTGGTCGAGCACCGGGAAGACGCGGTCGTGCACGGCCAGAGCGTCGGCTGGGACGCCGTGCCGCTGGAGGCCATGCTGCGCCGCCGGGTCGGCCTGCCGATCCTGGTGGACAACGGGGCCAAGACCCTGGGCCAGGCGGAGCGCTGGTTCGGCGCCGCCCGCGGCACGGACAACGCGGTCATCGTGCTGCTCGGTATCGGCGTCGGCACCTGCATCATCAGCAACGGCGAGGTGTACCGGGGCGCGACCAGCAGCGCGGGCGAGTGGGGGCACACCACGATGGTGGTGGGCGGCCGGACCTGCCGCTGCGGCGCGGACGGCTGCCTCGAGGCATACGTCGGGGCCGGCGCGATCGTGGCCCGCTACGACGAGCTCAAGCACGCCCGTACCCGCCAGCCCGGGCGAGCTGGAGGAGCGGGCCGCCGCGATCATCGCCGCCCACCGCGACGACCAGGCCGCCACCCAGGTACTCGACGAGACCGTCACCTACCTCGGGGCCGGCCTCGCCGACCTGGTCAACCTGTTCAACCCGGAACGGGTCGTGGTGGGCGGCTGGCTGGGCCAGGCGCTGAGTGACGAGTTGCTGCCCCGGATCCGCGAGGCGGCCGGGCGGCGGGCGCTGCACCTGCCGTTCAGCCGGGTCGAGATCGTCAAGGCCGAATTGGGCCAGGACGCGGTCGCGCTCGGCGGCGCCACGCTGCCGATCGCCCGGCTGCTCTCCGCCGGGGCGGTGACCGACCACACTCCGGGCCGCCGCCGGCTGAGGCCGGCCGCCCTGCCCGGCTGATCCGCCGCAGCTGAGGCCAGCCGCCTGCCCGGGCGATCCGCCGCCGGCTGAGGCCTGCCGCGCCGCCCAGGCGATCCGCCGCCGGCCATCCCGCACCACATCCGCACGTGCCAGGCGGGTTCTTGACTTGCTTTGCTCAAGTCTTAACATAAGCACTAAAGTAAGAGCGCTCGCCGCTGCGTCCCTCGACTCCGCGGCGGCGCAGTAAGAGGATCCGCGGCCCGCAGTCCCGCCCATGGCCGTCATCGAGGCGCGCCGTCGTTGATGCACCCGTCAGTTGATGCACCGTCAGATGCGCAGTGAAGGAGCAGCCGGCATTGTCCATGCGCTTTCCTCCCGGGTTCCTCTTTGGCGCGGGGACCGCCGCGTACCAGATCGAGGGGGCTACGGACGAAGACGGCCGGGGGCCGTCGATCTGGGACACGTTCAGCCGGGTCCCCGGCGCGGTGACGCACGGCGACACCGGCGCCATTGCCTGCGATCACTACCACCGGGTCGATAGTGATCTGGACCTGCTCACCGAGCTCGGCCTGACCGCCTACCGCTTCTCGATCGCCTGGCCGCGGATCGTGCCCGATGGCACCGGCACGGTCAACCAGAAGGGCCTCGACTTCTACCGGCGGCTGATCGACGGCCTGCACGCCCGGGGTGTCCAGCCCGTGCCCACGCTGTACCACTGGGACCTGCCGCAGCCGCTGCAGGACGCGGGCGGCTGGGCGAACCGGCGCACCGTGAGCTACTTCTGCGAGTACGTGCAGGCCGTGCTGGACGGCCTGGGCGACACCGTGACCATGTGGGGCACGGTCAACGAGCCCTTCTGCTGCGGCATGATCGGCCATCTCGAGGGCCGGCACGCACCCGGCCTGGTGGACCTGGGCACGGCCCTGGCCGCATCGCACCATCTGCTGCTCGCCCATGGCCAGGCGGTGGCGATCATCCGGCGCAGCGCCCCGGGCGCCCGGGCCGGCATCTCACTCCTGTTCTCCGACCTGAGCCCCGCGTCGCCCACCCAGGCTGACCTGGACGCCACCCAGCGGCGGGATGGGTACGAGAACCGCTGGTTCCTGGACCCGGTGGTGCACGGGGCCTACCCGGACGACATGCTCGACTGGTACGGGCGGCACGTGCCGCTCGACTTCATCCAGGACGGGGACCTGCAGGTCATCGCGGCGCCCATCGATTTCCTGGGCGTCAACTACTACGAGACCAAGGCCATCGCCGCTGACCCGGATGAGCCCTTCCACCAGGCCCGGGAACTGCCCGCCGTGGGCCGCCTTACCGGTGGCGGGCTGGACGTCCGGCCGGCCGGGCTCGGCCGGATCCTGCGCCGGGTGCACGGCGAGTGCCCGGGCCTGCCGCTGTACATCACCGAGAACGGCGCCACGTTCAACGACTACGTCGACCCCGAGGGCGGCGTGGACGACATCGAGCGGATGGACTACCTGGCCGACCACTTCGGCGAGACGATACGGGCCATCCAGGACGGCGTGGACGTCCGCGGCTACTTCGTCTGGTCGCTGCTCGACAACTTCGAATGGGCGCTGGGCTACAGCCGCCGGTTCGGCCTGGTCTATGTGGACTTCGGCACCCAGGCCCGCATCCCCAAGGCCAGCGCCCGCTGGTACCGGCAGCTGATCGCCAGCCAGCGCCGCGGCTGATCAGGATCCCTGGCTGGCGCACGCAGATCTTTCCCGGAAGTTCCCCTCCAGGTGATCGGGGTGGGGCCGCCTGGCCAGGTAGATGCGCAACTGTTACCGCCGCCGCCCATCCTGGGCCGCCTTCGCGGCGTCGTAGCAGGTGGCAGGATCAGCCGGGGGTAAAAGGGGGAGCGGCAATGAAACTCACTCGCATGAAGGTGTTCCTGGCCGGGGGAATGCTCACAGCCACCGGGATGGCCGCCGGGGCGACGCTGGCCGCGGTCCCGGCATCAGCCCAGGCCAGCCAGGTGGTGCTGGTCAGCTGCGCCGGGACGGGCCAGGTCCGGCCCTCGGGTTACGACATCGGCTGCATGGCCAACGAGCTGCTGGCCCAGCTGCACTGGACGAGCTGGCGTTCGGTGGCGTTCGGCACCGGCGAGCTGAAGGTGAACAACTGCACGCCCAGCTGCGCCCAGGGCAAGTACATCGACTACCCGGTCCTGACCGTGCTGTGGCGCGCCCAGCCCTGGCCGCACCACGCCGGCCGGTCCTACTTCAGCCGGCTCACCTGGATCTTCACTGGCCCGTATCCGCGTGGCGCCGCAGCCGCGCAGACGATCACGCTGCCGTCCCTACAGCCGTAGCCGCGGCCGGCCCGGGCGGTGGTCACCGCCGTCCCGGTGGTGGTAATCGCGACCGGGGCGGTGATCTTTCTCCCGGCGGGGAGCAACTCAGCAGGCGCACCTGCCTTAATGGGTGCGCCTGCGTGCTTGCCTGACGGAGACAAGCACGTGTACGGGGCTCTTAGAAAACGGCCACTTCCCGGGCGGCGCGAAAGGCTAGACACTGGACCATGGTCACCGTGGCCCAGGTGCGCGCCCGCGCGATGTCGCTGCCCCGGTCCGAGGAGCACCTGATCCGGGACTACGTGAAGTTCCGGGTCGGGAAGATCGTCTACGCCACGGTGTCGCCGGACGAAACCATCATGGGCTTCGCGTTCCCCCGGGAGCAGCGTGCGGCGCTGATCGCCGCCGAGCCGGCCAGGTTCTTCCTGCACCGGGCCAGCGACCAGCGTTACAACTGGATCGATACCTGGATGGACCAGGTCAGCCCGGCCGAGATGAGCGAGTTCATCACCGATGCATGGTGCCTGGTGGTCCCGCGCCGGGTCGCTGCTGCTTATCTCGGCCAGGGTGGCTGATCCCGGCCAGGCTGGCTGACCGGGAAGATCTGCTGGGTGCTCCGGCATTGTGAGCGTTATGCAAGACCGGCTAACGAGTGCAGGCCCGGAGGACCTGCACGAGCGGCCGGTGCAGGTCAGGGCCACGGTAGCGGTGGATGTTGATTTGCATAACGCGACTTTTGCATAAGACACTGTGAGCGTTATTCAAAACCGGCTAGCGAGGGCAGGCCCGGAGGACCTGCCCGAGCGGTCGGTGCAGGTCAGGGCAATGCCAGCCGGTCATGATCATTTGAATAACGCGACTTTGAATAAGACACTGGGTATGACGTCGGCCCAGTGACGGCCGGTGGCGGGCGACCGCGCGGCGCACTGGAGGGCGGTTCATGGTCAGCGACGGGCGCCTGGCTGCGCCTGTCGCCGACGACGCGCGCATCCGGCGTGCGACCCGCGCCGTCTACGCCGTGTTCATCGGCCACGGTTTCGCCTTCGCCAGCTGGGCCTCCCGCATCCCGCAGGTCCGCAGTGAACTGCGGGTCACCCCCGGCGTGCTGGGCCTGATCCTGCTCTGCGCCGCGATCGGCTCGGGCATCGCAACGCCGCTGTCCGGGCTGATCGTCAGCTGGCTGGGCGAGGCCCGGACGGTGGCGGTGATGTCCGTGACCGCGGCCGCCGGGCTGGCTGTCGTCGCCGTGGGCTACCGGTACGGCATCCCTCCGGTGGCCGCCGGGCTGGCCTTGTTCGGCTTCGGCACCGGTACCTGGGACGTGGCCATGAATGTGCAAGGCGCCGCTGTCGAGCGCACGCTGGGCCGGGCCATCCTGCCCCGGTTCCACGCCGGGTGGAGCATCGGCACGGTGGCCGGGGCCGGCGTCGGCGCGGTCATGGTGGCGCTGAACGTGCCGGTCACCGTGCACCTGCTGGTGGCCGTGGCGGGCGTGGCGGTCGCTGTCCCGGTCGCCACCCGCGGCTTCCTGCCCCCAGCGGCCACCGGCGGTCGCGCCGGGACGGCCCCCCGGCACCGCCCGCTCGCGGCCTGGACCGAGCTGCGCATCCTGCTCATCGGCCTGTTCGTGCTGTGCATGGCGTTCAGTGAGGGGACCGGTAACGACTGGCTCAGCCTCGCGGTCATCGACGGTTACCACACGCCTGCGGTCCTGGGCACGGTCACGTTCGCGGTCTTCCTCGCCGCGATGACCGCTGGCCGCTGGTTCGGCCCCGGCCTGATCGATTCCTGGGGACGGGTCCGCGCCCTGCGGGCGTGCGCTGCCATCGCGCTGGCCGGCCTGCTCATGATTGTCTTCGGCCGCTTCTTCCCGGTCGCGGTGGCCGGGGCGGTGCTGATGGGCCTCGGCACCTCGCTCGGGTTCCCGGTCGGCCTCAGCTCAGCCGCCGACGATCCCGCCCATGCGCCCGGGCGGGTCAGCACCGCCGCATCCATCGGCTACCTGGCCTTCCTCGCCGGGCCACCGCTCATCGGATTCCTCGCTGATCATGTCGGCGTGCTGCACAGCCTGACTATCGCCGCGGTGCTGCTCGCCCTGGCGTTCGTGCTCAGCCCGGCGACCGCACCCGTGCGGGGTGCCCTCCTGCGGCGTCAGTGACCAGCCCGCCGCCCGGCGGCGGGACTCAGCTGTCCTGGTGCGTATCGAACTTGGTGATGACGCCGTTCACGACGGTATAGGTGCCCTGGAAGGTCTTCACCGACCCGTCGGTCTGCAGGGCGATGATCTTTGCGGTCACCTGGTCGCCGGACCGGCCCTGAACGATCAGGGTGTCCCGCTGGGTCGTGCTGAAGCCCTGCACGAAACTGGCGTAGCTGGACCCGGTGTTCTTGCCGCCCAGAGCCCACGCCCGCGCGTAGTCCCGGGCGTTGATGGCCGCCACGTACGCCCGCAGGGTGAGGACCGGGCCGCCGGCGCTGATGGCGTTGGTAGCCGGGGCCGTGGACGAAGCGGTGCCCGGCGCCGTGGGGGCCGTGGGCGCGAAGCGGTGGCGGTGCAGGGCGTAGACGGCGCCCGCGGCCACGAGCACGGCCACGCACACCAGGACGACCCAGGCCCGGCTCCGCCGCCGCGGCGGCGGCTGGTAGCCGCCGGGCGCTGGCCGGCTGAAGCCACCTGGCCTGGCTCCTGGCGGGGCCGCTGGCGGAACCGCCCCGGCCAGTGCGGCCCCAGGGGAGACTGGCCCGCGGTAAGCGGTCCCGGCCAGCGCGGCCCCTGGCGTGGCTGCCTCGGGGGACGCAGGTCCCGGGTAACCCGACCCGGGGTAACCGGGCCCAGGATAACCGGCCCCGGGCTGAGGGGGCCCGGAGTAGCCCGGCCCGGGCTGAGGGGGCCCGGAGTAGCCCGGCCCGGGCTGAGGGGGCCCGGAGTAGCCCGATCCGGGCTGAGGGGGCCCGGAGTAGCCCGATCCGGGCTGAGGGGGCCCGGTAGCCCGATCCGGGCTGAGGGGGCCCGGAGTAGCCCGATCCGGGATAGCCAGGGCGGGGGGGAGCAGACCCGGATGCGGCGGGATCCAGGGACCGGGCACCGGCCGCGGCGCCGGTCACCGGGAACCCGGGACCGCCCGGGCCCGGGCTGGCCAGCCCGCCCGCGGCCGCGCTGGCCCGGTCGCCGGGTGCCAGCCCGCAGGCGGCCTCGAAGGATGCGGCCATGGCCCCGCACGTGCCGTACCGGTCGGCCGGGGACTTGGCCAGGGCCCTGGCCAAGATCTGGTCGAGGGCGGCGGGCAGGTCGGGGCGCCTGCTGGTCAGCGGGGGTGCGGACGCTGACAGCTGAGCCCAGATCACGGCCAGGCTCTGGTCCCGCTTGAACGGCGGCTCACCCGCCAGCATCTCGTAGGCCGCGCAGGCGAGGGCGTACTGGTCGGCGCGCCCGTCCACGGTGTGGCCCTCGATCTGCTCGGGTGCCAGGTAGTTCAGAGTCCCCACCAGCTGGCCGGTGCCGGTCAGGCTCACCGCGGCGTCCACCTGCTTGCTGATGCCAAAGTCCGACAGGTACACATGATCAGCGGTGCTCGCGGATGGGTCGGTGAGCAGCATGTTGGCGGGCTTGACGTCGCGGTGAACCAGGCCGCGGGCGTGCGCCGCATCCAGCGCGGCCGCGATCTGGCTGATGATGCCGGCTGCCCGCGTCACCGGCAGCGGGCCGGTCCGGCGGAGCAGGCTGTGCACGTCCTGGCCGCTCACAAAGCGCATGGCGATGTAGAGGACGCCGTCGGCCTCGCCCGCGTCGAAGATCGGGATGATGTTCGGGTGATCGACCGCTGCGGCGGCGCGGGATTCCCGGATGAACCGCTGCCGGAATCCGTCGTCGCTGGCGAACTGCGGAGCGAGGATCTTCACCGCGACCCAGCGCTCCAGCCGGGTGTCGCGGGCCTGGTAGACGACGGCCATGCCGCCGCGGCCGATCTCTTCCACGATCTTGTCGCCGGCGATCTGCGCGCCCGGCGCGAAGTCGTGGGTGGCCGACGGAAACGGCTCACTCACGGTGCCTCCAGCGTTCGCCCGCCTAGTACCCGCCAGCCACCGCGAGCCCGGCCAACACGGTAGCAGTTTTGCTCGCTGCACAACCGGCGGGCGGGGCCGTTGGGCCCGCGGCCACGGAAGCAAGATCCCTGCCGCCCGGCCCGGCCCTGGTGTGATGCTCCGATTATGACTGCCTGGCGACCGGCACGGGGCGTGCTGGATGCAGTTCTGGCTCAGCGGGGCGGGGCGGCGGGGAGGGCGTACTGGTGGGGGCGGCGGCGCAGCCATTCCCAGAACGTGCGGCGCAGCCGCGGCGGGCTGGCCGCGATGATGCCGCTGCTGATCTCACCGGACACCTGGATGCGCAGCTGGGCTGGCGCTCCGGGGCCCCACGGCTCCCGGACGTGCACCTGGCTGCTGCGCAGGGCCACGTCGTCGGTGTCCACCAGGATGCCCGGCCTGGTCACCAGGCGCAGGGTGCCGCTGCGCACCTGGGCGTCGATGTATAGCAGCGGCTCTGTGATCACTGCCTCGGTGAAGTCCAGCTGTACATGCCCGCTGGTCACCTGAACCTCCATCCGCCGTGGCACAACCCAGCGGCCATTGCGCTTGGTGGTGCTGCTGCGGCACTCGATGTGCACGACGTCCTTGGCGGGCGGGACAGGCGCTGGCAGCACTGAGCCCGGGGCGGCGGGCAGGTCCGCGACCAGCGCGGCCAGCTCGCCCTGGGTACGCGCGGTCAGCGCCACTTCCAGCCGCTCGTCGAGTTCCTCGGCGGTCAGCCGGCCGTCACCCGCGGCCACCCGCAGCATCTCGACCGCCCGGTCGCGGTCCTCGTGCGACGCCCGCATCCCGGCGGCCGGGACGGCCTCGTTACCGCGGTCCAGCGGCGACACCTCACCTGTCATGGATGACACTGTACGACCGGGGTGCGCGCTGGCGACACGGGTTGCCAGGGGCAGGGTCAGCGCCCGGTGAGCCGGTCCAGGGCCCGCTGGATCCGCTGCTCTGACACCGGCCCGGTCGTGCCTAGCTGCTGGGCGAACAGGCTGACCCGGAACTCCTCGATCATCCAGCGGACCGCCTGAGCGTCCGCGCTGGCCCGGCGCGGCGCGGACAGCGCGGCGAGGGCCTGCTGCCAGGCGTCGGTCACCCGGTGTACCCCCGCCATCCGCTCAGCGTCCCGGGCTGGGCTCTCCGGCATCTTCTCCAGCCGCCGGTTCATCGCGGTCAGGTAGCGGACCAGGTCGGGCAGGCGGCGGGCGCCGGTCTCGGCGACGAAGCCCGGGTAGATCAGCCCGGCCAGCTGGCGGCGCAGGTCGGCGTAGCCGGGGGCCAGCGCCGGAGAGGGGACCCGGCCCAGGGCGGCTTCGGCCTGGTGCGCCTGGGTGAGGGCCCGGGCCACCAGCGCGACCACGTCCGCGGCGGCCGGGGCCAGTCCGGTCCGGGCCGCCTCCAGCAGCCGGGCAAAGCCCGCGGCGTCCCACACCGGGCCGCCCGCTTCCATGATCACCTGATCGGCCGCAGCGGCCGCGCAGTCGTCCAGCAGCGCGCCCGCGCTCGGGTACGGGTGCCGGCTCATCGCCAGCTTGGCGCTGACCGGCAGGCGGCTGCCGACCGCCCGCACGCCGGAGGGCACGGCGATCAGCAGCAGCCGCCGGGTGCCGCGCACCATCGCCGCACTGGCCTCGGCCTCGGTGTCGAACAGGCGGATGTCAACCGCGTCGCCGGTGTCCGCCAGCGCCGGGTAGGCGCGCACCCGCCCCTGGCTGAACTCCCGGGGCAGTTCGTCAAAGTCCCAGCTGCGCAGCCCGGACCGGGTCAGCCCGCCCGCCGCCTCGGCCAGTGCTGCCTGCAGCCGGGGGCGCAGTTCCTGGCGCAGCGCGGCCAGGTCCTTACCGGACGCGAGCACCTGGCCCGATTCCACCACCCGGAACGTGATCCGCAGATGCGCGGGCAGCCGGGACAGATCCCAGGCCGAGCGGGGGATCTGCACCCCGGCGAGGCGGCCCAGTTCCGCGCCCAGCGCATCCAGCAGGTCGCCGTGCGCCGGTCCGAGCCGGGCCAGCACCGCCCGGGCCGTGTCCGGGGCGGGCACGAACGCCGTCCGCAGCTGTTTCGGCAGGGTCCGGATCAGCTCGGTGACCAGCTCCTCGCGGCGGCCGGGCACCTGCCAGCCGAACTCCGCGGCGCTGGCCTGATTCAGCTCGGCGAGCGGGATGTCCACGGTCACCCCGTCCGCGGGCTCGCCCGGGGTGAAGTCATACGACACCGGGAACTCGCCCCAGCGGTCCGGGAAGTCAGCGGGCCGGATCTGCTGTGCGGCCGGGCCGGCCAGGTCGGCGGGGGAGAAGGTGAGCAGTTCGGGGTCGGCGGCCCGGGCCTTCTTCCACCAGGCGTCGAAATGCCGGGCCGAGGTCACCGACGCCGGTATCCGCTGGTCGTAGAAGTCGAACAGGGCCTCGTCGTCGGCGACCAGGCCGCGGCGCCGGGCCTTGCGCTCCAGGTCCTCCGCTTCGGCCAGCAGTTCGCTGGTTGCGGGCGAGGAACTGGTGGTGCGTCCGCCAGTCGCCCTCCACCAGCGCGTGCTGGATGAACAGCTCCCGGGCCGGGCCGGGTCGATGCGGCCGTAGTTGACCGTGCCGGCCGGCCACGATCGGCAGCCCGTACAGGGTCACCTTCTCGGTGGCCAGCACCGCGCCCCGGCGGGCGTCCCAGCGCGGCTCGCTGTAGCTGCGCCGGACCAGGTGCGCGGCCAGCGGCTCGGCCCATTCCGGCTCGATCCGCGCGATGATCCTGGCCCACAGCCGCGAGGTCTCCACCAGCTCGGCCGCGACCACCCAGGCCGGTGGCTTCCGGGCCAGCGCCGAATCCGGGAAGATGGCGAACCGGGCGCCGCGGGCCCCGGCGAACTCAGCCGGGCCGCGGCGCTTGCCGCGCGGTACCGCGGTGGTGTCCCGCATCCCGATCTGCGACAGCAGCCCGGCCAGCAGCGACATGTGCACCCGGGCCGCCAGGTCGGCCGGGAACCGGGCCGCGCCGTCCGCCGTGCCGCGGCCAGCGGGCTCGGCCCCGGCCGCGGCGGCAGGCGCCGGGCCCGGTCACGATGCCCGACGTCCCGCGGCGGCCTGGCGGAGCTGGCCGTACACGTCCTGCCACTCACGGACCCGCAGGTAGTGCAGGTACTCCCGGCGGCACATCCGGCGGAACGCCGACGCCGGACAGCTCGACGCTGCCGGTCGCGCAGGTACTCCCACAGGGTGAGGAAGGCGAGGAAGTCCGAGCCCGGGCTCGGCGAACCGGCGCGTGCATCGCGTCGGCGGCCTCGCGGGACTCGGCGGGCCGCTCCCGGGGGTCCATGGATGGACAGCGCCGCGGTGATGATCAGCACCTCCCGGGCGCAGCCGTTGCGGTCCGGCCTCCAGGATCATCCGGCCCAGCCGCGGATCGACCGGCAGGTTGGCGAGCTTGCGGCCCAGCGTCGGTCAGCCGGGGGCCGCCGTCGGCCGGGAGCGAACGCGCCGAGTTCCTCCAGCAGCGCGGACGCCGTCCGTGATGTTCCGGGAGTCGGGCGGGTCCACGAACGGGAAGTCGGCCATGTCGCCGAGTCGCAGCGCGGCCATCCGCAGGATGACCGAGGCCAGGTTGGTGCGCAGGATCTCCGGGTCGGTGAACTCGCGGGCGGCAGGCGAAGTCCTCCTCGCTGTACAGCCGGATGCACACGCCGTCCGAGGTGCGGCCGCACCGGCCCTTGCGCTGGTTCGCCGAGGCCTGTGAGATCGGCTCGATCGGCAGCCGCTGCACCTTGGTGCGCTGGCTGTACCGGGAGATCCGGGCGGTGCCCGGATCGATCACGTACCTGATGCCCGGCACGGTCAGCGAGGTCTCTGCGACGTTGGTGGCCAGCACCACCCGCCGACCGCGGTGGGGCTGGAACACCCGGTGCTGCTCGGCCGCGGACAGCCGGGCGTACAGCGGCAGCACCTCGAGGCCGCCGACGTCAGCCAGCGCGTCCGCGGTGTCCCGGATCTCCCGCTCGCCGCTGAGGAACACGAGGATGTCACCGGGGCCTTCGGCGCGTAGCTCGGTCACGGCGTCGAGGATGCCCTGCACCTGGTCGCGGGGCTCGCCGTCCGGGTCGGTCGGGAGTCGGCCAGCGGCCGGTAGCGCACCTCGCACCGGGTAGGTGCGCCCGGACACCTCGATGATCGGCGCCCCGCCACCCTGCTTGTTTGATTCGGCTCCGCCAAAATGCTTGTTTGATTCGGCTCCGCCACTCTGCTTGTTTGATTCGGCTCCGCCAAAATGCTTGCTGAACCGCTCCGGGTCGATCGTGGCCGAGGTGATGATGACCTTCAGGTCGGGTCGGCTGGGCAGCAGCCGCTTCAGGTAGCCCAGGATGAAGTCGATGTTCAGGCTGCGCTCGTGCGCCTCGTCGATGATCAGCGTGTCGTAGCGCAGCAGCTGCCGGTCCCGCTGCATCTCGGTCAGCAGGATGCCGTCGGTCATCACCTTGACCAGCGTGGCGTCGCTGGAGGTGTCGGCGAAGCGGACCTGTAGCCGACCGCGGCGCCGAGCTCGGTGCCCAGCTCGTCCGCGATCCGCTCGCGCCACAGTGCGGGCCGCGATCCGCCGCGGCTGGGTGTGCCCGATCTGGCCGGTCACCCCGCGGCCCAGCTCCAGGCAGATCTTGGGCAGCTGGGTGGTCTTGCCGGACCCGGTCTCACCCGCGATGATCACCACCTGGTGATCGCGGATGGCCGCGGCGATCTCGTCCTTCCGCTGGCTGACCGGGAGGTCGGCCGGGTAGGTGATCGCTGGCACGCCCTGGCGGCGCGCCTCGACCCGGGCGGTGGCCGTGTCCAGCTGGCGGGCCAGCCGGCCGAGCGCCCGCTCGCGCGCGGCCGGGTCGCGCAGGGCAGCGGCGGTATCGGCCTGCTGGCTCAGCCGGCGCTGGTCGCGCAGCATCAGCCCGGGCAGGCGTGCTCGCAGCTCCGCGAGCGTGGGTGGCAAGGTAGCAGTCTCCATGGCAATACGCGGGAGCGCGTGGGCGGGTTCGTCCAGGGGCCCCAGCTACCCAACACCCGAGCCGGGCGCCTGCTTCCCTGCGGCACCCGGCCGGTCAGCCGCCCCTACCGGGCGGCGCGGTCAGCTCGCCAGGGTGGCGTCCAGGGTGATCTCGGGCACGCCGGCCAGGGCGCGGCTCACCGGGCAGCCCGCCTTGGCCGCCGCGGCGTGCTCCTGGAACGCGGCATCATCGAGACCGGGCACCCGGGCCACGGTAACCAGCTCGATCTTGGTGATCGTGGGGGCACCGTCCACCGGCCGCAGCGTGACCGTGGCATCGGTGCGCACCGAGTCGGGCGGGCTGCCCGCCTCCGCGAGCATGTTGGACAGTGCCATCGAGAAGCACGACGCGTGCGCCGCCGCGATCAGCTGCTCCGGGTTGGCCCCGGGACCGTCCTCGAACCGGGACCGGAAGGAGTACTCGCCTGCGATGGTGTCCCCGGCCGTGAACGTGCCGTTGCCGCCCCGCAGGTCACCTTTCCACTCTGCGCTTCCTTTGGCCGCCATGATGCCTCCTGATCTAGTCGCCGTTGGCTTGATCGTCACCCCACCCGGCATCGTAGTGCTGCCCGGGAAATGGGCTGGACCTGATGCCGGGTTCGGCCCGTACCCTCGGAAAGCGAGGGCGACGGAGGAACGGGCTGATGGGCTGATGGGCGAGGGCCGGATACGGGCGCTGTGGGCCCCGCAGACCCGGGCGCTGAGCGCCGGGCTGGTCCTGACGATCACCTTTGTCGCCTCGGAAGCGCTGGCGGTGGTGACCGTGCTGCCCCTCGTCGTCCGTGACCTCGGCGGGCTGCGCCTGTACGGCTGGGTGTTCAGCGCGTTCATGCTCAGCAGCATGGTCGGCATCGTGCTGGCCGGCCGGGAGGCCGACCGGCGCGGCCCGGCCCCGCCGTTCGTGGTCGGGCTGGTGTTGTTCGGGTGCGGGCTGGCGGTCGCCGGGCTGGCCCCGTCGATGCTGGTGCTGGTGGCCGGCCGGGTGCTGCAGGGCCTGGGCGCGGGCGCTGTCCCGGCGGTGGCCTACGCCGCGATCGGCCGCAGCGTGCATGGCCCGGTCCGGGCCCGGATGATGGCCCTGCTGTCCACCGCCTGGGTCGTGCCCGGGCTGGTCGGCCCGGCGCTCAGCGCCGAGGTGGCGCACGTGTTCGGCTGGCGCTGGGTGTTCCTGGGGCTGCTGCCGGTGGTCGCGGTCAGCGGATCGATCGCCGTGCCCGCGCTGGTCCGGCTCGGGCCGCCGCCGGCCCAGCAGGCGGCCGAGCACCGGCTGGCCGACGGCCTTGCCGTGGCAGCTGGGGCTGGCCTGATCCTGGGCGGACTCACCCTCGCCGCCCGGGCGGTCGCGGGGACTGGGCTGGCTGGTCTGGGGCTGGCCCGCCTGGGGGCGATCGGCCCGGGGGTGATCGGGGCGGCGCTGATCGTGGCGGGCGTAGCGGCCGGGCTGCCCGCGCTGGGCCGGCTGACCCCGCCCGGCACGCTGACCGCACACCGCGGGCTGCCCGCCACGATCCTGGCCCGTGGCGTGCTCACGTTCGCGTTCTTCGGCGCGGATGGCTACGTGACGCTGACCCTGACCACGGTCCGGCACCGCAGCCTGGTGCTGGCCGGCCTGGCGGTGACCGGCTCCACGCTGGCCTGGACGGCCGGTTCCTGGATTCAGGCCCGGCTGAACGAGCGCTGGGAGGGACGCCGGCTGGTGCGCACCGGGATGCTGATCGTTGTGCTCGGCATCGCCGGGATGATCCTGGCGGCGCAGCCGGCCGTGCCGGTAGCGGCTGGCCTGGCCGCCTGGACCGTGGCGGGCCTGGGCATGGGGCTGGCCTACGCCCCGATCACGCTGATCATGCTGCGGGAGGCGCCGCCCGGCCGGGAGGGCTGGGCGTCCGCCTCGCTCAACCTGGCCGACGTGCTCGGCACCGCGCTCGGTGTCGGGGTGGGCGGCGCGGCGGTGACCGCCAGCCAAAGCCTGCTGGTGGGGGTGACGGCTGCGTTCGCGGTGGCTGCGTTCGCGGCCTGCGCCGGGCTGGTGCTGACCCGCAGGCTGCCGGCTGGGGTGACCGGCGCGCCACTGCCTGCTGTTGCGGAAGACATGGCCGCGTGACCCTCGCACCGGTGCTGCTGGCCCCGGCCCCGGGCCCCGCTCCTGCCGCTGGCTCTGCCAGGCTCTGGACTGTGGCTAACTGACCGGCCCATGCCCGTTGCGGAGAAGTGTGGGTTATATGGCACGATCCAGTGATGCACAGCGCGCCAGGGGAGGCCAGTTCCGCTAGTGAAGCCGCTGGTCCGGGGGGCGGATGGCAGGCGCTGACCGCGACGGAGCGCGGCGCGTCGCATTCCGGCTCGAAACAGCCCAACCAGGATGCGGTGGCCACCCAGCCCGTGCCCGGGCCGGCCGCTGAGGCTGCCGCGCCCGCCGGGCTGGTCGCCGCGGTCGCGGACGGGCACGGGCACTGGCGCCATTTCCGCAGCGCCCACGGGTCGCGGCTGGCGGTGACCGTGGCCAGTGAGGTGATGCGAGACCGGGCCGGCCAGCTGGATGCGCAGGCCAGCCAGGCCGAGCTGGAGAACGAGATCAGCCAGGTCGTGGTCCCGGCCATCGTGGACCGGTGGCGCGCGGGCGTGGCCGATCATCTCGCGGCCGAGCCGTTCAGCTCGCGCGAGGAGGCGTTCCGGTTCCCCGGCGACGACGCCGTGATCGCGTATGGCTCGACGCTGCTGCTGGCCACGGTGTGGCGGCACTGGCTGCTGCTGGCGCAGATCGGCGACGGCGACATCGTCGCGGTGCAGCCGGGCGGCGCGGCGCTGCGGCCGGTGCCGGACGACCCGTCCCTGGACGGCCAGCAGACGACCAGCCTGTGTGAGCCGCAGGCGGTGCGCGAGTTCCGGGTCGCGGCCGTGGACACCACGCAGACCGCGCTGCTCGGCGTGCTGCTCGCGACCGACGGCTACGGCAACGCCCAGCTCTCCAGCCCGTGGGCGGCGGAGTTCGGCCGGGAGCTGGCCGGGTTGCTGGCCCAGCAGGGGGTGGCCGGAGTCGCCAGCGAGCTGCCCGGGTGGGCGGCCCAGTGCGCCTCCCATGATGGCAGCGGTGACGACACCACGATCGCGCTGCTGGTCAGCCCCGGGGCGGGGGAGGCTGCCGCGGCTGCGGCGGGGGACGCGGCGGCGGAGGATGCGGGGGCCGAGGATGCGGTCCGGACGAACACGGTGCCTACCGCGGCCCAGCCCGCGCCGATGCTGGCGGACACGGTCCCGGCGGACATGGTTCCCGCGGATGCCGTTCCTACGGACACGATTCCGGCGGACACCGTTCCCGCGGATGTTGTTCCGGCGGATGTTGGTGCCGGGGATGCTGGTCCGGCAGACACCGTTCCTGGGGACACCGTTCCTGGGGACACCGTTCCTGGGGACACCGTTCCTGGGGACACCGTTCCTGGGGACACCGTTCCTGGGGACACCGTTCCTGGGGACACCGTTCCTGGGGAGACTCTTCCCGCGGACGCAGACGCGGACGCGGACACGCACACGCTGCCGGCTCAGGTGGTGACGGCCCGCGCTGATCCTGCGCCGGCCCGGACGGATACCGCGTCGGCAGCCGCCAGTACCGTGCGGGAGGCGGAGAATGGGCCGGAGGCGACCAGTGGGCTGGAGGGGGCCGTGGCCCGGGCGGACCCGGGCCAGCCTGCCCCGGGTGGCCGGGGCGAGCTGAGCAACCGCCGGGGCGAGCTGGGCGGGCGCCTCATCACCCTGATCGTGGCCGCTATCGTGCTGGTCGTGGTGGTGATCGGCGTAACTCTGGGGCTGCATTAGGCGGTGAAAGCGAGCAGGTGATGAACGAGCTTCAGGTCACGTTCGACGGCCGCCGCGTCAGCTTCCCGCCCGGGCAGCCCGTCCGGGTCGGGCGCAGCCAGGACAACAGCATCGTGGTCAGCGACCCCGCGGTGTCACGGCAGCATGCGCAGCTGACCGTCGAGCAGGGCAGCTGGGTGTTCGAGAACCTCGGCCGGTCCGGGACCTTCCTGCGCGGGCAGCCCGTAACCCGGGTGGTGATCGATCAGCCCATGGACTTCGTGCTGGCCTCGCCGCAGGGGCCGGTGCTACGCGTCGAAACCGTGCCAGCCACGGGCATGCTGGGCAGCCCAGGCGAGGCGTCCGCATCCCCGGGCTGGCCGGGTGCAGTTCCGGGCGGCGCCGGCGCGGCAGGTGCCGCTCCGGGCGGATCACCAGGGGCGCCGCACGGGATCCGGGCTGTGCCGGGGTTCGGGATGCCTGAGCCTCCGGAAGGTCAGGGCCGGGAGGACCTGGTCACCGCCCTGCAAATCCTGATCCCGGTCCGGAGCTGGTTCAACAACCCAGGCTGGCACCAGGTGGTGCGGCTGCTGGTCATCCCGTACGGGCTGCTCCCGCTGGCCTTCTTCGCGATCTTCTCCTCATCGCAGAGCCTGACCACGCCCGGCTGGGTCTACAGCCTGTATGTGGCACCGCTCTGGGCCATCGCGTTCTGGTTGCTGATCCGGCCCGGGCCGGTGCGGCGGCTGGAGGCGCTGACCGGCGTCGGCATCGTGGCATGGGTGCTGATCTGGATCCAGCTCGTAACCATCCCGATCAACGACCATCTCGGCCGCGCGAATCAGCCACTCGGGCTGATCGACTCGCTGGCCGTCGGGGTGAACGAGGAAGTCACCAAGGCACTGCCGGTACTGCTGGCGGCATTGCTGATCCTCCGGCTCCGCTCGGTCAAGCTGGGCGTGCGGATGTGCATGTTCCTCGGCACCGTGGCCGGGCTCGGTTTCGGGGTGGCCGAGTCAGCGCTCTACACCCCCGGTTACATCGTGGGGATTCATTCCGCGGTGGTGAACAGCCAGGCCGTTGCGTCGGTGCTGCTGTTCGCGGACCGGGTGTTCGTGGACGGCTTCGACCACGCCATCTGGGCCGGGGTGTCCGCGTTCTTCATCGGGGTGGCGGTGAACTTCCCGCGGCGTCGGATCCAGCTGATCCTGCTCGGCCTGGCCATGGCGGCCGTGCTGCACGCGCTGAACGACTGGACCGCGCCGCACATCTGGTTGCAGATCATGGTGCAGGGTGTATCGCTGTTCCTGTTCCTCGGCTACACCATGTCGGCCAGCTCGATCGAGCGCCGGGTCCGCCGGACGCCCATCTTCCGCGGCGACTCGATGCTCATGGAGCGCTTTACCGACTCAGGCGAGATGAGCCGCTGGCGGAGCCGTCACTGACGCGGGCGGAGCTGTCGCGTTTCAGCCACGCACATAACTGGGGCCGCGGGGCCGGAGCAGGCCCCGAGGGCGGGATCAGGCGCTGCGGCCGGAACCAGCCCCGGACCCGGGATCAGGGGCCGGGGCGCGGGCTGAGGGATGGGGCTCAGGCTAAGGGCTGGGCGGGGGTCAGAGGTTGCGGAGGAAGGCGTTGGCGACTGGGCCTGCGCTGTCTGCGCCTAGGCCGCCGCCCTCGACCAGGACCGCGAACGCCAGGTCGCCGCGGTAGCCGATGAACCAGCCGTGCGATGGCGGGTTGGCGCCGGTGCCGTACTGTGCGGTGCCGGTCTTCCCGTACACCCCGGGCGGGAAACCGACCCCCGCGGCAGTGCCGCTGGTGACCACCGCACGCATCATCGGCCGCAGCGTGGTCAGAATGGCCGTGCTGATCTGGTGCGGCTGGGTGGTCTGCCGTGGCGCCGGGCTGGTGACCAGCAACGGAGGACGCCAGGTGCCGTCCTCGATGGCGGCGGCCTCGCTGGCCTGGCTGAGCGGGTTGACCAGGTCGGTGCCCTGGCCGAAGGCGTCGGCGGCCAGGTCCACCGGGTCGTTCGGGGTGCTGAAGTGCCCCAGAGTGGCCGGGATGCCGAGCTCGGCGTCAGCGTTGAAGCCGAACGTACTGGCCATGGAGGCCAGCGAGCTGCCGTTCAGCCGCTCGGTGGCCAGCATCGCGAAAGTCGAGTTGCAGGACACTGCGAAGGCGGTCTGCAGGCTGGTCGCGCCCAGCTGCTCGTTGTCGTCGTTGTGGAAGATCCTGCCGCCGATGTCCACCTGACTCGGGCACTGCACTCCGCTAGCCGGGGTCAGGCCGGTGTTCGCGAGCGCGGACGCGGTCACCACCTTGAAGGTCGACCCTGGCGGGAACACACCCTGCAGGGCCCGGTCGAAGCCGCCCGGCCGCTCCACCACGGCGAGCACCTTGCCGGTGGACGGCTGGATGGCCACCATGTCCACCGGCTTCGTGGTCGCCGCGGACGAGACCGCCTGCGAGGCGGCCATCTGGACCTGCATGTCGATGCTGGTCTGCACCGCGGTGCCGGGGACAGCGGCGAACCGGGCGGCCGTGGCGTCGAGCTGGCTGCCCGGCCCCTCGATCCGGATGGCCAGCGACGGCTGGCCCGCCAGCTGCTTCTGGTAGGCCTCCTCGATCCCGCCCTGGCCGATCAGGTCGCCCGCCTGGTAGGGGGCACCCAGCGCCTTGGCTTGAGCCGCGGTGGCGGCGACCACGGTCCCGGTGAGCAGGGACAGGGAGCCGGATTGCGCGATCACCTGCGGTGAGCTCAGCGCGGTCCCGTCCGCCGCGAGCACCTGCGCGCGGGCGGGCCATACCGCGCTGAGCACGAACCGGTCGCCCGGGCGGAACCCGGGGTAGATCGTGGTGGTGCTCCACTTCACCCACCAGGCGTGGTTCTGCCGGACCAGCGACAGCATCCCCCGGTAGGTCCACAAGTGGCCGCTGGCCAGGTCCGCGGCCGCGGTGAACCGGGCCTGCCCGGCACCGCCGTCTGTGGTCACCTGACCCAGCCTGAGGTCCAGGTGCTTGAGCCCCAGCTGGGTCGCGGCCTGCCGCAACGGCTCGGCCAGCCCGGACCGGGGTGCGTCCACGGTGACTTTGGCCATCCCCGAGTAACTGTCGTGTGACCAGTCGAGCAGGTACGTCGCGGCGGTCTGCTGCGGGCTGCCCTTGGTGCGCAGCAGGAAGTAGCCACCTCCCGCCGCCGCGGCGACGACCACGATCAGCGCGGCGACCACGATGACCACGAGGGTCGATCGTCGTCGCCGCGGCCGCTGCATGCCGCTGTGGCTCATGTGTTCAGCCTTCCCTACGGGCGGACCAGGGCTGTCATCGCAGGTAGAACCGGGGCCGTGCGGAACCTCGGCCGTGCGGGAACCTGGGCAGCTTACCGGCTGGCGACCGCGCCATTCAGCGCAGCCCGATATCACAACCAACCGGACCATTGCCGCATCTAACCGTCTTTTACCACCAGTACCGGACCATTGCCGCGTCTAGCCATCTTTTACCACCAGTAACGGAGTAGCGTTGGGTGGCCCGTACCGAGGCGGGACGCGGGGCCCTGCGGAACCGGACGGGCGTGGCAGCTGCCCGCGCTGAGGCAACTGGGGATGAGACTGGAATGCAGGTGGCACACGTTCAGGTGGCCTGGGCTGAATCAGTGCGCACTAAGTTAGTGCGCACTGAGCTGGTGCGCACTCAGCGGCTGCGTCTGCGGGCCAGGCTGGGCCGGACGGTCGAGTGCCAGGGGCTCCAGTGCAGCTAGCGCGGTGGCCAGCGGGGGCCGGTCCATCCGCTGCGCAGGCCGGGGGCGCCCCGGATATCCCTGCCGCAGCCACGTTCATCGTGACCGCCGACGCGCGGGTCACGTCGTGCAGTTCATCCGGTGGTGCCATTTTCGGGCGATCCGTAACCGAGATCCTCGGTCAGCGCTTCAGCGGGTTGCTGGTCCCGGCAGGCCGGGACGCGCTGGATGCCGCGTTAAGCGCCGGGGTTCCCTGGGCCGGTGTTCTGGCCGCCGCCATGCCGGATGGCCGGACGGCTCTGGTGCACATCCAGGTCGAGCCGCTGGCCTGCCTGGACGTGCCCGGCCAGGCGGCCGTTACCGCCACCCCGGTGGTGCCCGCCAGACACCAGCTGCTCAGCCAGGCTGGCCTGCGCCTCGGCGGCACGCTTGACCTCGGCGAAATCGCCCAGCAGGTCGTGGACGTCACCGCTGCGGGCTTCGCCGACATTGCGGAGATCTACGTGCTCGAGCGGCTGCTGGCCGGCGGTGAGCTGACCGCGCCGCAGGGCGCTGGCCAGCTGGCCGCCCGGCGGGTCGCGGCTGCCTTAGCTCCCGGTACCAGTCCGGCCGGGCCGGCGGGCCAGGCCGCTCCCGGACCCACCGCTCCCGCCGAGCAGGCCAGGCAAGCCAGCCCCGCTGGGTCGGCCAGCCTCGCTGCGTCGGCCGGGCAGGCTGGGTCGGCCGGGCAGGCTGGGTCGGCCGGGCAGGCTGGGTCGGCCGGGCAAGCTGGGTCGGCCGGGCGGGCCGCGTTGCCGCCCGGCGAGGTGCTGACGTTCGCCCCAGACACCCCCTGCGTGCGCTGTGTGGCCGCGCGCCGCCCGGTCCTGTTCAGCCCGGCTGACGCGGCCGCCGCCCGCATCCCCGGCGGCCAGTACGGCGACCCGGCGACCATGGCGGACTACGCCACGTTCCTCGCGGTTCCGCTGTCCGCCCGCGGGGGAGTGGCTGGCTTCCTGGTCCTCGCCCGCACGGCCGGCTCCGGCCCGTTCGCTGACCACGAGGTCGCGGTGGCCGAAGAACTGGCGGCCCGCACCGCGGCTGGCATCCACAACGCCATCCTGTTTGGCCGGGCCCAGCGGACCGCCGAGGCGCTGCAACGCGGCCTGCTACCGCGTGAGCCTGCCACCCGCAGGGCCTTGAGATCGCGCACTGCTACCAGCCCGCAGCGGACTACATCATCGGCGGCGACTGGTACGACATCATCCCGCTGCCCGATGGCCGCACGGTCCTCATGGTCGGGGACGCGATGGGCCACGGGCCGGACGCCGCCACAGTGATGGTGCAGCTCCGGGCGGGGGCGCACGCACTGGCCGAGGCGGGCCTGGAGCCGGAGATGCTGCTGGACAGGCTGAACCGGATGGCTGGCTCGCTGAAGGATCCGGCGTTCGCCACCTGCGTGTGCGCCGTTCTCGACCCGGCGGCCCGGTCCGTCACGATCGCCCGGGCCGGCCACCTGCCCCCGATCCTCGCCTTCCCGGGGAGCATGGCCCAGGTACTGGACCTGCCGGAGGGCCTGCCGCTGGGCCTGGGAGCAGCCACCTTCCACGCTGTCCAGCTCACCCTGCCGCCGGGGGCGACGCTCGCCCTGTACACCGACGGCCTGGTGGAGAGCCGCAGCCGACCAGTGGACGAGGGCATCGAGGCGGTGCGTGCCGCGCTGGCCAGCGCCTCCGGGCCGCTGGCCGTTACCTGCGCTAAGCTCGCCCAGCAGCTGCGCCGGTATGCCGAGGACGACACCACATTGATCCTGGCCCGCCTCCCCGAGCAGCCGGACCCCTGCTGAGCAGCCGGACTCCGGCTGCTCAGCAGGCGGGCCCGCTCAGGGCGCCGGGCCGATCCAGTGGTGCGGCCACCACCCGGTGAGGAAGACCAGGCTTGCCGCGGATAGCAGGACTACCGGCCAGTAGATGGCCCGCGGCAGTTTCGCGGCCGCGCCGATGAAGAGGGTGAACCCGGACCAGACAAACCGGGGCTTGGTGCTCTGCCCGCTAGAGATCACGCACATCGCCACCACCAGGATGCCGAACAAGGTGACCGGCAGTGGCAGCCGGGCGGCCAGGGTCATGGCGATGCCGGCCACGGCGGCGATGAACATGACGATGAGCAGCACGTTGAAGACTGTGTACTTGGACGTGCCCGGGTCCGCCCAGAACACCATGTGGAGCGTGTGCACACCGAAGTCGATGTGCTGGTTCCAGCCCGCATGCTCGACCCGGAACCAGAACGCATAGTCGTGGTACCGGGGGCCGAGATAGCCGAAGAAGGCGAGGATGCCAAGGGGGGTCAGCGCCGGTGCGAGCAGCGCTCGCCATTCGCGGCGGGTCCAGATCGCCTGGAAGGCGGCAACTCCCGCGACCACCGCGAAAATGATCATTGTCGGCCGCTCCGCGGTCCCGAAGGCGCCGATGATTCCGGCCAGTAGCCACCGCCGGCTGACCAGGGCCAGCAGGGCGGCCGCGCCGAGAGCGACGGCGAGCGGCTCGGAGTAGAGCATGCCGAACGTCATCGCGCCCGGGAACAGGCAGTAGAGGATCACGGCGCGGTCGGCGACCCACCGGTCGCACACCCGGGCCGCCAGGGCCCAGACGCCGACCGCCGATGCGGCCCCGCCGAGCACGCTGACGATGAGCCCGGCAATCAGGTAATCGCCGCCGGTCAGGTAGCTGGCCAGGTGGATCAGCAGCGGGAAGAGCGGGAAGAACGCGGCCCGGCCCGCCACGGGGCTGCCGTTCCACGGGGAGGGCAGCCGCGCCGGGTAGCCGTGCTCGGCGATGCCCAGGTAGAAGTTGGCGTCCTTGAACAGGAAATGCCAGGCCCACGGGTGGTGCTGGCCATAAATGACGGCCGAGCCATACCAGGCCGCCAGGATCAGCAGCCAGGTAATGGCGAAGATGAGTAGCGGGAAAATCCAGGGGCTCGGCAGCCGGTCGCTGAGTGACGGCCGGCCTGGCTGGTCCGGCTCGGCCCCCCGGGGCTGCAGCCAGGGCCGCCGCGGGGATGCGGCCGTCGATGCCATGCGGCTTGCACCCCCGCCCCGGCGCGAGCAGAACGCGGCCGAATGGTCAATGGACACTTGCGGGCGTGAATCCGGCCGTTAAGTGGAGCCCCTGGCCGGTGCTTCCAGTCAGGACGCCCGGGGGGAGCATAGCAACCTAAATCACCCGGACAGGGAAAAGAAATTGCAATCTAAAACGCCTGGAAACGTAAAGAAGGCGCAATCTTATCCGGCGCGGTCGCGCTCATCCGACCAGCCAGGCGCCCTGCCACGGGGTTGCGGGCGGTTCTCGCGGTCCGGTGGGTTGGTGCTGGGCTGGCCAAACGGCGATACTCGGATGATGTCGGACTATCCGGGTGATAGGGAACCCAATCCGCAGGTGCCACTGCGCAGGCTGCCCGCGCCTGAGCGTAGCGCGATCCGGGTGGACCGGATCCTCGACGCCGCAGGCGCGCTGGTCGCTGAGCGTGGCTACGAGAAGATGACAACGTCGCACGTGGCTTTGCGGGCGGGGGTGTCACCCGGGATCCTCTACCAGTTATTCGCGGACAAGCGAGCCATCGTGCACGCGCTGGCCGCGCGCAACCTGGACCGTTACCTGACCCGCCTGGATGGGCTCGTCCAGGCGGAACGGCCCGCGCACTGGCACGCGGTCACCGATATCGCGATCGATCTCTTCGTCAACATGTGCCGCGAGGACCCTGGGTTTCTCGCGGTCCGGTTCGGTGATGTGGTGGACGCTCATCTGCTGGACGTCACCGCGGACAACGACTCGTTTCTCGCGGCCCAGCTAGCCGGGCTGATGGAGACGGATCTTGGGGCTGACATCGACGGGACCACCGAGCTGGCCCTGGTGATGGCCATCAAGATCGCTGATGCTCTGGTGAAGTTCGCCTTCGCCCGGCAGCCCGACGGCGACGACGCCATCATCCGGCACGCCAAGGATCTGGTCCGGCTCCACCTTGACCTGGCCGCCGGCCGCCCGGGTCCGAGCTGACCTGGCGGGCAAGTCCTAGCCCGGTGTGGCTGGTGTCAGCACACCCCGGGCTCCGCGTAGCCGGGGCGCCCGCGACCCACAGTGGGCGATCCACAGCAAGCGACAGATACGCCGTTCCGGGTGCGCCTGGTATCGCCGCCGGGCGTGCGCGCGCCAGTACGATGCCAGCGTTCCCTGATAGGAGGCGCTGTGCCGGGACGACGAGTGCCAATGACCGATGCGCTGGCGGAGCGGGTCGTGCGCCGTGCTGTCGCCGCGCTGGCCGGGTCCTATGCGGTGGCTCCGGAACGGGCCACTGCCGCCAAGGACATGCTGGTGCACACCCTGGAGGGTGACGCGCGGCCCGCCGATGCCACGGATGGCTACGCCGCCGCCGCCCTGCTCGTCGCCCTGGCGGGCGGAGTGGAAGCGGAAGCAGGGCAGGGGCTGGACTGGCTCGCAGTCGCAGCCCTGCAGGAATGGGATTTCCATCACCCAGAAAGCCCCATCTGAGCGCATGCCCGCCTGCTAGCTGCAGCACAACCAAGCGCAGGCGTAGGACCGCCTGCCGCGGGTAGCCGTAACGCTATGGACAACCCCGGCCCTGCCTCAGCCCGCCCAGCGCCCGTCGGCTCTGGCGCCGACCCAGCTTCTCCTGGCGGCGGTTCCGCCGACCGCCCAGACGCTGGCGGCTACGGGATAGGCGGCCCCCCGGACATCTCCGGGCAGGCGGCCGAACTGGTCCGGCAGGTCAGCGAGGAGCCCAGCCCGCCTCGGCGGCGCCGGATCGCGGCGGCCATGTCCCGGATCGCCCGCCGGTCCGGCGGCGTAACCTGGCACGGGGTCCGGTCCGGCATCAGGTGGCTCACGGCCGAGGTGCTCGCGATGGCGCCCCGGCTGCCCGTGCGTGACCAGCGGGCGCTGCGCGCCCAGTTCCCTGGCCTCGGCCCGGACGAACTCGCCGATCAGCTGATCCGGGGCGCGTCCCGGGTCGCGGCTGCCGTCGGCGCGGGTGCTGGAGCGGCCATGGTGCTGCCCCTGCCGACCGCCCCGGTCGAGATTGCGGTCGAGACCCTGGCGCTCGTCGGTATCGAGATCAAGCTGGTCGCCGAGCTGCACGAGGTCTACAGCATGCGGGCGCCGGGGACGGCCCCCGAGCGCATGATGAGCTACGTGGGGGCCTGGGCGAACCGCCGCGGGGTGGCGTTCGTGCCCGGCGGGCTGGCGCTGGCCGTCGGATCCCCGCTGCGCAAGCGGCTGCAGCGCCGGCTCATCGCCCGGACCGGGCGCAGTGCGCTCTCACTCGGCCCACTGCTCACCGGCGCCACCGCCGGGGCTGTCTTCAACCGGCGGGAGACCCGCCACCTCGGTGCCGACGTGCGCGAGGACCTGCGGCGGCGCTCTCCCTTTCCGACGCACTGGCCCGTCTGAACCCAGCAGCCCAGCGCTCCGGGAGCCCCGGCTGAGGGCGGGCTCAGCAGCCGCCCTGCTGCTACGGGAACCGGATCGTCAGCCAAGGAGCCTTCATCACCTCCGGTGATCTTGCCGCCTTTGCGATAGCCCGGCGCACGCTGAACCACTTGGCCGTCGCGCTACGTGTTATGGCTGATAGCCCGGCGGCCGCCGTTCCAGATCATCGTCAATTTGCGGGGGACATGTATGTCGTTCACCTTCATCCGATCGGCGGCCGGATTCGCACTTCTCGCGGCGCTTGCCGCGGGCTGCGCCGCCGGAACAACACACTCCGCTGGAGTTAAGCCAAAGCCAGCGTCCTCAGCCAAGGCCACCCCAGTGACCACGCCGTCGAAGACGCCCGCCGCTCACCATTCCGCGGCGCCGTCCACGGCACCTGCCGTGCGGCCGTCCACGGCGCCCGCCGCGCCGCCATCCACGGCACCTGCGGCACCTGCGGCGCCGCCATCCTCTGCGCCCCCGCCCCCGCCCCCGCCAACCACGCCGGCGCCGGTCATGACGTCACCACCCGCCAACCCGATCCCGCAGGGCGATGGAGGCGATCATGATGCTGATAACAACGGCGGCCCGAGTGACGGCGATGGCAACATCTAGCCGCTGACCGTGCCGCCCAGGGATCCCGGCCCGGCCGGGCGCCGCACCCCGGCGCCTGGCCGGGTGCCCGTGGCCCAAAGCGGTCCTGACGACTCGCGGCGTGAGCCTGGCTGAGGTTGGCGCGCAATACCGCCACGCGCGGCCACCGGCAGGCGAATCAACATCTGAGGGAAATCAGCTCATCGAGACGGCATAGTGCAATTCTTGCGCGTTGTGCCGTTCCTTGGCAGAAGTGCAGATAACGCTTAAACCCCGGAATTCCGGGTAATCGCCGGATTTGCCTGCGGGGAGAGTCCTGACGTGCGTCTGGCGCGCCACTCCGGCCAGCCCGGCTTGCCCCCGGCGACCGGCCTGTCCCGGGCGGCGGGCGGGATGCTGGGCGGCACCCTGCTCTGGTTCTGCGTCACCCGGGGGTGGGAGCATGGCGGAAAAGACGGCCCGGTGCCGGGCCAGCCCCTGGCTGGCCATCCGTCTCCGGGCCGGACAGCCCGGCCGGCTAGCTGGGCTGGCTAGCTGGGCTGCACGCTGCTGGCGGCCGGCCGCTGCGTCCCTGGAAGCGGAGGAACCATGCCTGATCAGCCCACCGCCCGGCCCCGCCGGATCGACCGCACGCACGGCGTGCGTGCGCTCGGCCCCGACGCCCAGGTGGACAACAAGGCACTGGTCATCGCGCCCGGGGACTTCGCGCTGTCCGATCCGTTCCTGCTGATGTCGGAAGACTGGTTCAGCTCGCCCGGTTTTGACTGGCATCCGCACCGCGGCCTGGAAACGGTCACGATCGTGCTGGACGGCGCGCTGGAGCACGGCGACAACCTCGGCAGCGCGGGCGTGCTGGCCCCGGGCGACGTCCAGTGGATGACTGCGGGCCGCGGCATCATCCACCGGGAGCTGGCCTTCCGCAACGAGCACGCGCACACCCTCCAGCTCTGGGTCAACCTGCCGCCCGCCGCCAAGATGGCCGAGACCCGGTACCAGGACCTGCGGGCCGCCAGCCAGGCCATGCTGGCGGTGCCCGGGGCCTCGGCCTCGGTGATCTCCGGCACGGTCAGCTCAGCCGCGGCGAACGCAGCTGCAGGCAGCCCAGGCCCGGGAGAGACGGCCACCGGGCCTGCCCGCAACCACTGGCCGATCACCGGGATGACGCTCAGCATCGAGCCAGGCAGCACCTTCACCTACCAGCTGCCCGCCCATGACCGGGCCTTTCTCTACGTCCTGTCCGGCCCGGTCGCTGCCGCCAGGCAGCTGCTCCAGGCCGGTCAGGTGGCCTGGTCCGATCCGGCCGGCCCGGCTGGCCCCAGCTCCCTCGAGCTGCGCGCCCCGGACGGTGACGACCTGGCCCGGGTCATCGTGTTCTCCGGCCAGCCCATCGGCGAGCCGGTCGCGGTCGGCGGCCCGTTCGTGATGAACACCCGCGCGGAGATCGCCCAGGCGTTCCGTGACTTCGAGACGGGCCGGTTCGGTCCCGTGCCCCGGCAGGCGCGGCTGACCGCGCGCTAGCCAGCCGGAAACGACCACGACCACGCGTCCGCGGCTCGCGTGACGCTCCGCCACGATTATGTGGAATCTGATTTGTCAAGTGGCCTGCGGGGCGGGTGAGGGTGGAGGCGCCAACCCATCCGTTTCCCCCATCCGCTTGCGGCAGGTCGGCGGCGATCCCTTCCGCGCTTGGGCAGTGCCATGACGTGGGACGGCTGAGGCCGTCTGACCAGGCTCTACTCCCGCTTCATCAACTCCCGTCCCCGGCCAGTTGCCGAAGACTTGCTTGTACAGGTCTGCAGCGCGGTCAGCTCTTCCGGTCAATCCGTAGGCCGGCGAGCCTGGTTCACCTCGCGGGCGACCGCCCAGGCGTCCGCCACCGGGCCCACGTGCCCGAGCTTGTCGGGGTTGTTCACCGAGCGGATCGTCTGGATCTGCCCGTCGAGTACGTCGAGCGTCAAGGTAAAGAGCACCTTGTTGTCCCGGTCGCGGAAGATCGCGCCCGGCTGGCCGTTCACCTCGTGCGGCTCCACCGTCACGTCGATCCGGAGGAGCCAGGGGAAGATTGAGGCAAGCACCCGGGCCACATTCCCGGCGCCGACGATGGCCCTGGCCAACGCTGGGGCCTTGCCGCCGCTGTCCCCGACCAGCTGGACGTCAGCGGCGAGCAGCTCCTGCAGGCCCTCGACGTCGCCTTCCCGGAGTGCGCCGAAGAACCTTGCCGCCAGTTCCTCCCGCTCCCGGCGGTCGGCCTCGAACCGGGGCCGGCCTGCGTCCATGTGGCGCCGCGCCCGCACCGCGAGCTGGCGGCACGCCGCCTCCGACCGCCCCACCGCCGGCGCGACCTCCGGGAAGCTGAACCCGAAAACTTCCCGCAGTACGAAGACCGCGCGCTCGAGCGGGCTGAGCCGCTCCAGCAGCAGCAGGGCCGCCATCGACACCGAGTCGGCCAGCTCCGCCGAGCGCTCCGGGTCCTCGTAGGGGTCGGTCAGCAGCGGCTCAGGAAACCACGGCCCGGCGTACTGCTCCCGCCGGACGCGGGCCGAGCGCAGCACGTCGATCGAGACCCGGGTGACCACGGCTGAGAGGAAGGCCTTGGCCGATCTGGGCTGTGTATGGGAGGCCGCGTAGCGCAGCCAGGCTTCCTGGACCGCGTCCTCGGCCTCGCTCACGCTGCCGAGGATCCGGTAGGCGATCGAGAACAGCAGCGGTCGCAGCTGCTCGAACTCCTCGGCTCTGCTCACGCCAGCTCTTCCTTGAACCCCTGCCGCCACGACGGGTGGCGCAGCTCCCAGCCGAGCTCCCGCTTGGCCTTGGCGTTGGAGAAGGCGCGCCCCTCGGTCATCAGTTTCACCGCAAATTCCCCGGCCAGCAGCCGGGCCAGCCACTTGGGGACCCGCATCGGTGGCTTTGCCCCCGCGCACGCGGCCAGGTAGGGCAGCCACTGGCTGACCGGGGCCGGCTCGTCGTCGACGATGTTGAACACGCCTTTCGCCTGCTGCTCCACGGCCAGGACGGTAGCGCTCGCCGCGTCGTCGAGATGCACCCATGAGAAGTAGCCGGTGCCACCCCCGACGAGCGGGAACTTCCGCTTGCGCACGAGCTCGACCTGGTCGTCGGTAGCGCCCGGCCCGTAGAGCGGGCCGTAGCGCAGGGCCGCGCCGCCGGCCTTGACGACCACGTCCTCGACGTGGAGGACCCCCTCCGCCAACGTGCGCGCCATCGTCCCCGGACCCGCGTCCAGCGGGTCCTCCTCGGTCAGCACCCGTCCGCCCTTGAAGCTCTGCGCGATGCTCTGCGCGACTATGTGGCAGACGCCGGTCGCCTCGGCGGCGGCCAGCAGGTGGTCCGTCCCCTCGGTGCGCAGCCGGTTGGTGGTGGCGGCGAACCGGTCGAAGTGCTTGAAATCGGGCTGGCCGGCGTGCGCCACGGAAAGTGCGGTCATCTGGTGCACGATCGCGTCCGGCCGGGCCGCGGCCACCGCCTCACCGACCGACGCCGCATCCAGCCCGTCCATCACGACGCCGTCCGCGCCCAGCTGCTCCAGCAAGCCCAGCTTGGCCGCGTTCGTCGTCGTCGCCGTCACCTGGTGGCCACGGGCCACGAGCTGCGGCACCAGCCGCCGCCCGATGGCCCCGGTCCCGCCTGCCACGAACACCCGCATGACCATCACCTTCCTGATTCCAGAGCCTGTCTCTGATACCCGAGACGAGACAGCCCCCGCCGTCTGTGACATGGGGGGAAGACGGTGCCACGGCACCCAGGTCACCGGGCGGGTACCGGTAACCGCCGGTGACACCAGCCCGGTACTCGTCCCCGCCATAGGCCACCATCGGGAAGCCCCATGACCCCTGAGCGGTTATGGTCCGTCCCAGGGCCGGGCGAGGCGGCAGGACGACGCCTGCTCAGGACCGGTCCTCGGCAGTCTCTTGCTCGTCCGCAGCGGCTTCCTGCTCGTCCGCAGTGCCCCCCTGCTCGGCCGTGGGTTCCTGCTTCCTGGCCGGCTTGTGGCTGCTGACCATTTCCCGCAACGCCTGGCGCATCGCGGCCCGGTCCGCGCCCCGCGGCACCTTGAGCGAGATGTAAGCGGCCGCACCGGCCGGGATCGGCAGCCAGAAGTTGACCAGCCGCCAGCCGAGCACGCCCAGCGTGGCCACGCTCCGGGTCAGGCCGAAGCTCACCAGCAGCACCGGGGTCAGCGAGTCGATCACGCCCAGCCCGGCCGGGTGACCGGGATCGCGCCCAGCACGTTCCCGATACCGTACGCGGCGAACAACCCCACCGGGTTGGTGAACCTGCCGAACGCGGCGATGAAGCACCACAGCGACGCCGCGTCCAGCAGCCAGTTCAGCGCCGCCCAGGTCAGCGAGCTGACCAGCACGCGCCGGTCGCTGCCGAGCCGCCGCAGCGAGTCGCTGGCCTGCACCGCGATGTTCTCCAGCCGTGCCCCGCCCACCCCGGGGATCTTGTCGCCGATCGCGCGCAGGATGCGCCCGGCCCGCCTGCCGCCGCGGATGATCCCGACCACCAGCGTCGCCATCGCCGCCAGCAGGACCGCCCCAACGATGGCCACGGTCACGTAGATCGGCCGGAAGCCGGCCAGCGGGATGGAGATCACCAGCGACAGCCACAGCAGCACGTTCAGCACGACCGTGGAGCCCATGCCCTTGGTCGCCATCATCACCGCGACGTCGGTACCATCCAGTCCCTCGGAGGTGAACAGCTGGTAGCCGACGCCGGCGCTGCCCACCGTGCCCGCCGGGATGACGTGCGCCACCGCGGCGGCGGCCAGGTCGATCCGGAACAGCTTGGACATGCCCGGCCGTCCTTCCGGCGGCAGCAGCGCGCGGGTCAGCAGCGCGTAGCAGAACAGGGAGGCCACTTCCAGCACCACCCCGGCGATCGTCCAGAACACCCCGACCCGGCCGAGCAGGTACAGGTCCTTGCTCGCCCCGACCAGCTCGGGGATCACCAGGTACTCGACGATCAGCGCCAGGATGAACAGCAGCACCACCCGGCGCAGCGGCCGCCGGGAGGCACGCAGGATCCGCCGCAGCCGTGATCGCTGCGGAGATGCCTGCTGAGTGCCTGCGTCCAGCGCGCCGGGCCGCGCGGTCGCCCCGTTGTCCCCCGCCCGCGGGGTGCCCCCAGTCAGCTCGAGTCCAGCCGGTGGAACGTCACTTCGTGCAGCAGCAGCCGGAGCGCGGCCGCGGCCGGGATCGCGATCAGGGCACCGATGAGCCCCATCAGCGTCCCACCGAGCAGAACCGCCACCACCGTCACCACCGCGGGCACGTCAACCGTCCGGCCCATGATCCTGGGCACGATCAAATAATCCTCCGCCAGCCGGTAGGCGATGTAAAACCCGAGGGTCGCTATCTCCCTTGGTCACAAGCGCTCTGAGCCGGGCCGGTCCCTGGGCGCGGCCCAGCTGCCATCATGCCCATCCTGGCTGGTGCCTGCACCTGCCCCCGTGGGCGCGGGACAATGCAGTGCCGGGCCAGCCATGATGTGCTGGGCCAGGGACCAGTGACAGTCCAGTTGGGAAGGCGGACCGAGATCGTGACAACGCCCGCTCAGGGAGCTGCGGTGCCTGTCGAGCGCCAGATCGCCGGGGAACTCGGTGCGGGGGAACGGCAGGTCAAAGCGGCCGTGGACCTGCTCGACGGCGGGGCCACCGTGCCGTTCATCGCCCGCTACCGCAAGGAAGCGACCGGCGGCCTCGACGACGCGCAGCTGCGCACACTGGAGGAACGGCTGCGCTATCTGCGGGAGCTGGCCGAGCGGCGGGACGCGATCCTGGAGTCGATCCGGGCCCAGGGCAAGCTCGACGAGGCGCTCGAAGCGCGCATCATGGCCGCTGACTCCAAGGCGCGGCTGGAAGACATCTACCTTCCGTACAAGCCGAAGCGCCGCACCAGGGCCCAGATTGCCCGGGAGGCGGGACTCGAGCCGCTGGCCGACCAGATCCTGGCCGCCCCGCAGCTGGACCCGCAGCTCGACCCGCGCGCCGCGGCCGCGGCGTACCTGGACCCGGATAAGGGCGTGCCTGATGTGGCGGCGGCCCTGGACGGGGCCCGGGCGATCCTGGCCGAACGGTTCGCGGAGGACGCTGACCTGATCGGTGAGCTGCGCGAGCGGATGTGGTCGCGTGGCCGGCTCGTCTCCCGGGTGCGCGAAGGCAAGCAGGAGGCGGGGGCCAAATTCGCGGACTACTTCGAGTTCGCAGAGGCCTTCCCGGCCCTGCCCTCGCACCGCATCCTGGCCATGCTGCGCGGGGAAAAGGAGGAGATCCTCGACCTCACCCTGGACCCAGGTGACCCGCCCGCCGCGGGCCTGCCGCCCGCCGCAGGCCGCCCCCCGGGCGACGGCGCGGACCAGCGCAGCGACTACGAGACCGCCATCGCGCGGCGGTTCAGCCTCGCGGACCAGCCCAGCCCCGCGGCCGCCGGGCGCCCGGCGGACCGCTGGCTGGCCGAGACCGTGCGCTGGGCCTGGCGGACCAGGATCAGCGTCCACCTCAGCGTGGACCTGCGGATGCGGCTGTGGCAGCGGGCCGAGGACGAGGCCGTGGCCGTGTTCGCCGCCAACCTGCGCGACCTGCTGCTCGCCGCGCCGGCGGGCACCCGGCCGACGATGGGCCTGGACCCTGGTTTCCGCACCGGGGTCAAGGTCGCGGTGCTGGACGGGACGGGCAAGCCCGTCGCCACGGACACGATCTACCCGCACGAGCTGAACCGGTCCCGGGCGGCGGGCGGCAGCCGGCGGCAAGCCATCGGCCCGGTGGGCGGAATCCATTGCGGTGCTGGCCCGGCTGGCCACGCAGCACGAGGTCGAGCTGATCGCGATCGGCAACGGGACCGCCTCGCGGGAGACCGACCGGCTCGCCGCGGACCTGATCAAGGCCCATCCGGAGCTCAAGCTCACCAAGATCGTGGTGTCCGAGGCAGGCGCCTCGGTGTACTCCGCGTCGGCCTATGCCTCACGGGAACTGCCCAGCATGGACGTGTCACTGCGCGGCGCGGTCTCCATCGGCCGCCGCCTGCAGGATCCGCTGGCCGAACTGGTCAAGATCGATCCGAAGTCGATCGGCGTCGGCCAGTACCAGCACGACCTGTCCGAGGTGAAGCTGTCCCGGTCGCTCGATGGCGTGGTCGAGGACTGTGTGAACGCGGTCGGCGTGGACCTGAACACCGCCTCCGTCCCGCTGCTGGCCCGGGTCTCTGGCATCAGCGAGGCGCTGGCCGCCGCCATGGTGGCGCACCGGGACAGCGCCGGGCCGTTCCGCAGCCGCCAGGCCCTGCGCGATGTTCCCCGGCTTGGCCCGAAAGCGTTCGAGCAGTGCGCGGGCTTCCTGCGGATCACCGGTGGGCATGACCCGCTGGATGCCTCGAGCGTGCACCCGGAGGCCTATCCCGTGGTGCGGCGGATCATCGCCGCGGCCGGGACAGGCCTGCCCGGGCTGATCGGCAACACAGCAGTGCTGCGCTCGCTGCGGCCGCAGGACTTCACCGACGACCGGTTCGGCCTGCCGACTGTCACCGACATCCTGCGGGAACTGGAGAAGCCTGGCCGTGACCCCCGGCCCGCGTTCGCCACAGCCACGTTCGCCGAGGGCGTGGAGACCATGGAGGACCTCGCGCCCGGCATGGTCCTGGAGGGCGTGGTCACCAACGTCGCCGCGTTCGGCGCGTTCGTCGACATCGGCGTGCACCAGGACGGCCTGGTGCATGTGTCCGCGATGTCCAGGGAATTCATCACCGACCCGCGCCAGATGGCCAAGTCCGGTGATGTGGTCCGGGTCAAGGTGGTCAGCGTCAACCTGGCCAGGAAGCGGATCTCGCTCACCATGCGCCTCAGCGACGAGCCAGCCAGCGGCAGCCGGGATGACGATCGTCCCGGCCACCGGCCGGGACGGGCCGGGCGGCCCAGGCCAGGGCCGCTCGGCAGGCGGCCGGCCAGCCGGTCACCGCCCTGGCGGCAGCGGTACCGGCGGAGGCGGTGCGGGCGGCGGCGGTGCGGGCGGCGGCAGCAGTGCGGGCGGCGGTGCCGGTGGTGCCATGGCTGACGCGCTGCGCCGGGCCGGCCTGGCGGGCGGTGCCGGGGAGGCCGACCGCGGGAAACCGCGCCGTCGCGGCCGCTAGCCGCGCTCCGGAGCTGGTCGCGGCCGCGGCCGCCCGGCTGGCGGACCCACTGGCCATCGTGGATGCGCAGCGCCGCGAGCTGCTGCGCCGGCTGCGGGACGCCCAGCGGGCCGCGATAGCCGAGCCGGACGGCTCAGCCGCCGGGCTGCTGCTGGAAGGCATCGTGCTGCGGCTGCAGGCGGATCTGCGCTGGCTGGAAGCCTCCGAACGGGCCTGGGCCGGCCGCAAGCCAGGCCAGTGAACGGGCCTGACCAGCCACAGCGGGCCCTACCTGCTGGCCGGGGTGGCGCTCACCGCCGCCATGCCGCCGTACCCGAACCTCTGCTACTCGCCCGGCGGCGGCTGTAGCGTTGCCTTTCCACTGAGATCGCGGATGGGGAATCTGATCCGGCCTGGCCTGGGTCACCCAGCCGGACGCCCGCGTCCTGGCGTCGTCCGACGTGGGGCCCCGGCGAGATCCTGCAGGCGGACACCGGCTGACCCCATTCCCGTTCGCTGGTGGAGATCAGCGGGGGGCGGGCCGCTATGGTCGGTGCCAGCGCAGGAGTCAGGCCGACGACGGGAGGGGTGCCATGGCCAGCGACGGCGAGTACCGCTACCAGCCTGGGTTCGGGAACGAGTTCGTCAGCGAGGCGGTCGCCGGGGCCCTCCCGGCCGGCCGCAACTCACCGCAGCAGGCGCCACTGGGCTTGTACGCGGAACAGATCAGCGGCACCGCGTTCACCCAGCCGCGGGCCGCCAGCCGACGGACCTGGGTGTACCGGGTGCTGCCGTCGGCTGCCCACCCCCGGTTCACCCGGATCGGTAACGGTAGCCTGCGCGCCGCGCCGTTCACCGAGGCTGAGCCGGATCCGAACCGGCTGCGCTGGGATCCCCTCCCGATGCCGGATAGCCCGGCTGACCTCATCGACGGGCTCTACACCATGGGCGGCAACGGGGACACCCGGACCCGCACCGGGATGGCCGTGCACCTGTACGCGGCGGCCACGTCCATGACCGACCGCTACTTCGTGGACGCCGACGGCGAGCTGCTGTTCGTGCCCCAGCTCGGTGCCCTGGACCTGCACACCGAGCTGGGCCGGCTGCTGGTCCGGCCGGGGGAGATCGCGCTGATCCCGCGTGGCATCCGGTTCCGGGCCGGGCTGCCCGAAGGCCCGGCTCGCGGCTACGTCTGCGAGAACTACGGCGCGCCGTTCATGCTGCCGGAGCGCGGCCCGATCGGCGCGAACGGGCTGGCGAGTGAGCGCGACTTCCTGGCCCCCACGGCGCACTTCGAGGACCGCAACGCCACCGCGCAGGTGGTGCAGAAGTTCGCCGGGAACCTGTGGGCCGCGGAGTACGACCATTCCCCGCTGGACGTGGTCGCCTGGCATGGCAACTACGTGCCGGTGAAGTACGACACCGCGACCTTCATGGTCCTCGGCACGGTGAGCTTCGATCACCCCGATCCCTCCATCTACACCGTGCTGACCTCGCCATCCGAGCTGCCCGGCCTGGCCAACGTGGACTTCGTGATCTTCCCGCCGCGCTGGCTGGTGGGCGAGGACACCTTCCGGCCGCCCTGGTATCACCGCAACGTGATGTCGGAGTTCATGGGCCTGGTGATCGGCGCGTACGACGCCAAGGCCGAGGGCTTCCTGCCGGGCGGGGCCAGCCTGCACAACACGTTCGCCTCGCACGGGCCGGACGCCGAGACGTTCGCCCGGGCCAGCACCGCCGAGTTGCGGCCGCAGAAGATCGACGACACGCTAGCCGTCATGTTCGAGAGCCGTTGGATGATCATCCCGACCAGCCAGGCGCTGCAGGCGGCGCACCGGCAGCCGGACTACGACGCGGTGTGGCACGGCCTGGCCCGCTCCTTCCCGGCTGGCCTACCCCAGTGACCGTGGTCCGGCTCGCCGCGATCTGCCTGGACATGCCGTGAGCTCACCGATGTTCACCGAGCACGCCCTGCCGTACTGCGTGTTCTCTGCGCCCGGGCTCAGCCCGCGGGCCGGGGCCGGCCTGGGCGCGCACATCATCGACCTGCAGCGCACCTTCACCGACCCGGTCTTCGCCCAGCCGGACCTGAACGCGTTCCTGGCCCGCGGCCCGCGAGCCTGGCAGCGCATCCGGGAGCGGCTCACCGGGCTGGTCCAGGCGGGCGACGCCCTGCCCACGGTGGCCATCAGCGAGGCCACCCTGCACCTGCCCGTCGCGGTCGCGGACTTCACCGATTTCTACTCCTCGCTGGAGCACGCCACCAACGCCGGGCAGATCCTCCGCCCGGACAGCCCGGCGCTGGCGCCCAACTGGCGGGAGATGCCGGTCGGCTACCACGGCCGGGCCGGCACCATCGTGGTCAGCGGCACCCCGGTGCTCCGGCCGCGCGGCCAGGTCGCCCCCGCGCACGGCCGGCCGTCGCTGACCGCTACCCGCCGCCTGGACTTCGAGGCTGAGCTGGGCTTCCTGGTCGGGGCTGGGTCATCCCCCGGCCAGCAGGTACGGGTGGACGACTTTGCCCGGCACGTGTTCGGCGTGGTGGTGCTGATCGACTGGAGCGCCCGCGACATCCAGGCGTTCGAATCCCGGCCGCTCGGCCCGTTCCTGGCCAAGTCGTTCGCCACGACGATCTCGCCGTGGGTGGTCCCGCTCGCTGCGCTCGATCATGCCTGGGTGCCGCCGCCCCGGCAGGATCCGGAACCGCTCGGCTACCTGCGCAGTGATCAGCCGTGGGGGCTGGACATCGATCTCGCCATCTACCTCAACGGCCAATGGATCTCCCAGCCCCGGTTCGCGGCGATGTACTGGACCGCGGCCCAGCAGCTGGCGCACCTGACGGTGAACGGAGCCGCGCTGCGCACCGGGGACCTGTACGGCTCGGGCACCGTGTCCAGCTTCCGCCGCGAGGAGCAAGGCTGCCTGCTGGAGCTGACCCGCAACGGGCAGCAGCCGATCATGCTGGCGGACGGTGAGACACACGGCTACCTGGCCGATGGCGACACCGTGACCATCTCCGCGTCCGCGCCCGGGCCGGGCCGCTCGCGCATCGACTTCGGCTGGGCGTCCGGGCAGGTCACCAGCCCGCTGGCTCAGCCAGAGCCGGGGTCGGGGGGAGGGACCGGGTCGTTCCCGGCCGCCCCGCCGTCCTGGCCGGAGCGCAGGAACGCCTCGAGTGCCTCGCCCGGGGTGTCGTAGTACTCGTGCGGGCCCGCCGCCCCGCTGATCCCGTACCGGGCCAGCTGCTGCTGGACCGGGTCCAGCAGGTTGGATACAGCCAGCCTGATGCCGCGTTTACGTAGCTCGCTGACGAGGATGCGGAGCACGCTCGCGGCGGTGTAGTCCACGTCGCCGATGGCGGCGCCGTCCAGCACCACCCAGCGCAGCGGGCTGCCCTCGGTGGTGAGCGCCCGCATGTCCTCGGCGAACCGGGCCGCGTTGGCGTAATAGAGGCTGCTGCCGAACCGGTATACGACCAGCCCCGGCGCGGACCGTGCGCCCGGCAGCACCGGCGCGGGCCGCCAGTGCCCGGCCACCGACTTCACCAGCACGCTGCTGCGCGGCCGGTAGCTGTGCCGCAGGTGATCGATGGTCGAGGCGATCACCGCCACCACGATGCCGTCCTGCACGCCCAGCACCACCACCGCGGCCGCGGTGATCAGGGCCACGGTGAACTCATCCCGCCGGACGGCCAGGATGCGCCGCATCCCGGGCAGGTCGATGAGCTCGGCACCGATCAGGAAGACCACCGCGGCCAGGGCCGCGATCGGCAGGTACTGCAGCGGCCCGGTGGCGAAGGCCAGCACGAGCAGCACTACCACGCTGGTGCTGAGCTGGGCCAGCTGGCTGCGGCCGCCCGCGCCGTCCACCACCTGGGTCTTCGTCGGGCTGCCGTTGACCACGAACGTGCCGGAGAAGGCCGCGGCGATGTTCGCCGCGGCCAGGCCGATCAGGTCGGCATCGGTGCGGAACGGCTCGCCGTACTTCGCGGCGTAGGCCCGGGCCGTGGCCGCGCTCTGCGCCAGGATCACCACGAACATGGACGCGGCGGGGCCGAGCAGGGCGGTGGCGTCACGGCGGTTCAGCGCGGGCACGGCCAGCCGGGGCAGCCCGCGGGGCACCGGCCCGAGCACGGCCACGCCGTGCCCGGCCAGGCCGGCCAGCCAGCTGACGATGATCGCGCCGAGGACGGCGATCAGCGCCCCGGGCACCTTCGGGGCCAGCCGCCGGGCGGCCAGCATGACCCCGATGACCGCGGCCGCGGTGACCGCCGTCGCGGGATGCGCCTGGGGCAGCGCGGCTACTGTCTGCCCGAAGCGGACCAGGGTGTGACTGCTCGTCGCGGTGATCCCGAGCATGTCCGGGAGCTGCCCGACTGCCACCTGAATGCCGACGCCGGTGAGGAAGCCGAGCAGCACGGTGCGGGACAGGAAGTCAGAGAGGAAGCCGAGCCGGGCCAGCCGGGCCAGCAGCAGCAGGCCGCCGGTGAGCAGGGCGGCCAGCCCGGCCAGCCGCACGTAGCTGGCGGACCCGGGGGCGGCCAGCTTGACCAGCGCCCCGGCCAGGATGACCGCGGTCGCCGAGTCCGCACCCACGACCAGGTGCCGGGATGCGCCCAGCACGGCGAACGCGGCCATCGGCAGCAGCAGGGTGTACAGCCCGGTCACCACGGGCATGCCAGCGATCCGCGCGTAGCCCAGGACCTCGGGCACGCCGATGGCGGCCAGGGTGATCCCGGCCAGCACGTCACCTGGGACAGCTGCCCGCCGGACCGGCCGCACCCCCGCCAGCACGGCTCCCCGCAGCGCACCGCTACCAGGCGCCGGGCGGCCGTGCCGGGGCCAGCGCCGCCACCAGGCCCTGCGCTGAACCGGCATGGTGCTGGTACCCCCTCCGTGCGCGGTGTCTGGATGTGCTCATCATGCCCGGGTCCGCCCGGCGGCGCAGGGCGGGCTGAGCGCGGGCCCGGGAACCTCCGGGCGGCGGACCGGGCGACCGGAAATCCCCGGACCGGCCAGGCCGTAATCCGCCCGATGGCCGCGGCGGCCGGAAAGCACCCATTACAATGGATCGCGGGGGTCGCAAGCGGGATCGCTGATGCGCATCCAGTGTCGTGAGAGGATTTCACCACCCATGGCCAGCGAGTCCCGTGCTCCTAAGACCGCTATGATCGTGGCGCGCCGTATCGTCCGGGACATCGACCGGATGTCACTGCGGCCGGGGGATAAGCTGCCGCCCGAGCGCGGGATGCTCGAGGAATACCAGGTCGGCCGGGGAACACTGCGTGAGTCCCTGCGTTTCCTGGAACTCCAGGGCATTATTTCGCTGAAGCCAGGGCCCGGCGGTGGCCCGGTCGTGGAACAGCCCAAGGCCGCCAACCTGGCCACGCTCATCATGCTGCTGCTCCAGTTCGCCGACGCGCCCTACCGCGTGGTAGCCGAAGCCCGGGCTGCGCTGGAACCGCTGCTGGCCGGGCTGGCCGCCGAGCGGATTACCCCAGACGCGCTGGCCGAGCTGTCCGCCATGGTGAGCGCGATGGCCGAGGACCTGGCCGATCAGAAAACATTCCTGGAACTGAACAAGCGGTTCCACCACGTAATCGCCTGGGCCTCCGGAAACGCGCTATTCGGCTACCTGGTGGATGCACTGGCCGAAGTCCTGGATGGCACCCTGCTCGGCACCGATTATCCGGCGGACCGGCGGCAGGCCATTCTCCAGGCGCACCAGACAATCCTTGATTCGCTGCAGAACAGGGACGCCGACGCGGCCCGCGCGGCCATGGCCAGGCACTGCGCTGGATACGTGCGATACGCGGAACAGAAATACCCCGAGGTGCTGGCCGCCCGCGTCCTCTGGACCAGCTGAGAAAACTCCTCAGCTGCCCCGGGCCCGGTGGCCGGCCGGGTCGAACGGCGGCCGCCGCCCGACCGCGGCCGGGTACAGGTCCCCGCCCACGTTCACCTGGTAATAGCCCGCCCGGACGAACTCCGGCGTCACCGCGTCACCGCCGGGATCGCGCAGGTAGCCCAGGCCGACCGGGCAGCCCAGGGTCTCACCCCAGGCCGCCGAGGTCAGCTGGCCTGCCGGGCACCCCGTCGCGCAGCAGCAGCTCGCCGCCCCACAGCATCGCTGGCGAGGCGGGGCGCGCCGCAGGCGTGTCCCCTCCGAGCCAGCGACGCGCGGGGGCCGGGGCTCCGGGGGTAGTCCCCCGGGAAAGCGGAGCGGGGGGTCGTCCCCCCGGGCCAGCCCAGTGTCCACCACCACGGACACCAGCCGCCGCCATGGCCCCTCGGCCCGCGCCTTCTCCACCGCTTCCCGGCCCAGGAACGGGACGGAGGTGCGCAGCTTGCAGGCGAACAGCAAGCCCGCCTCCACTGGGTTGTACTCGGGGGTGAGCTCGCGGCCGAACGCGCGGTAGCCCTTTTCCAGCCGCATCGACTCGATCGTGTAGTAACCCGCGTTGACCAGGCCGAACCCGGTGCCCGCCGCGGCCAGCGTCTCGAACACGCCGACCGCGAACTCGGCGGGCACATACAGTTCCCAGCCGAGCTCACCCACATAGGTGATCCGGGTGGCCCGGACGGTGAAATAGCCCAGGTCGATCTCCTGGCTGGTGCCGAAGGGGAAGGCCTGGTCACTGAGGTCAGCCGCGGACAGCGACGCCAGCAGGTCCCGCGACCGCGGTCCCATCACCCCGAACACGGCATAAGCCGACGTCACGTTGACCAGGGCGGCGTGAGTCCCCCGGGGCATCCGTTGCAGAATGTGATCTTTATCCCGCTCCGTCGTAGCTGAGCTGCTGATCAGCAGGAACTCATCGGCGGACAGGCGGGTCACGGTCAGGTCGGACTCATACCCGCCCCGCTCGTTCAGCATCCCGGTGTACACCACAGTGCCCGGCTCGACCGCGACGTCCGCGGTGCACAGCCACTGCAGCGCCTGCTCGCTGCCCGGCCCGGTCAGCAGGAACTTGGAGAACGACGTCTGGTCGAAGACAGCGACGTCACTGCGGGCCGCCCGCTGCTCCGCGGCGGACCAGGGCAGCCAGTTCGGGGCGGTCCAGGAGTACTCGATCACCGGCGCGGTCCTGGGCGGCGCGAACACGTTGGGCCGCTCCCAGCCCATCCGGCTGCCAAAGCACGCGCCTGCCTGCTGCAGCAGGTGGTGCACGGGGGAGCGGCGGAACGGCCGGGCCGTGGCCAGCTCCCGGTTCGGCCAGGGCAGCGCGTAGTGCAGGCCGAGCACCTCGCCGACCCGGTCCCGCAGCCACCGGGTGTTGCCGTTGAAGGCGGCGAAGCGGCGGATATCCACCGCGGTCAGGTCCAGGCCCGGGTCCCCGGTCAGGATCCAGCTGGCCAGCGCCTGCCCGGCGCCGCCCGCGGAGGCGATGCCGACCGAGTTGAAGCCGGCCGCCACCCAGAAATTCCGCAGCTCCGGGGCTTCGCCGAGGATGAACTGGTTGTCCGGGGTGAAGCTCTCCGGGCCGTTGTAGAACTTCTTGATCCCGGCCTCGCCCAGCGCCGGGATGCGCCGCTGAGCCTGTTCCATCAGCGGCGCGAAGTGATCCCAGTCCTCGGCCAGCAGCTGGAACTCGAACGGGTAGGGCAGTTCGTCGGGGGAGACCCAGGGCTTGGCGTCCGGCTCGAACCCGCCGACCACCAGGCCGCCCACTTCTTCCTTGAAGTAGGTGTAGCCGTCCGGGTCGCGCAGCACCGGCAGGTCCCGGTGCACTCCGTCGATCTGCTCGGTCACCACGTAGAAGTGCTCGCAGGAGTGTAGCGGCACGGTCACCCCGGCCCAGCTGCCGACCTGCTTGGCCCACTGCCCGGCGCAGTTGATGACGATCTCGGCCTCGACGTCGCCCGCTGCGGTGCGCACCCCGGTCACCGTCCCGGCGGCGGACAGGATCCCGGTCACGCGGACCCGCTCCCGGATCGTCACCCCGCGATTGCGGGCCCCCTTGGCCAGCGCGTAGGTCAGGTCGGCCGGGTTGGCCTTGCCGTCGCCGGGCAGCCAGATCGCCCCTTCGAGGTCTGCGGTAGCCATCACCGGATAGCGTTCGCGAGCCTGCGCCGGGGTGAGCATCTCGGCGGCCAGGCCGAACGCGTCCGCGGCCGCGGCGGTGCGGCGCAGCTGGGTCAGCCGCTCCGGGGTGCGGGCCACGATCAGGCCGCCGCAGCGCCGGAACCCGGCCGACAGCCCGGTGTCCGCTTCCAGCCGCGCGTACAGGTCGGTGGAGTACTGCACCAGCCGGGTCCCGCTCTCCGACGCCCGCAACAGCCCGACCAGCCCCGCCGCGTGCCAGGTCGTGCCGCAGGACAGCTGACCCTGCTCCAGCAGCAGCACGTCCCGGCAGCCCAGCTCGGCCAGGTGGTAGGCCACGCTGGTCCCGATCACCCCACCCCCGATGATGACAACCCGCGCTCTGGCCGGCGAGGCGGGGTGCGCCGCAGGCGTGTCCCGCCGACCCGGCGACTCGCGGGGGGCTCCGGGGGGTCGCCCCCCCGGGCTGGCAGGGCTAATCATCGCGCTGCACGTCCTCGATCAGGGTGGCGAAGTCCCGGCTGGTCAGGCCGCGGGCCGCGGTCTCGTACCGCTCCATCGCCCAGGCCCAGAAGTCGAATTCGATCGCCGAGGCGGCGTGCTGGATCGCCCCCCACAGCGTCCACCCGTACGCGCCGATCAGCCCGAGCAGCCGGGCCCGGGCCACCTTATTCCGCAACGCTGTGCCGTAGTACTGGGTCACCAGCTCCGCCAGGGCGTCCGGGGGGAGGGCGGATTCGGCCGCGATGTTGCCCAGCTCGAAACAGGGATCGTTGTTGCCCGAGTATTCGTAGTCGATCAGCCAGAGCCGCTCGCCATCGTCGATGAAGTTGGCCGCCAGCAGGTCGTTGTTGCACGGCACGGTGGGAGCGGGGCGGGCGGCGAGCGCCTTTCTTGCGCTTTCGAACTCCGGCCGCAGATCCAGGTACCCGCCCGGGATGACGAACCCGCGCTCGGTCACCACCGACTGGTAGCGCCGCTGGGTCTCGAACATGTCGAAGTCGTTGCCGAACCGCGGGCCCGCGTGCAGCCGCTGGCAGGCCTGGGCGATCCGCGGGATATTGGCCGGGTCCCGGACGTCCTCGGCGCGGAACGTGCGGCCGTCGAGGTAGCCGAGGACCAGCACGCCGTCATCCGGCTGGTAGGCGATAACCGGCGCGCCCACGCCCGCCGCGGCCGCGGCCACCGAGTTGTGGTGCTCGTGCTCGCGGTCGATCGCGAGCAGCTCACCGCCGCTGGTCCAGGTCCGGGCGACGAACGTGCCCTCGGGCGTGGTCACCTTGTAGTTGCGGTTGGTCAGCCCGCCGGGCAGTTCCTCGATCTGGCGCGGGGTGCGGGCCAGCACCGGCACCCGGTCGAACAGCGCGTCCATAGCAAGCGCAGCGTAAGCGCCGGCTGGCAAAGGTCTAGACGAAATCTCGGTTTCGTTGCATAGCGGTCTGGCCAGATCAAAGGGTCTAGACAGTTACCAGCCGGGAACCTACGCTACGCCTCAACCTGCGCCGCATCGCATGGGGAGGACCAGCCGATGACCAGCCCCGAGATGTCCGCCGAACAGCACGCCGATGCCGCCGACCTCGCGCGGTTCGGCTACAAGCAGGAACTGAAGCGCTCGCTCGGGCTGTTCAGCTCGTTCTCGGTCGCGTTCAGCTATATCTCCCCGTCCACCGGTATCTTCACCCTGTTCGCGCTGGGCCTGACCACGATCGGCGGGGTGTTCATCTGGACCTGGCCGGTGGTGGCCGCGGGCCAGTTCCTGGTCGCCCTGAACTTCGCCGAGGTCTCCAGCCACTACCCGGTGGCCGGGTCGGTGTTCCAGTGGACCAAGTACCTGTCCCGCCGGTCCTACTCCTGGTTCACCGGCTGGATCTACCTGTTCGCGGGCATCCTCACCGTCACCGCGGTGGTGGCCACCATCCCGATCGCGCTGATCCCCGCGCTGAACGGGCTGGGCTGGCACAGCCTGAACCCGGCCAGCCTGCACACCCAGCTGGTGGTGGCGCTGATCGTGCTGGTGGTTATCACGGTGCTGAACATCTACGGAGTGCGGCTGGTCGCGCTGATCAACAACACCGGGGTGGTGTTCGAGATCCTCGGCATGTTCGTGTTCGCCGTCGTGCTCGCGATCTTCCACAACCACCAGGGCTTCCACGTGGTGACGAACAGCGGCGGCCTGCACGTCGGGCCGAGCTCGTTCCTGGCCGCCATGTTCATGAGCCTGTTCGTCATCTACGGATTCGACACCGCCTCCACTCTGTCCGAGGAGACCAGGGACCCGCGCCGGGCCGCGCCCAAGGCGGTGCTTTTCTCGGTGATCGGCGCGTTCATCATCGGCGGGGTGTTCCTGCTCGGCACGCTGATGGCCATCCCGAACCTGAACACCGCGATCAGCAAGGGATGGACCCCGGCCACGGTGATCGAGGCGAACTTCCCGACCGCGCTGGCCACCATCTACCTGCTCGTCGTGTCCGCGGCGATTTTCGTCTGCTGCCTGTCGATCATGGCCGCGACGATCCGGCTCTGCTTCGGCATGGCCCGGGACAACCAGCTGCCCATCTCCAAGCCGCTGGCCCGGGTCTCGCCTACGCTGCACACCCCGGTCTGGGCCTGCATCACGATCGCCGTGCTCTCCGCCGTGCCGTTCCTCAAGTATTCCGGGGCCGGCATCATTGCGATCGCCGCGACCGGCATGATCTACCTCAGCTACTTCCTCGGCAACCTGGTCGTGCTGCGGGCCCGGCTGCGCGGCTGGCCCAAGGTCCGCGCCCCGTTCCGGCTCGGCGCCTGGGGCCCGCTGGTGAACATCCTGGCCTTGCTCTACGGCGGCGCCATGCTGGTGAACTTCGCCTGGCCGCGGGCCGCCAGCAACCCCAAGCCGGAGCAGACCGCCGGGCTGCTCAGCTTCGGCATCTCCTTCCTCAACCGCATCCCGATCCTGTGGACGGTGGTGGTGGTCATCACGCTGATCGGTGCCCTGTACTACCTGATCACCGGCAGGCGCAAGCAGTTCGCGCCGGTGATCGCCCCAGCCGGGGATGACGCACCCCTGGTGTCCGGGACCGCGGCCCAGCCGGACTGAGCGTGCCGCCCAGGGCCGGACCCGCAGCGCCCGATGAGCTGGGGCTGACGCCGCCGGTGATCGTGCGCGAGCCCGGTACCACCGCGCACGGCCAGATCGAGGAGTGGCTGGCCGACGCGATCGCGGCGGGCCGGCTGGCGCCGGGGGCCCGGATGCCGGCCGAGCACGACCTGGCCGCGTGGCTCGGGGTGAGCCGGATGACGTTGCGGCATGCCCTCGCCACGCTGGCCCGGCGTGGCCTGGTCGCCCGGGCGGTCGGCCGCAACGGCGGCACGTTCGTGGCCGAGCGCAAGCTGGAGCAGGACCGGACCCGGCTGGCCGGGTTCTCCGAGCAGTTGCGGCGGCACGGCATGGTGGCCGGGGCCCGGGTGCTGTCCGCGAGGCAGCGGCCGGCCCGGCCTGCCACCGCGGCCGCGCTCGGCCTGGCCGAGGGAGACGAGATCTACGAGATCCGCCGGGTCCGGCTGGCCGATGGCCGGCCGATCGCGGTGGAGCACTCGGCCTTCCCGGCCGCCCTCGTCCCGGGCCTGCTGCAGTGCCTGGCTCGACGGGTCCCTGTATGAGCTGCTCGAGGAGCGGTACGGGCAGCGGCCGCACCGGGCCCGGGAGAGCCTGGAACCGGTGACCGCCGGGGTCCGCGAAGCCGAGGCCCTGGACGTGGCCGAGGGCGCGCCGCTGCTTCTGGTCGAGCGGATCGCCTGGGCGCAGGCCGGCCATCCAGTGGAGTTCGCCCGCGACCTGTTCCGCGGCGACCGGACCCGCGTCGTGATGTGGACCTCCGAGCTGGCCGACGTCCGGTTACCCCCGGGGCTGCCCGCGCAGCTACGCTGCCGGACGCCAGCGCCGGGTGGCCTGCCCGGTCACCGGAGGGATTTCGGGGCCAGGGTGCTGCCGGGCCGGAGCGCGCCGTCGTCGTCCATGTCATCGAGCACGGCTGGCACACCGACGCTGAGCATCTTCCTGCGGACCGGGCCCAGCACGAGCTTGGCCAGCAGGAACCCGCCGATGCCGGTGAAGCCCGTGTGCTCGTAGCTGAAGCGGGTGCCGCCAGCCTGCGGCTCGAGCCGGTAGCTGATGTAGGTCAGGTCGCCGTTCTCTTCGCCCGCCCAGGAGTAACGGAGCAGGGCTGGTTCGCGGGCCTCGAGGACCTCGCAGTCGACGATCCCGCGCCAGCCGGGCCGCGGCTTCGCGACGAACTGGAACCGCGTGCCCGGCCGTGGCCGAGAAGCCCTCCGCCCGCGCCCCGTCGCCGGTGGCGGTCCACAGGGGAATGAGGGCTGGGTCGGTCAGGGCACGCCAGACCTTCACCGGGGGGTGCGGGTAGTCGCGCACGATGCGGATGTCAGTCACGAGGACTCCTCAGGCCAGAGAACGACATCATCTTGTTACAGTGACTATAAAATTAGTGTAGCAGAAAAAAATCCCATGCACAGGGCTATCCTGGGGACATGAACGCGCGCACGGTGGACTGGGCCGCGTTGCGCCCGGCCCGGGCCGGGGTGCCTGGAGCCGGGGTGCCCGAGGCCGAGGGGCTGCGGGAGCGGAAGAAGCGCCTGATGCGCCAGCAGCTGTCCGACACGGCCACCGAGATGTTCCTGGAGCGGGGCTTCGACGCCGTCCGCGTGTCCGAGGTGGCCGCGGAGTGCGGGGTGTCCGAGAAGACCGTGTTCAACTATTTCCCCACCAAGGAGTCACTGCTGCTGGACCGGTGGGACACCACCATGGCCTCGCTGCGGACGGGGCTGGCCGACCCCGGCGTCCTGCCGGTCCAGGCGGCGCTGCGGATCCTGGACGACGAGCTCACCGGCATGACGTCCTGGCTCGCCGCGCAGGACGACCCGGTCCAGGCCAGCGCCGCGGTGCTGCGCTTCGGCGACCTGATCCGGACCACCCCGTCGCTGCGGGCGCATCAGCGGGACATGCAGGACCAGCTCGCTGCCGTGGCCGCCGGGATCCTGGCCGAGCGGGCCGGGCTGAGCCCGGCCGACCCGGAGCCGCAGATCGCCGCGGCCGCCCTGCTCGGACTGTGGGATATCCAGTTCCAGAGCCTGCGTCAGCACCTGGACGGCAGCCGCAGCCCGGTGCAGGTGCACGAGGCCGTGACCGCGGACGTCGAGCGCGCGGCCCGGCTTCTCGACACTGGGCTGAGTTCGTTCGGCGTCCCCGCGGCCGCGGGCCGTCAGCCGTAGATCATCAGCATCAGCGCCTGGAGGGTCCATGCCTGTTTCGCGGCTCCAGCACATCCCCGGGATCGGCGTGGACCGGGTCGGTGACGCGGCCGACGCGGCCGCTGATCCCCGGTTCCTGCGCCTGGAGAACCTGGATACGGATATCCCGCCGCCGCTCGTCGCCCGCCAGGTCACCCACGCCGCGGTGGACGCCGACGACGCCAACAGCTACCTGCCGTTCCAGGGCCACCGGGCGCTGCGCGAGGCCGCCGCCGCCCACGTCAGCGCGATGGCCGGGCAGGCGTATGACCCGGCCACCGAGTGCGTGTCCGTGGCGGGCGGGCTGAACGGCATCCTCAACGTGCTGCTCGCCACCGTGGAACCCGGCCAGGAGGTGGTGATCTGCGATCCGGTGTACGCCGGCCTGGTCAACCGGATCCGGCTGGCGGGCGGAGTGCCCCGGCACGTCCGCTGCGTCCCGGATGCCCAGGGCTGGGCCACCGACCCGGCTGCCCTGGCCGCCGCCATCGGGCCGCAGACCGCGGCCGTACTGCTGATGAGCCCGGTCATGCCGACCGGGGCGACGCTGACGGCCGAGCACTACGACGCGATCGCCGGGCGGCCCACCAGCACGGCGCCTGGGTCATCTACGACGCCGCGCTGGAGCGGATCCGGTTCGACGGCCAGCCGGTGGCGCATCCGGCCGCGCATCCCGGCCTGGCCTCCCGGACCATCACGGTTGGCTCGGCCTCCAAGGAACTGCGCATGATCGGCTGGCGGGTGGGCTGGGTCACCGGGCCGGCCAGCATCATCGGCGACATCAGCCTGGTTGGCCTGACCAACGTGGTCTGCCAGGTCGGCATCGCCCAGCAGGCGGTCGCCGCGGCGCTGCGCGATCCGGGCGCGGCGCAGGACATCGCGGCGGCCACCCAGACCTGGCAGCAGCGCTGCGAGTGCGTCCTCAGCGAGCTGTCCGGTTACCCGTGCATCCCGCCGCACGGCGGGTGGTCGCTGCTGATCGACACGCGCAGCATGGGTTTCACCCCCGAGGAGGCGTCCCAGCGCCTGTTCACCCGCGCCCAGGTCGCAGCGACCCCGATGACCGGCTGGGGTCCCAGCGGCGACCGTTACCTCCGGCTGGTCTTCGCCAACGAGCCCATCAGCCGGCTGACCGGCTTGCGTGCCCGCTTCGACCACGCCTTCGGCTGACCCAGCCCGGTGCCCGCATTGGGCAATACGAAGAGCTACTCTACAGTTACTTGAGAGCGCTCACAATGTGCCTCCGGCCGCCATGTGTCGTGCTGGCCTGCTGTGCTGTACTGATCAGCTGAACGGAGCTGATCCACCCCGCTGTGCTGATCCACGCGCTGTGCTGATCCACGGCGCTGTGCTGATCCACGGCGCTGTGCTGATCCACGGCGCTGTGCTGATCCGCTGCGCCCTGGGCTGATCCGGCGGTCCATGGGGACTCCTGGCTGAGGTTGCCCAGCCGGACCGTGAACAGGGCCCACACCACTTTGCCTGTGTCGCTGGGTGCCGTGTAGCCCCACGTGTCGCTGAGTGCGCTGATCACGTGCAGGCCGCGGCCGCTCTCCGAGAGGAAGTCAGGCTCCGTGGGCACCGGGACACTCTGGCTGGGGTCGGCGACCGCGCACAGCACGAAGTGCCCGGGCTGCAGCAGGCCGAGCCGGACCGGAGAGCGGGGCCGGCTTCTGCCGGGCGCGGGCAGGGCATGCCGCAACGCGTTGGTCAGCAGCTCGGACACGACCACGGCAATGTCATCGCAGCGGTCCGTCACTTCCCACCGCTGCAGGGTGCTCACGGCGAAGTCGCGGGCTGCCCCAACCGACTGCAAGCTGACGCCCGGGGTCCGGGTCGCTATCCGGGGAAAGCACGTCCAGTCCACGTCACCGACATCCAGCGGCCAGGCTCCGGTCGCCGTGGCGGCCATCTGCGCTGCCGCCGCCATCCACTGCCAGCGCACGTCGCTGCCCTTGGTGGCCGCCAGGCGTAATGGATGCGCTGTCATCGCGATCGGATTGGTCCCGTCGTAACAGGTGGAACAGCCGCGTACAGCCCGTATCCTGCCCCATGCACGGGCTGTTTGCAACGTCTTCTGCACGCGCGGCTGCACATGCATCTGTTTGTTAGGCTGCCCATGCACTGGCCTGGTGCTGCCATTAGAACACCGGGCCCGCTCGTTCGTCACGTGCGTTCCCCCTTGTCATGGGAGAAAAGATGCAGGTCCAAAACGGGGTCCTGGCCAGCGAGCTGGCTGCGGACTGGCGCAAGAGCAGCGTCAGCAACCCAAGCGGGGCGTGTGTCGAAGTCGCCGAGCTGCCCGAGGACTGGATCGCGATGCGCAACTCCCGGCACCCGGCTGGCCCGGCGCTCATCTATCCGCGTACTGACGTGGCCGAGTTCCTGATCGCCGTGAAGAACGGCGAGTTTGACGACCTGTGACCGGAGCGTGCCCTGGTGCAGCCGGTCCGGATTGACCCCAGGGTGAGCCAGCAGCGCGGTGATATCGTGCTGGGTGTGGCCTAGCGGCCAGGCTGAGGAGCGGCAGCTAGTGGCTACATCGGCAGGGCTGGTGGCGTCGGTGCCCGTGCCCGGTGCTGGCAGGGGGTGGGCCGTGACCGCTGATGTAGTGGATCAGGTACAGAGAATGAGCCGGGAGCTGCGATGAGCACGTCCCAGCCCGCGGGCCGGGTGCCGGCCGGGCCATTAGCAGGTCCCGGGGCCGGCGGCACGGTCGTCCGGATGATGCTCGGCACTCAGCTCCGGCGGCTGCGTGAGGCGGCTGGCATCACCCCGGAGAAGGCGGGTTACGAGATCCGGGCCTCCCGGTCCAAGATCAGCCGCATGGAGCACGGCCGGGTGGGCTTCAAAGAGCGGGACGTGCGTGACCTGCTCGCCCTGTACGGCGTGACCGATGAGCAGATGAAGGTCGCCCTGCTGGCCATGGCCCGGCAGGCGAACGTGCACGGCTGGTGGTCCCAGTTCGGCGACATCCTTCCGGACTGGTTCGAGACTTACCTCAGTCTGGAGGCGGCCGCCTCGCTGCTCCGGTCCTTCGAGATGCAGTTCGTGAACGGCCTGTTCCAGACCGAGGCCTACGCCCGCGCGGTCACCGTTCTCGGTCACCGCGGTGCTCCCTCGACCGACATCGACCGCCGGGTCAGCCTGCGGATGCGCCGCCAGCAGCTGCTCACCAGCCCCGCGCCACCCCGCGTCTGGTCGGTGCTGGACGAGGCAGCGCTGCGGCGGCCGGTGGGCGGCCCAGCGGTGATGCGCGGGCAGCTCGAGCGGCTGCTCGAGGTGGGAACGCTGCCGCAGGTCACAGTGCAGGTCGTGCCGTTCCGCCGGGGCGGCCACGCGGCCGCGGGCGGCTCGTTCAGCGTGCTCCGGTTCGGCGAGCCGGACCTGCCCGACGTGGTCTACATCGAGCAGCTCACCAGCGCCCTCTACCTGGAAGGACGGGCCGACGTCGATCACTACATGGAGATCCTGAACCAGCTCAGCGCCGAAGCGCTCACCCCGGCTGACTCAGCCCGGCTGATCAAGGAGATCATCCAGGAGACGTAGGACGCCCAGCCCACGGGTGGATCGCGCGTTTGGCTGAAGATCCGGGCGGCCCGTGGCTGCTCGGCCTGGTCGCGGCGGGGCTGATCCTGTTCGGTGTGTTCTCCTGCTGCCAGGCGCGCTGGGTGACATTGTGAGACAGCGGGGCCGCGTGCGGCAAGAATGTTCAGTGAACTGGCCGGCGGTCCGGCTGCCCCTGGCCGCCAGGCGATGTGGCAGCGCAGCCGCGGGAAGACATGAGGCGGCGATGCCAGCAGAGGGGACAGGGCGGGAACACGTGGCGCAGGAGGCGGCGATCTGGCCGGGTACCAGCTATCCGCTGGGCGCGACCTATGACGGGGTAGGCACGAACTTCGCGCTGTTCTCGGAAATGGCCGAGCGGGTAGAACTGTGCCTGTTCGGCGCCGACGGCGCCGAGACCCGGGTGGCACTGAACGAGGTGGACGGCTTTGTCTGGCACGGCTACCTGCCGGGCATCAGCCCCGGGCAGCGCTACGGGTACCGGGTGTACGGCCCGTACGAGCCCGCGCTCGGCCAGCGCTGCAACCCGGCCAAGCTGCTGCTCGACCCGTACGCCAAGGCGGTCGAGGGCAGCGTGCAGTGGGATCCGGCGGTGTTCGCCTACCCGTTCGGGCATCCGGACAAGCGCAACGATGACGACTCAGCGCCGCACGTGCCCCGCTCAGTGGTGATCAACCCGTACTTCGACTGGGACACCGACCGGCCGCCGCGGACGCCGTACCACGAGACCGTTATCTACGAGGCGCATGTCCGCGGCCTGACCAAGCTGCACCAGCTGATCCCCGAGGACCAGCGCGGGACCTACCAGGGCCTCGCCCACCCGGCGGTGATCGAGCACCTGCAGCGGCTGGGCGTCACCGCCATCGAGCTGATGCCGGTGCACCAGTTCGTCACCGATGCGTTCCTGGATGAGCGCGGCCTGGCCAACTACTGGGGCTACAACACCATCGGCTTCTTCGCCCCGCACAACGCCTACTCCGCCAGCGGCACCCGTGGCGAGCAGGTGCAGGAGTTCAAGGCCATGGTCCGCACCCTGCACCGGGCCGGTATCGAGGTCATCCTCGACGTGGTCTACAACCACACCGCCGAGGGCAATCACCTGGGCCCGACGCTGTCCTTCCGGGGCATCGACAACATCTCCTACTACCGGCTGACCGATGACCCGCAGTACTACATGGACACCACCGGCACCGGCAACAGCCTGCTCATGCGGCACCCGCACGTGCTGCAGATGATCATGGATTCGCTGCGCTACTGGGTCATCGAGATGCACGTGGACGGTTTCCGGTTCGACCTGGCCGCCGCGCTCGCCCGGCAGTTCCACGAGGTGGACCGGCTGTCCGCGTTCTTCGACATGGTCCAGCAGGACCCCATCGTGTCCCAGGCCAAGCTCATCGCCGAGCCGTGGGACGTGGGGGAAGGCGGCTACCAGGTCGGCAACTTCCCGCCGCTGTGGACCGAATGGAACGGCAAGTACCGGGACACGGTCCGGGACTTCTGGCGCGGCCAGCACGCCACCCTGCCCGAGTTCGCCCAGCGGCTGACCGGCTCCAGCGACCTGTACCTGAGCGACGGCCGGCGCCTGGTCGCCTCGGTCAACTTCGTCACCTGCCATGACGGCTTCACCCTGGCTGACCTGGTTTCCTACGACCACAAGCACAACGAGGCCAACGGCGAGGACGGCCGGGACGGCAGCGACGACAACCGGTCCTGGAACTGCGGGGCCGAGGGTCCCACGGACGATCCGGGCGTGCTGGCGCTGCGGGCCCGGCAGCAGCGGAACTTCCTCACCACGCTGCTGCTGTCCCAGGGCGTCCCGATGCTGCTGGCCGGCGACGAGATCAGCCGCACCCAGCAGGGCAACAACAACGCCTACGGCCAGGACACCGAGATGTCGTGGGTGCACTGGCCGGAGCTGGCGGCCGCCCGGCCCGCGGCCCGGCCGGCCAACACCGGTTCCCCCGCCCCCGGCCCCGGCGCCGGGGCCGCCTCCGGCGCGGGTGAACCGCCGGAGCAGCAGCTACTCGACTTCGTCCAGGCCCTGATCCGGCTGCGCGCCGACCACCCGGTATTCCGCCGCCGCCGGTTCTTCAGCGGCCAGGCCATCCGTGGCCTGCGGGACCAGGTCGGTGACATCGCCTGGTTCACCCCGGGCGGCGACGAGATGACCGATGACGACTGGGACGTGGGCTTCGCCAAGTCGCTCACGGTGTTCCTGAACGGCGGCGCGATCACTGAGGCGGACCCGCGCGGGGAGACGATCCGCGACGACTCCTTCCTGCTCATGTTCAACGCGAGTGAGCTGGACCTGGAGTTCGTCATCCCGGCGCCGCGCTATGGCGAGCACTGGGCCAAGGTGCTCGACACGGCTGACCCGGGCGCCAGCGGTGCCGCGCAGGCGCCAGCGGTCAAGCCTGGCGACAAGGTGGCCGTACCGAGCCGCTGCGTCCAGATCTTCAGCCGTGCCTGAGGGCCGTCCCAGCCCCGGGTCCCGCCCGGTCTCCACCTACCGGCTGCAGCTGCAGCCGGGCTTTGGCTTTGCCGAGGCCGCCGCGATCGCCGGTTACCTGGCCGATCTCGGCGTGAGCCACGTCTACCTGTCGCCGATCCTTCAGGCCGCGCCGGGATCCACGCACGGCTACGACGTGGTGGACCACTCCCGGGTGTCCGCGGACCTGGGTGGGGAGGCGGCGTTCCGGGCGATGGTCGCGGAGTTCCGCCGCCACGGGCTCGGCGTGGTCGTGGACGTGGTGCCCAACCACATGGCCATCCCGGTGCCCGAATCGCTCAACCGGCCGTTCTGGTCGGTGCTCCGGGATGGGCCCGGCTCGCCGTTCGCATCCTGGTTCGACGTGGACTGGGCGGCGCAGGACGGCCGGCTGCTGCTGCCCATCCTGGCCGGGTCGGCCGAGGACTGTCGGGACGACATCCGCCTGGACGAGCATGGCGGCGAGGCGGGCGAGGCAGTGCTGCGCTACTTCGAGCACGTGCTGCCGGTCCGCCCCGGCACGGCCAGCCTGCCGCTAGCCGAGCTGCTGGCCGCCCAGCACTACCGGCTGGCCGACTGGCACACCGGCAACGCCGAGCTGAACTGGCGCCGGTTCTTCGACATCACCTCGCTGATCGGGATCCGGGTGGAGCACCCCGAGGTGTTCGCCGCCACGCATGAGGTGCTGCTCCGGCTGGTAGCGGAGGGGCTGATCGACGGGTTGCGGATCGACCACCCGGACGGCCTGGCCGATCCGCGGGGCTACCTGGACCGCCTGTTCTCTGCCACGGGCGGCGCGTGGCTGGTGACCGAGAAGATCCTCACCGGCCACGAGGAACTGCCGGCCGACTGGCCCTGCGCCGGCACCACCGGCTACGACGCGCTCCGCGTGGTCGATGGGCTGTTCCTCGGCCCGGCCGGTGCCGCCCCGCTGACCCGGGAGTACCAGCGGTTCACCGGCGGCCCGGGGGAGTTCGCGCCGGTCGCCGTGGCCGCGAAGCGGGAGATTGCCTCCCGCACACTTGCCGCCGAGGTATCCCGGCTGGCCCGCCTGCTGGCCAGGGCGGGCGAACCGGCCCTGGCCGGGGTGAGTCCCGATGACCAGCGCAGCGTGCTCGTTGAGCTGCTCAGTGCGTTCAGCGTCTACCGGGCTTACGTGGTCCCGGGTGAGCCAGCCCCGCCGGCGTCAGCCGCCATTGTCACCCAGGCGGTGGCGGCGGCGCGGAGGCAGTTGCCGGTTTCGTTGCAGAGCGTTGCGGACGTGCTGGGTGACCTCGTGCTCGGCCGCGGCCAAGGCCCGCCGCGCGGCGCGCTGATCCGGCTGTTCCAGCAGGTCTGCGGCCCGGTGATGGCCAAGGGGGTGGAGGACACCGCGTTTTACCGCTGGCCGCGGCTGACCTCGCTGAACGAGGTCGGCGGTGAGCCGGACGTGTTCGGCGTCACGGCGGAGGAGTTCCACGCGTTCGCCCGCCGCATCGCCCGGGACTGGCCCGCCACCATGACCACGCTGTCCACGCACGACACCAAGCGCGGTGAGGACGTGCGGGCCCGGCTGGCCGTGCTGGCCGAGCGCGCGCCGCAGTGGCAGGCAGAAGTGGCCCGCTGGCATGATCGGGCCAGCCAGCTGGGGGGCGGCCTGCCCGAGCCGGATACCGAGTACCTGATGTGGCAGACCCTGGCGGGCGCGTGGCCGGTCAGCGCGGACCGGCTGGAGGCCTACCTGCGCAAGGCGATGCGCGAGGCCAAGACCCGCACGTCGTGGGCCAGCCCGGATGAGGCGTACGAGGCGCAGGTGCTGGAGCTCGCCCGGCAGGTGCTCGCCGATGGCGAGCTGGCCGGGCGCATCGGCGGCTTCGTAGCCCGGCTGGCGGCCGACGCCCGGGTCAACTCGCTCGGCGCGAAGCTGATCCAGCTCACCATGCCCGGGGTACCCGACCTGTACCAGGGCTGCGAGCTGGCCTCCTTCACCCTGGTCGACCCGGACAACCGGCAGCCCGCCGACTTCGCCCGGCGGCGTGAGCTGCTGGCCGCGCAGGACAGCGCTGCTAACAGCGCGGCGCAAACAGCGGTGGCCAGCCCGCCCCGGGGTCGGCCAGGGCCCGGGCGCCGCGCCCGGCACCGATCCCTTCCTGCCCCCAGGCGCGGCGCTCAGCGCCGATGCGGCTCTGACCCCGGGGACCGCGCTGGCCGCCGCGGCCCAGCTGGACGCGGACAAGCTGCTGGTCACTTCGGCGGCGCTGCGGCTGCGCCGGGCCCATCCGGACTGGTTCGCGGGCAGCTTCACCCCGGTGCAGGCGGCCAGGGCCGGCCGCCCGGCATGCGGTGGCGTTCCAGCGCGGCGGGCAGGCGGTAACGGTCGTCACCCGGCTGCCCGGCGGCCTGCGCGAGAGCGGCGGGTGGGCCGACACAGTGCTGCCGCTGCCCGCCGGGACCTGGCGCGATGTGCTGACCGGGGCATGCGTGACCGGTGGCCGCCCGTTGCTGGCCCGCATTACCCAGCGCCTCCCCGTGGCGCTCCTGATCCCCGACGATGGAGTGCCGTTGTGACTGTGTTCCGGGTCTGGGCGCCTTATGTCCGGCAGGCCGAGGTGGAGGCTGGGGGGCAGCGCCACCCGATGCGGGCGGAGGCGGACGGCTGGTGGCAGGCTGACCTGCCCGGGGCCGGGGAGGTGGACTACGCCTTCTGGCTGGACGGCCGCGAGCCGCTGGCCGACCCGAGGTCGCTGCGCCAGCCGTACGGGAGCGAGGGCGTCAGCCGCAGTTACGACCAGGCCGCGTTCTGCTGGCAGGATGCGGACTGGCGCGGCGCACCGCTGCGCGGCTCGGTCGTCTACGAGCTGCACGTCGGCACGTTCACCCCGGAAGGGACCTTCGACGCCGCCATCGGCCGCCTGGATCACCTGCGTGAGCTGGGCGTGGACATGATCGAGCTGATGCCGGTAGCGGCGTTCCCGGGCCAGCACGGCTGGGGTTACGACGGGATCCACCTGTGGGCTGTGCACGAGCCGTACGGCGGGCCGGACGGGCTGAAGCGGTTCGTGGACGCCTGCCATACCCGGCGGCCTGGCCGTGCTGCTCGACGTGGTGTACAACCACGTCGGCATCGGCAACCGGCTGAGCGAGTTCGGCCCGTACTTCACCGAGGCGCACGTGACCCCGTGGGGCCCGGCGGTCAACCTGGACCAGCCCGGCTCCGACGAGGTACGGAAGTTCCTGATCGGCAACGCGCGGATGTGGCTGCGTGACTTCCACCTGGACGGGCTGCGGCTGGACGCGGTGCACGCGTTCGAGGACCACCGGGCCCTGCACTTCCTGGAAGAGCTCGCCGAGGAGGTGCAGGCGCTCGGCGCGCTGCTGAACCGGGAGCTGATCCTGATCGCCGAGTCGGACCTGAACAACCCGCGGCTGGTCACCTCCCGGGAGGCAGGCGGGTACGGGCTGGCCGGCCAGTGGAGCGATGACTTCCACCATGCCGTGCACGCCGCGATCACCGGCGAGCGACAGGGCTACTACGCTGACTTCGGCTCGATCCGGGCCCTGGCCAAGACGCTGACCAGAGTGTTCTTCCATGACGGCAACTGGTCCTCATTCCGCGGCCGCAGCCATGGCCGCCCGGTGGACCTGCTGCGCACGCCCGCCCACCGCTTCCTCGGCTACCTGCAGAACCACGACCAGATCGGCAACCGGGCCGCCGGTGACCGGATCTCCGCGGATCTGCCAGCGGACCTGGTCAAGGTCGGCGCCGGGCTGGTGCTGACCTCGCCCTGCACCCCGATGCTGTTCATGGGGGAGGAGTGGGGAGCGGGCACACCATGGCAGTTCTTCACCGATTACACCGACCCGGAGCTCGGCGCCGCCGTGCAGGCTGGCCGCCGGGCGGAGTTCGCCGCGCACGGCTGGGGACCGGGCGATGTGCCCGACCCACAGGACAAGGCCACGTTCCTGCGCTCCAAGCTGGACTGGTCCGAGCTGGACCGCCCGGAGCAGCCGGCCTGCTCAGCTGGTACACCACGCTGATCGCGCTGCGCCGCCGCTGGCCTGAGCTGACCGACCCCCGGCTGGACCGGCTCACGGTGGACTACGACGAGGCCGGGCGCTGGCTGGTGCTGACCCGCCGGCGACTGCGGATCGTGGCCAGCCTGGGCGCTGGCCCGGCCCGGCTGCAGCTGGGCGGCATCGGCACCGCCCTGCTGGCCGCGTCCCGCCCGGAGATCACGATCGACCGGGATATGATCATGATGCCCGGCGCCGCATTCGCCGTGGTGTCAACCTGACCGGTGCGGACTTGACCGGTGCCGACCTGGCCAGTGCGGAGCTGGCCGGTGCGGACCTGGCCGGAGTCGCCCGGACCGGGGTCGGCCGGACCAGGCGGAGGTTAGCCATGCAGCAGCGCGTCGAATCGGTGCCGGTACCGGGCGGGTCTTTCGACCTCACCGTATGGGTCCCGGCCAGCGGCAGCGGCCCCGGCCTGTTGCTGCTCCAGGAGATCCACGGGGTGAGCGACTACATCCGGGCGGTCGGCGAGGACCTGGCCGGCCTCGGTTACGTGGTCGCGGCCCCGGATCTGTTCTGGCGGCTGGAACCGGGCTTCGACGCCCCCCATGACCAGGAGGGCCTGAATAAGGCACTGGCCATGGGCGCCCGGTTCGACGCGGCCCAGGGAGTGGACGACGCGGTGGCGGCCCTGCGCCATCTGGCCGCCCTGCCCGAGGTGGACGACGGTATCGGGGTCATCGGTTTCTGCCTGGGCGGGTCCATCGCCTACGCCGTCGCAGCGCAGACCGAGCCGGAGGCGGTGATCTCCTTCTACGGCTCAGCCGTGCCTGACCAGCTGGACCTGCTGGAACAGATCCGCAGCCCGATGCTGATCGTGTTCGGTGGCAGCGACGCCTACATCCCGCGGGACCGGGTCAGCCAGGTGGAAGCGGCCGCGGCCGGGCAGCCGAACGTGACCGTGCACGTGGAGGAGGAGGCCGGGCACGCCTTCCACAACCGGATGTCGGCCATCTTCCACCAGCCGGAAGCGGCCGCCCGGGCCTGGCAGCGCACCGAGGAGTTCCTCCGCCGTCATCTGCCCGCCCACAAGTACGTGTCCTAACCCCCCGCCGCCCCGCCGCCCCGGCGGGCGGGCCTGCGCAGCTAGCTGGCCGGGGTGACGATGCCGTACTCGTGGATCTTGCGGTAGATCGTGGCCCGGGACATGCCCAGTGACTTCGCCGCCTTGAGCTTGTTGCCCTGGTAGTCGAGCAGGCCCTGGACGATCGCGTCGCGCTCCATCGACTCCAGCGGGGACAGCAGCCGCCGGCTCACCGTCCAGCATTCCGCCGGCAGGTCGGCGGGCTGGATGGTCCCGGTGCGCCGCTTCTGCAGCACCTGCCGCAGCGCCTGCCAGAGCTGCTCGATGTTGCCCGGCCACTTGGCCCGCAGCATCAGCTGCATGGCCTCGGGCGAGCAGCTCAGCCGGCCGTGCTGGCCGAGCTTGGCCACGAAGAACGGGACCAGCGCATGCAGATCCTCGATGTGGTGGCGCAGTGGCGGCAGTTCCACCGTGCTCGGGAAGAACCGGAGCAGCTTGGTCAGGTCGCTGTGGGTCCGGGGGCGGTTGCGGTTCAGCGTCACCGCGACCCACAGGACCCGCTGCCGCGCGGCCGTGCGGGCCTCCTGCAGTGCACCGGACAAGCTGTGCAGCTGCCGGGCGTTGAGCACGTCGATGTGCCGGATCACCAGTGCGCCCTCGCCGTCGAGCAGCTCGCGGCGGGCGCGCAGCAGCCAGTCGGCGTCAGTGGCCTCGGCCGCGTCCAGGACGTAGAACCGGTCGGCGGGATTGCGCCGCTGGTGCACGGCGCGGAGCACGGTCAGTTTGCCGGTCCCGAGCTCACCCTCCAGCGCCAGCCACTCGCCTGACTCATAGCCCGCCTCGACCTGGCGGCACCCGCGCAGCCACAGCGCGCCGGAACCGACCAGGCCGGGCAGTGCCATCGTGCCGGGCTTGGCCGCGGTCTCAGTCACTACCCGGGCGGACGGCTGCTCGACCAGCTTCACGTGCACCACACCGCCCGCGATCTGGTCCGGACCCCGCACCGGGCGGCAGTACATCCGGGCCTGCACCCCGCTGGGCAGCTCCACCGTGACTGTGCCCGTCTGCTGGCTGGCCAGCGCCTCAGCCGCCTGGCTGAGCAGGACACCCTGATCGCCCGGGTCGAGGACCTGCCGGGCGTACTCGTTCATCATGACCACGTCATTGTTCAGCGCCAGCACGATGCCGCTGGTCCGGCGGCAGGCCCGCAGGTACTCCTGCATCAGCTGGAGCTCGCGGGCGCTGGAGTCCGCCAGGATCGCCTGGGTGATCTGGTCGGCGGTGGTCTTGGCCAGTGCGATCAGCAGCGGGTCCGCGTCCCTGCGCCAGCAGGTGAGATCCACCGCGCCAATCGCCTTGCCGGAGATCGGGTCGTGGATCGGCACCCCGGCACAGGCCAGGTCCTCCAGGTCCTCGGCGTAGTGCTCGTGCCCGAACACGTGTGCGGGCTGGCCGCCTTCCAGGGCGGTGCCGATCCCGTTGGTGCCGACATACTCCTCGGCGTAGCTGAAGCCGGGCGCCAGCTGGACCCGGTCCAGGTGCAGCTCCAGGTCGTGGTCGGCGGTCATCCGGCTGAGCACCACGCCCGCCGCGTCGGTCAGGATGACGCTGATGGGCTGGCCCTCCAGGTTGGCCCGGAGGTTGCGCAGCACCGGCATGGCGTTACGGGTCAGCGGGGTATCGAGGTCCGGATCCCGGACGTAGGGCAGCGCTACCCGGTCCGCGGCAACGTTCCACTGCCGGGAACGCCACCACGACGCGAGGATCGGTTCCCGGACCTCATTGGGCCGGACCGATTCAGCGGTCAGGAACCGTTCCCGGGTCGCGGCTAGCTTCTCGCCGTCGGCCAAGGCTGGCAGGTGCACTGCTGTGGGCACCATCGCGCCTCCGTACCTCCCGGTACCGCGGCGCGAGCTGGCGGGGTAGCTCACCTGCGGTATCCGAGTCGCGTCGTTCTTACCCAAAATATGCGCACCGTCACCGCGCCATGTCTCAAGTTGAGACCGATGGCCAGAATCCAGCGGCGTTTGATGCGAGTACCAGCACTCACGGCGATGACGCATGGGAGATGGCATGGGTGAACCAGGACTGGCCCGGGGCGAGTCCTATAACCCCTGGAGCATCGTCAACCTGGTCTTCCATCATCTGGCCGAGCAGGGCCTGCACCCGATCCTGGGTGAAGCGGGTGACCCGGGCGCCCCGGCCGCTGATCTGCTCTGGGCCCTGGGCATCCGGCCCGCGGCCGAAGGCAACCAGCAGATCCGCCAGGACGCTCACGACCGGCTCGCCACCCTCCGCGAAACGTTCTTCGGAGAGCCCTGACGTGCGCCGCAGCCGCCGCCAGAGCCGGACGGACCTGTCTCATGCTGAGATCCCGTCCCGCACATTTACAGGTTGTTATCTGCACTAGGACTTCGACCACGAGGACTTCGAGCGCAAGGGCTCGTGCATCCGCTCGGTGGGGAGGCACCGGCCGGCGGAGAAAGACGAGCGAGACCAACAAGCACGCTGCCTTAGCGAAACCCACGAAGGGGAAGGGGTGACCATGAGTCGCCAGAGCGTGGCCAAGGCCCACCAGAAGATCCAGGAGCTGTCCTGGGAACCGCTGTACCACGAGCCGGTGTCACAGTACGGAACTGACTACTCGTTCCGTAAGTCGCAGAAGAAGGACCCCCTGAAGCAGGTCCTCCGCTCGTACTTCCCGATGCAGGAAGAGAAGGACCACCGGGTCTACGGCGCCCAGGACGGCGCAATCCGCGGCAACATGTTCCGCCAGGTGCAGGAGCGCTGGCTGGAGTGGCAGAAGCTGTTCCTGTCCATCATCCCGCTGCCGGAGATCTCGGCCGCGCGGGCGATGCCGCTGCTGTTCCGCACGGTTCCGAACCCGGAACTGCACAACGGCCAGGCGATCCAGATGATCGACGAGGTCCGGCACTCGACGATCCAGCAGAACCTCAAGCGCCTGTACATGAACAACTACATCGACCCGGCCGGCTTCAACAGCAGCCTCCGCAACTTCCAGAACGACTACTGCGGGACGATCGGCCGCCAGTTCGCCGAGGGCTTCATCACCGGTGACGCGATCACCGCGGCGAGCATCTACCTGACCATCGTGGCCGAGACGGCGTTCACCAACACGCTGTTCGTGGCCATGCCCGCCGAGGCCGCCGCCAACGGCGACTACCTGCTGCCGACCGTGTTCCACTCGGTCCAGTCGGACGAGTCGCGGCACATCAGCAACGGGTACGCCACCCTGCTGATGGCGCTGGCCGACGAGGAGAACCACCAGCTGCTCGAGCGCGACCTGCGCTACGCGTGGTGGAACAACCACCGCGTGGTGGACGCCGCCATCGGCACGTTCATCGAGTACGGCACCAAGGACCGGCGCAAGGACCGCGAGTCCTACGCGGAGATGTGGCGCCGGTGGATCTACGACGACTACTACCGCAGCTACCTCGTCCCGCTGGAGAAGTACGGCCTGGTCATCCCGCACGACCTCATCGACGAGGCGTGGAACCAGATCTGGAACAAGGGCTACGTGCACGAGGTAGCCCAGTTCTTCGCCACCGGCTGGCTGGCGAACTACTGGCGGATCGACCCGATGACCGACACCGACTTCGAGTGGTTCGAGTACAAGTACCCCGGCTGGTACGACAAGTACGGCAAGTGGTGGGAGAACTACAACCGGCTGTCCCGGCCGAACGGGCACCACCCGATCGTGGCCGAGAGCGTCGACTACGTGTATCCGCACCGCTGCTGGACCTGCATGGTGCCCTGCCTGGTCCGCGAGGACATGGTCATCGACGAGGTCGACGGCCAGGTCGCGCACCTACTGCCACGAGGCCTGCCGGTGGACCGACGTGGAAGCGTTCCGGCCGACCTTCCAGGGCCGCGCCACGCCGAACATGGGCCAGCTCATCGGCAAGCGCGAATGGGAGACCCTCTACCACGGCTGGAACTGGGCCGACGTGGTCTCCGACATGGGCTACGTCCGGGACGACGGCAAGACCCTGGTCGCGCAGCCGCACCTGGACCTGGATACCCAAGAAGATGTGGACGCTGGACCACCTGCGCCGGATGGCGACCGGTGCTGAGCCCGAACGTGCTGCTCAACGAGATGACGCCGGAAGAGCGGGCAGCGTTCCAGGCCGACTACATCCGGCAGGGCCCGGCTGGCCGTCCGGCCCCCGCTGACGCCTGAGCCGCTGGCTACCACGACCGGGAGGTGGGCCGCAGGCTCAGCAGCTGCGGCCCACTTCCCCGCCACCTCACTTCCGTGCGGGCGCCAGTTCCACGAGCGCGCCATCATCCGCGAGGGGGCCATGGCCGAGAAGCATGTCGTCCGGTTCGAGCCGGTCGGCATCGAGATCGAGGTCGACTGAGGACCAGACGATCCTGCGTGCCGCGGCCGAGCAGGGGATCATGCTCATGCACGGCTGCAAGGAGGGGCAGTGCTCCGCCTGCAAGTCGTTCGTGCTCGACGGCGACGACATCGAGCTGGACAGGTACTCCACGTTCGCGCTGCCCGACTACGAGCGCGAGGAGGGCTTCACGCTGCTGTGCCGGGCGCATGCCTACGAGGACGTGACGATCGAGCTGCTCAACTACGACGAGGACATGATCCGCTCCGGGCTGCCGATTCAGCAGGCCGTCGCGGAGGTGGTGTCCAAGGACGCGGTCACGCACGACATGCGGCACCTGGTGCTGCGGCTGATCGAGCCGGACGAGATCAAGTTCTTCCCCGGCCAGTACATGGACATTGCCATTCCCGGAACGGACGCGACGCGGTCCTTCTCGATGGCGAACACCTCCAGCCGCGAAAGCGGGCTGCTGGAGTTCGTCATCAAGGTCTACCCGGACGGGAAGTTCTCCAAGTTCCTGGCCGAGAAGCTGGCCGAGGGTGACCGGCTGGACCTGTCCGGCCCGTTCGGTGTCTTCACGCTCCGCGAGGGCGACAACGACCTGGTCTTCGTCGGCGGCGGGGCGGGCATGGCGCCGATCCTGTCGCTGCTGCGGACGCTGGGCGAGCGTGGCATCCAGCGCAAGGCCACCTTCTTCTACGGCGCGCGGACCAAGCAAGGACCTCTGCTTCGAGGCCGAGCTGCACGAGCTGGAAGACGAAGCTGCCGAACTTCCGGTACATCCCGGCCCTGTCCGAGTCGGCCGCGGAGGACGAGTGGGACGGCGAGACCGGCTTGATCACGGACGTGGTCAAGCGGCAGACACGCGACCTGACCGGCGCGCACGCCTACGTCTGCGGGCCGCCGCCGATGGTGGAGGCCGCCCTGCCGCTGCTCGCGCAGCTGGGCGTGGAAGAAAGGCGCATCTACTACGACAAGTTCACCACGACCGGCGACCCCGGCGAGCAGTGAGGAGCAATGGACCCGACGCCAGCCCGGCTACCAGGCGCCGCTGGCGGCGACATCGGCCTGAACTCTCACAAGGTGAAGGAGAGACCTCATGACAACCGCGCCAGCAGAACGCAGCGTCCCGAAGCCGGTCTTCACCGACGCGGAAGCCGGGGCCAAGGAGTTCCCGGACTCCACCGCGCGCCGGTTCAACTACTACACCCCGACAGAAGCGCAAGCAGAGCCACTACGAGGACGTGACCGTCGAGGTCCAGCCCGACCCGCGGCACTATCTCGCCCAGGGCTGGCTGTACGGGTTCTCCGACGGCCGGGGCGGCTACCCGCTGGACTGGACGGTGCTCAAGGCATGGGGATCGGACCGGCCCGAGCCGGAGCGCTTACCCGGGATCGGGTGGCAAGGGCTACGACTGGCCCGCGCTCGGCTGGCACGAGTTCCGCGACCCGAACGAGGAGTGGGAACTCACCCTCTACCGCTACAACGCCAACGTCGTCCGGCAGCTCAACCAGAACATCGACGCCGCCAGGGCAGCCGAAGGCGTTCGAGCAGTGGAACCCGAACTGGGTCCGCTTCGTCGAGCGCAACGTCGGCGCCTGGATGCACGTCGACCACGGCCTGGGACTCTACCTCTTCGCGAACGCCAACCGCCGGGCGCCGACCAACATGCACAACAATGCGATCTCGGTGAACAGCATGCACCGGATCAGGTCGGCCCAGGATCTGGCGCTGTACAACCTGACCCTGAGCGAGGAGATCGACGGCTTCGACGGCACGGCGCACATCGAGACCTGGAACAATGACCCGGCCTGGCAGGGCGTCCGGGAGACGGCCGAGCGGCTCACCGCCATCGACGACTGGTGCGAGGCGATCTTCGCGGCGAACGTGGTCTTCGAGCCGCTGGTCGGGCGAACTGTTCCGGAGCCACCTGGTGCAGCACGCGGCACCGCGCAACGGCGACTTCGTCACCCCGACGGTCGATCGGCGCGGAGGAGTACGACTTCGCCGAGCGCGACCTGCGCTACACCAGGGCAATGTTCGAGCTGCTGACCGCTGACCGCGAGTTCGCCGACCACAACAAGGCGATCCTGCAGCAGTGGCTGTCGGACTGGATGCCACGGGCCATCGCGGCCTCACGCACGCTGCAGCCGCTCTGGTCCCAGCCCGATGCGAAGCCCCCTCGTTTCGAGGATGGCCTGGACGCGGCCAAGCACCGCTTCAGGGGCATCCTGAACGATCTGAGCCTGGAGACACCGAAGGAGCTGGCGCAGTGACCACGTTCAAGACAGCGGAAAGCCCGTTCAAGGTAGACAACACGGCGTCCAACATGTGCGGATTCACCCTGATGAACAATCAGGTCGGCGCCGTCGTGGCCCAGGTCATGAGCACCGAATCCAATGTGACGGTGATGCACCTGCCGTCAATGATCCGGGTCGACGCAGTCCGGCGGATGGACGTCGTCTACGACGAGGTCTCCGAGGCGCTGGGCGAGGAACCCGGTTACTTCGACGCCGCCGAGTTCGAGGAGAACATGTCCACCCACTACGGCCGGATGATCCACCTCGACGACCGGACGATCATGGTCGCCAACCCGGAGGACGCCGCTGAAGAACTCGGCTTCGACCTGACGGCCAGCAGCTAGGCCTTGCGGTAGCCGGGCCCAGCGGTTCTGCTGGTTCCAGCGCTCTTGCTGGAACCAGCGGCCGCGGGGCCCGCAGCCGTTGGCCTGGCCGCCTCAGCCGCTACACGCTACGCACGACATTTGGCCCACGAGGAGGCATTCGTGTACGAAAAGGATGGCGAAAAGTATTTCGTTGTCGATAGTCATATGCACTACTGGAACGCGGCCCCGGACAACTGGGTGCCGGGAGCCGAGCAGTACGCCAAGGGCTGGATCGAGTGCTTCCACGCCTACCAGGGCCTTGGCCCGCCGGAGACCCACTGGTCCATCGAGCACTTCCAGAAGTACTCCGAGGACGACCTGATGAAGGACGTCTTCGAGGACGGGTACGTGGACGTGGCGGTGTTCCAGCCCACCTACCTGAAGGAGTGGTACAAGGAGGGCTTCAACACCACTGAGCGCAACGCCGAAATGGGCAAGCGGCACCCGGGCAAGTTCATCTACAACACCCGGTTCGACCCCCGTGACGGCGACATGGGCCTGGAGCAGCTCCAGCGCAACGTCGAGACCTACGGGTCCACGGGCGTCAAGCTCTACACCGCGGAGTGGAACAACGGCTCCCGCGGCTACAAGCTGAGCGACCCAGGCGCGTACCGCTTCCTGGAGGCGGCGCAGAACCTCGGCATCAAGAACATCCACGTGCACAAGGGCCCGACGATCTGGCCGCTGGACAAGGACGCGTTCGACGTGGCCGACGTGGACCACGCGGCGACCGACTTCCCCGACCTGAACTTCATCGTCGAGCACGTCGGCCTGCCCCGGATCGACGACTTCTGCTACATGGCCACCCAGGAGCCCAACGTGTACGCGGGCCTGTCCGTGGTCATCGGCGCCCTCATGTACGCCCGGCCGAAGTTCTTCGCCAAGGTCATCGGCGAGCTGCTGTTCTGGGTCGGCGAGGACAAGATGACCTTCGGCAGTGACTACGGCATCTGGGAGCCGAAGTGGCAGGTCGAGGGCTTCGTGGACTGGGAATCTCCGGCTGATGGGGAGTCCTCCTGGGCCGAGGACTATCCGAAGCTGACCACCGCGGGCAAGAAGAAGATCCTCGGCCTGAACGCGGCCAAGCTCTACGGCATCGAGGTGCCCGCCGAGTACCAGCTGAAGGACGACAGCACGCCTGCGGCGCAGGACGACGCGCAACTGGTCGACAAGCACGCGGTTTCGGGAGCATGAGTTTTTCCGCAACGAGCGGTGCTGGCCCGGGGGGGCGACCCCCGGAGCCCCCGCAGTCGCTGGCTCGGCGGGGACACGCCTTCGGCGCGCCCCCCCTCGCCAGCGAGCGGGCCGGCGGGTCCGCCTGCGCCAGCGGGCATGCCAGCGGCGGTGCTCGGCGCCCTGGAGACGGTGCGTGACCCGGAACTGGACGAGCCGATCACCACACTCGGCTTCGTCACGTCGGCCACCGTGTCCGCTGACGGGGACGCCGAGGTCCGGCTGCGGCTGCCGACGTACTTCTGCGCGCCCAACTTCGCCTACCTGATGGTGGCCGACGCCTACGACGCGGTGACCGCCCTGCCCGGGGTGCGCCGTGCCGAGGTGGTGCTCGAGGACCACTTCGCGTCGGATGCGATCAACGGGGGGGTGGCGGCGCAGGCGGGCTTCGCCCGGTCGTTCGACGGCGAGGCCGTCAGCGAGCTGCATCAGCTGCGCGCCGACTTCCTGCGCAAGGCGGTCATGGCCGGCACAGATCAGGTGTGCCGGCCTCTTCTTGCCGCGGGCACCGACCCGGCCCGGCTGCGCACGCTGACCCTGGGCGAGCTGCCGCCGTCCCGGCCGCTGGAGCGGCTCCGCCAGCGCCGGGCCGAGCTCGGGCTGCCCGCGGGCGACGCCGCCGCGCTGCTGATCGACCCGAAGACCGGCCAGCCGGTGACCGGCGAGGATCTGCCGCTGCATCTGCGCAAAGCCCGCATCACACGGGTAAGTCTCGAGGCGAACGGCAGCATCTGCCGCGGCATGCTGCGGCAACGGTATGACTCTTCCGGGATAGGCGAGGAGGACCAATGAAGGCCGTCCGACTGCACGCGTTCCACTCTCAGCCGCAGATTGACGAGGTGCCCGAGCCGAAGCTACGGGGCCCGCTCGACGTCATCGTGAAGATCGGCGGTGCGGGCGTCTGCCGCACCGACCTGCACATCATCGAGGGCCAGTGGGACGCGGCCATGGGCACCCCGCTGCCCTACATCCTCGGCCACGAGAACGCGGGCTGGGTGCACGAGGTGGGCTCGGCCGTGACCAACGTGGCCGTGGGTGACACGGTCATCCTGCATCCCACCCCGACCTGCGGGCTGTGCCGGGCCTGCCGGGCCGGTGACGACATGCACTGCACCGGCGGCAGCGAGTTCCCCGGTCTGTCCCGCGACGGCGGGATGGCCGAGTACCTGCTCACCTCGGCCCGGGCCTGCGTCAAGCTGGACCCGCAGACCCAGCCGAAGGACGTGGCCGCACTGGCCGACGCCGGCATCACCGCCTACCACGCGGTCCGCAAGGCCATCCCGCTGCTCTACCCCGGCACCACCTGCGTGGTGATCGGCGCGGGCGGGCTCGGCCACATCGGCATCCAGTGCCTGGCCGCGCTGACCGCGACCAACATCATCGTGGTGGACCGGAACCCGGACGCGCTCAAGCTGGCCGAGCAGCTCGGCGCGCGGCACACCGTGGTTGCCGACGGCGGCCACGTGGACGCGGTCAAGGACCTGACCGGCGGCACCGGCGCCGAGGTCGTGCTGGACTTCGTGGCCGAGCAGGGCGCCGAGATGGACGGCTGGAACATGACCGCCCCGGCCGGCTCCTACTTCGTCATCGGCTACGGCGGCACGCTGCACATCCCCACCCTCGACATCATCTCGACCGAGCGGAACATCATCGGCAACATCGTCGGCACCTACAACGACCTGGCCGAGCTGATGTCCCTGGCCCAGACGGGCAAGGTGACCCTGCACACCCGGACCTACCCGCTGGCCGCCGCGGTGGAAGCGTTCGCCGATCTCGACGCGGGGCGGGTCCGCGGCCGCGCGATCCTCGTCCCGTAACTGGTTTCGCCGTACCGCCACTAACTGACTGACCCCAGGTCCCGGAGCGTTATTCACAACCGGCGAGCGAGTGCGGGCCGACGGCCTGCATAAGCGGCCGGTGCAGGTCACGACGATGTGCACGATGAGCAGGTTCTTTGAATAACGCGACTTTCCATGAAATGAGGACTAGAACAGATGGCTAAGGAACTGCGTTTCGGTGCGGACGCTCGCAGCCTGTTGCTGGCTGGAGTGGACAAGCTGGCCGAAGCCGTGAAGTCAACGCTGGGGCCCAAGGGACGCAACGTCATCCTGGAGAAGATCACCGGTTCCCCGGTCGTGACCAACGACGGCGTGACGATCGCCCGCGAGATCCATCTGGCTGACCAGTTCGAGAACATGGGCGCCCAGCTGGTCAAGGAAGCCGCGATCAAGACCAACGACGTGGTGGGCGACGGCACCACCACGGCGACGGTGCTGGCCCAGGCGATCATCCAGGAGGGCATGCGGGCGATCGGCGCCGGGGCCAACCCGGTGCTGGTCAAGCGCGGCATCGACGTGGCCGTTGACCGCCTGGTCAGCCACTTGCAGCAGGCCGCGCACCCGGTGGCGAGCGAGGAAGACTACAAGCGGGTCGCGGCGATCTCCGCGAACGACGACGAGACGGTCGGCACGGTGATCGCCAAGGCGCTGCACACGGTGGGCGAGGACGGGATCGTCACCGTGACCGAGTCCGCGGCCAACGGGATGAGCGTGGACTTCATCGAGGGCTTCGAGTTCGACAACGGCTACCTGTCGCCGTACATGGTGACCAACCCGGCCAGCCTGGAAGCCATCGTGGACGAGCCCTACCTGCTGCTGTGCAGCGAGAAGATCACCAAGGTGCAGCAGCTGATGCCGCTGCTGGACAAGATCATGCGCCAGCCGCGGCCGCTGATCATCCTGGCCGAGAACGTCGAGGGCACCGCGCTGAGCATGCTGGTGCACAACCACGTCAACGGGATCTTCCAGTCCGTGGCGGTGCGGGCCCCGGGCTTCGGCGACCGCCGGCTGCGCAAGCTGGAGGACATCGCGGCGATCACCGGCGGCGCGGTGTGCGGCAAGACCTCCGGGTTCTCGCTGGAGACGATGACCGTGGAGCAGCTGGGCCGGGCCAGCCAGGTCCGGGTCACCGCCGACCAGACCGCGATCATCGGCGGCTACGGCTCGGCCGAGGACATCGAGTTCCGGCTCGGCCAGCTGCGCGCGGAACTGGAGCGGGCCACGTTCGGCATCGACGAGGACGTGCTGACCGAACGGATCGGCGCGCTGTCCGGCAAGGTCGCGGTGATCAAGGTCGGCGCGCCGACCCCGGCGGAGCTGAAGGAACTCCAGCACCGGGTGGAGGACGCGCTGGCCGCGACCCGGGCGGCCATGGCCGAGGGCATCGTGGCCGGCGGTGGTGCCGCGCTGCTGCACGCCCAGGGCGCCCTGGATGACCTCCAGGTCAAGGACGACTACGCGACCGGCGTGGAGATCGTGCGCAAGGTACTCACCGCGCCGACCTACCTGATCGCCGCCAACGCGGGCTACTCCGGTGACGAGGTCGTGGAGCGGGTCTCCCAGCTCGGCCAGGACGAGGGCTTCGACGCCCTGCAGGGCCGCTACGGCAACATGATCGAGATGGGCATCATCGACCCGCTGCGGGTCGCCCGCTCCGCGCTGCAGAACGGGGCGTCCGTGGCCGGGCTGCTGCTCACCACGAACACCCTGGTGGCGGAGGAGCAGACGCCCTGGGGCGGCAGCCGGTCGCTGATGACCGAGTACGGCCCGCTGGACGAGGGCCTGAACCAGCCGTCACCTGACTCCAGCACCCCGCAGTCCCTCGGCCTCGGCCCGTCGGTCGGCTAGGGAACCACCCGATGGCGGCAGATCCCGCAGTGCGGCTGCCTGCCGCTACCGGGTCCGCAGCCTCCGCGCAACTGTCTCCCGCGCCAGAGCTCCCAGCGGATGCTGGCCCGCCCGCAGAAGACCAGCGGGCGGGCGGGGGGCTATGGCCCGCGCTGCGGGCGGGCTCGTCACGTCCGCGATCGTGGTGCTGAACGGGTACCTGCTGTTCGTCACGTTCCGGGGCGGAGCATGACCTCCAAGCCGGACCGGCGACGGTACGCTCGCCGTATGAGGATCGTGCCGCCGGAACTGGACCAGCAGATGATGGCCGCTGCGCTCGCCCAGGCCCGGGCCAGCCTGGTTGACGGCGGCGTTCCGGTCGGCGCGGTGCTGGCCGCGGATAACCAGCTCATCGCGGCCGGCCACAACGAGCGGGTGCAGCAGGGCGACCCGGTGGCGCACGGGGAGATCGCGTGCCTGCGCAACGCTGGGCGGCAGCCGACCTACCAGGGGATGACCCTGTACACCACGCTGTCCCCGTGCCAGATGTGCACCGGCGCCATCCTGCTGTTCCAGATCCCCCGGGTGGTCGTCGGCGAGGCGCGGACCTTCGCGGGCGACCTCAGCTTCCTGGCTGGCCAGGGGATCGAGGTGGTGCTGCTCGACGACCCGCGCTGTGTGGCCGTGATGCGCACGTTCCAGGAGAAGTACCCCGCCGTGTGGAGCGAGGACATCGGCGGCCGGTGACCGTGTTAGCCCGGGGGGGCGACCCCCCGGAACCCCCCGGGATCGATGGCCCCGCGAGACGCCCCTCCGGGGCGCCTCCCGTGACCACAGAAATCTGGAACAACTAGCGGTTAGTCATGACGCTGACGGATATTGCCTGCCGCGCTGGCCGATCCGCTGCGGTCCAGCGTGTCTGCTGCCGATACTCACAGTGTGGGCGCCGCGAGGAAGCACCTGCTGGCAAGTTTTACGCGGCAGGGTGCAACGCGGCGGGGCCGTCGCGCGTTTTACTCATGGCGTTGCACGTCATGAGTGAGCGTTCGCCGTCGGCCAGGCCGGCGGGGAATGCCTCCCCCCGGCTCACCCGCCGTTCGCACTTCGGCACGGCGCACGGCGGGTGTCGTGTGGCGGGCCGGGTCCCAACCCCCCCGGGGACTCGGCCCGCCGCTCACGTCGGATTACGTGCCGTGCGGGACGTCGATGACGACGTTGTTCGCGGTGGCCGAGATCGCGGTAGCGCCGGTAGCGACCAGGACCGGGGTGGTGGCCGTGGTCCTGGCCAGGGCGGGGATTCAGCTGGTGAAGGCGACGGCGGTGGTGTTCGCGCCGCTGAGCACGATGGTGACCACCTCGCTGGGCGCGGGTTCGTGCTGGCCGGCCAGCACCGCGGCGAGCGCGGCGCAGCCGCCGGGCTCGGCGACCAGGCGCAGCCGGTCCCACAGCAAGGCCTGGGCGCGGAGGATCTCCTCGTCGGTGACCAGGATCACCCGCTGCACGTAGCGGGAGATGATCGCGAAGGTCAGCTCGCCCACCCGGCGCGGGGCCAGCGAGTCGATCGCCACGCTGCCGGCCTCCGCGTCCACCGGGCGGCCCGCGGCCAGGGCCCGGGACAGCGTGGGCGCGCCGGTCGGCTCCACCCCGATGATGCTCACCTGGCCGGCGTAGCCCGCGCAGATCCCGCCGAGCAGGCCGCCGCCACCGACCGCGGCCAGGACCGTCGCTGTGTCCGGGGCCTGCTGCTGGAGTTCGGTGACCAGCGAGCCCACCCCGAGCATCGTCTCGGCCTGGTCGAACGCGGGGACCCGCAGGGCGCCCGAGGCCGCCGCCCATTCCTCGCTGGCCGCCAGCGCATCCGCGTAGGTGTCGCCGCCGACCACGAGGTCGGCGCCGTACTCGCGGATCCGCGCGATCTTGGCCGGGGAGGAGACGTCGGGTACGAAGATCCGGGCCGGGATATCCAGCGCCTGGGCCGCGTAAGCGACTGCGGCGCCATGGTTGCCGCCCGACGCCGCCACCACTCCCGTGCCGGGGACATCCCGCAGTACCAGGTTGGCGAACGCGCCCCGGACCTTGAACGAGCCGGAGTGCTGGAGTTGCTCCAGCTTCAGCACCAGCGGCCCGGGTGGCAGCCCGAAGTCCGCCCGGTCGATCCTGATCACCGGAGTCTGCCGCACGTGGCGGCGGATGAGTGGCTCCACCGAGGCGATCGTGGCCGGGTTGATGTCGTCCGCTATCCCCGGGGAGATGCCCGTGTTACCCACTATTCCTGCCTTCCGTCCTGGAGCGTTATGCAAAACCGGCTAGCGAGTGCAGGCCCGGAGGGCCTGCACGAGCGGCCGGTGCAGGTCAGGGCCACGGTAGCGGTGGATGTTGATGTGCCTAACGCGACTTTTGCATAAGACACCCGGTCTGCCGCGCCCCAATCGTATGCACGTGGTCGCCGGCCGGTGCGCGGCTCATGCCGCTGCCGAGCCCTGGCCGATGCGTTGAGCAACGCGCTCGAATCAGGCACTGTAGCGTTTGGCCATGCCTGGCGATCCCGGACCCGCGCCGAAGTCACCCTCATCCCGGCTGTGGCAGATGCGCCGTACCGAGGTGGCCGTGGCAGCCGTACTCGCCGCGCTGATCGCCGGCACCGGGGCGGGTTTACTGGCCGGCCTGGCCGCCGCGCTCGCCACGGCGGCGGTGGCGGCCGTGGCCGGGCTGGCCACCCTCTGGTTCGTCCGTAACCGGGTCCGGGCCTGGAGCTATACCGAGCGCGCCGAGGATCTCATCGTCGCCCGGGGCGTCCTGGTCCGCCGGCTGTCCGTGGTCCCGTACGGCCGGATGCAGTTCGTGGACGTGAGCGCGGGCCCGGTCGAGCGGGCGTTCCGGCTGGCCACGGTCAAGCTGCATACGGCGGCGGCCGCCAGTGACGCGCGCATCCCCGGACTGGAACGGGACGAGGCCGCCCGGCTGCGGGACCGGCTGGCCGCCCTGGGCGAGGCAAAGGCCGCCGGGTTGTGAGCGAGCGCGTGCCGGACGGGTCATGGCACCGGCTGCACCCGATGTCGCCCGTGGTCCGGTCCGGCCGGGCCGGCCTCGGCGTGCTGGCGCTGATCCTCATCTCCGCCTCCGGCGCGTTCGGCCGTAGCGGCTCACACCTGTACGACGGGATTGCGGCCGCACTGGTCGCCGCGGCGGCCGTGATCAACTGGATCGTCACCCGGTGGAAGCTGGACGGCGCCACGCTGCGGATCGAGACGGGCCTGCTGCGCCGGGACTCCCGGCAGCTGCCGGTAGCGCGCATCCAGGCCGTGGATGTGGTCCGCCCGTTCCTGGCCCGCGCGTTCGGCCTGGCCGAGCTGCGGGTCCGGCTGGCGGGCTCCAGCCACGCTGACGGCCGCCTGGCCTACCTGCCTGAGCAGGCCGCGCTCGACCTGCGGGCGCGGCTGCTGGCCGCGCACCATGGCCTGGACCCGGCCACGCCCGAGCCTGCCGAGCAGATCCTGACCACCGTGCCGAACGGCCGCCTGGTCGGCTCGGTGCTGGCCTCCGGCGCCAGCGTGCTCGGCGCGCTGGCCATCGCGGCAGTCGTCGCGATGGTGGTCTCGCCCACGGCGCGGGCCTTCGCCGGGGGCACCCTCGCGATCCTGGTCATCTCCGTGATCCCGGTGCTCTGGCGCCGGGTGTCCAACGAGTACGGCTTCACCGTGGCCCAGGCGCCGGACGGCATCCGGATCCGCCGCGGCCTGCTGGGCACCGTGGCGGAGACCATTCCCAGCCGACGGGTGCAGGCGGTGCGGATGGTCGAGCCGCTGCTCTGGCGGCCGCTGGGCTGGTGCCGGCTGGAGATCGACGTGGCCGGCTCGCCGGGCCGGGACCGGGCCGACGGGTCCGGCCGGATGCGTAAGACCCTGCTGCCGGTCGGCCACCCGGACGTGGCCTGGCCGCTGATGCGGCTGGTGATCGGGCACGAGCCGCCCGCGCTCACCCGGCCGCCGCGCCGGGCCCGGCTCAAGGCCCCGCTCAGCTACCACTTCCTGGCCGCCGGGCACGACGCGGCTACGGCCATGGGCGTCACCGGCCGGATCCGGAAGGTCACCACCTGGCTGCCGCTGGAAAAAGTGCAGAGCGTGCGGATGGTGACCGGGCCGGTGCAGCGCCGCCTCGGCCTGGCCACCGTGCACCTGGACGCGGCGGGCAAGGATGTCCGCGCCGAGTTCCGGGACCGGGACGGCGCGGACGCGCCCCAGCTGGTCGAGGATCTCGCCGCGCTGTGCCGCGGCGCCCGCCTGGCCGCCCGCGACCGCTAGCTGACCAGGGCGGCGCCGGTGAACGCGGCCCACAGCGCTGCGTAGATGCCGTCCGCCTCGAGCAGTTCGTCGTGCGTGCCCAGCTCGGCGACCCGGCCCTGGTCGATCACGGCGATCCGGTCGGCGCGGGCCGCGGTGCTCAGCCGGTGCGCCACGACCAGTGTGGTGCGCCGGGCGGCGAGGCGCTCGGTGGCCTCGACCACCGCCGCCTCCGCGGCCAGGTCGAGCGCGGCGGTGGCCTCGTCCAGCAGCAGGATGTCCGGGTCCACCAGGTAGGCCCGGGCCAGCGCGATCAGCTGGCGCTGGCCGGCGGACAGGTTGCGGCCCCGCTCGGCGACCTCGTGGTAGAAGCCGCCGGGGAACCGGGCGATCATGTCCAGCGCGCCCACGGCCCGGGCGGCGGCCTCCACCTCGGCGTCGGTGGCGTCCGGCAGGCCGTACCCAATCGCGTCGCGCACGGTGCCCGCGAACAGGTACGGCTCCTGCGGCACCACGCCGAGCCGGTGCCGGTAGCTGGCCAGGTCGTAGTCACGGACGTCCACGCCATCCACCAGCACGTGCCCGCTGGTCGCGTCGTAGAACCGGGCCACCAGCTTGACCAGGGTGGACTTACCCGCACCGGTCTGCCCAACCAGGGCCACCGTCTCGCCAGGCGCGACGGCCAGGTTCACGCCGGTCAGCGCGGGCCGCTCGCCCGGGGCGTAGCTGAACGACATGTTGCGGAACTCGAGCCGGGCGCTGCGCCGCGGCGCGGGCCGTGGCTGCGCGGCTACCGGGGTGCTGGTCGGGGTGCGCAGCAGCGCGCTGATCCGGCGTAGCCCGACCGCGGCCTGCTGGTAACCGTCGAACACCTGGGACAGCTGCTGCACTGGCGAGAACAGCATGTCGATGTAGAGCAGGTAGGCGACCAGGGCCCCGGCGGTGAGCAGCCCGCTGCGCATCTGCCCGGCCGCCACCAGCAGCACCAGCGCGCCGGCCACGGTGGACAGCGACTGCACGAACGGGAAGTACAGCGCGATGTAACGCTGCGCCCGCAACCGGGACCGGCGGTAGGTGTCGCTCAGCCCCGTGAACCGGGCCAGGTTGAGGTCCTCGCGGCGGAACGCCTGGGCCACCCGCAGCCCGGCCACGTTCTCCTGCAGCGCGGCATTGACCACGCTGACCTTTTCCCGGGCCTCGTTGTAGGCCCGGGACGACCCGGCCCGGAATACCAGCGTGACCACCACCACCGGCGGGACCAGGATCAGCACGGTCAGCCCCAGCCGGAGGTCGATGAACAGCAGGGCGATCATCACGCCCAGGAAGGACAGGCCCGAGTTGACCATGGTGATCAGGCCGGTCTGCAGGAACGAGGACAGCGCGTCCACGTCCGTGGTCATCCGGGTCATGATCCGGCCGGCCATTTCCCGCTCGTAGAAGTCGAGCCCGAGCCGCTGCAGCTGGGCGAAGATCTTCACCCGCAGCGTGTACAGCACGCGCTCGCCGTTGCGGCCGACGATCACCGTCTGCACCGCGTTGATCAGCCAGTCGGCCAGGACGATCACCAGCGCGATGGCCGAGACGACCGCAACCGCGGGGAACACGTGGGTTTCCACGCCATGGTTGATCCCGTTGCGGACCAGCGCGGGCATGGCGATGCTGGCCAGCGCGTCCAGCGCGTCCAGCACCAGGCCGATGATCAGGCCGATGGCGAATGGGCGGAGCACCCGGCGCAGGCTGAACCGGGGAGCCGCCGCACGGGCCCAGGCCCCATTAACCCCGGGCTGGTCAGTGGCGGGTGGCAGCGCGTCCACCCGGGCCAGCAGCTCCGGTGACGGCGGGATGCCAGCCATCATGCTGGCCACGCCCGCACCGCCGCCGCGCCCGGCCGCCCGGCCACCGCGGGCGCCGACCCGGATGCCGGGCTGGGCTGCGCCGGGCTGGGCTGCGCCGGGCAGCGCGGCGAGACCCGCCAGCTGACTGGCCGCGCCGACGGCCGTGGCTACGGCCGCGGACGGTGCGGCCGCCCGGTCGTCGCGGCTGTCCGCGCCGTCCCACAGCTCCGGGATGACGCCACTGGCGGACGGCGTGCTCGCCGGGCGGGAGCTGACGCCGTGGTAGTACGCCGGTTCCCCGGCGCCTTCCGCGTCATCGCCCGGGCCGCCGATCAGCAGCTGGTACAGCGGGCAGCGGGCTTCGAGCTCGGCGTGGGTGCCGACGTCAACCAGGCGGCCCTCATCGAGGACCGCGATTCGGTCGGCGAGCTGCAGGGTGGACTGCCGGTGCGCGATGAGCAGGGTGGTCCGGCCCGCCATGACCCGCCGCAGCGTGGCGTGGATCTCCGCCTCGACCCGCGGGTCCACCGCCGAGGTGGCGTCGTCCAGGATGAGGATGCGGGGATCGGTCAGCAGCGCGCGGGCCAGCGCTAGCCGCTGCCGCTGGCCGCCGGACAGGGTCAGCCCCTTTTCCCCGATGACCGTGTCATAGCCCGCGGGCAGGTCGGCGATGAACTCCTCCGCCTCGGCCGCCTGGGCCGCCGCCGCGATTCGCTCCGGGGTGGCGTCCGGCCGCCCGTAGCTGATGTTCGCGCCGACCGTGTCGGAGAACAGGAAACTGTCCTCGGCGACCAGGCCGATCGCGGCGCGCACCGACTCCTGGGTCAGGTCACGGATGTCCTGCCCGCCGATCCGGACCGCGCCCCCGCTGACGTCATAGAACCGGGGGAGCAGCAGGGTCACGGTGGACTTGCCCGATCCGGAGGCGCCGACCAGGGCCACGGTCTCGCCCGCCGCCACCTCCAGGGTCAGCCCGCGCAGTACCGGCTGGCCGGGCAGGTAGCCGAAGTGGACGTCGTCAAGTTCCACCCCAGCCGCGTCCGGGGCCAGTTCGGCCGCGCCGGGCCGGTCGGTGACCGTCGGGCGGGAATCAATGATCTCGAAGACCCTGATCACGCTGGCCCGCGCTTCCTGGCCGGTCGTGACCAGGCTGGCCAGCGCCCGTACCGGCCCGACCAGCTGGAGCAGGTAGGACGAGAACGCCACGAAGGTGCCCAGCGTGATCGAGCCCTCGATGGCCAGCCAGCCGCCGAGGGCCAGCACCCCGACCTGGCCGAGCGACGGGATGGCCTGGAGCGCGGGGTTGTACCGGGCCATCAGCCGGACCGCGCGCACCCGGGACGCATACAGCAGGCTGCTGGCCCACTCCAGCCGCCGGACCTCCTGCTCCTCCTGGCCGAAACCCTTGACCACGCGGACTCCGGTGACGGACTCGTCCACCACCCCGGCCACGGCGGCGGCATGCTGCTGCGCGTCCCAGGTGGCCGGGAACAGGGACCGCCGCGAGGCGACCGAGATGAACCACAGGGCGGGCCCCACCGCCAGGGCGATCAGGGTGAGCATGGGGGACAGGAAAGCCATGATCACGATCGACAGCAGGAACAGCACGGCGTTGCCCATCAGCATCGAGATCATGCTGAGGAACCCCTGCACCATGGACAGGTCGGAGATGGACCGGCTCACCACCTGCCCGGTGTGCAGCCGGTCCTGGTGCGCCCCATCCAGCTGGGACAGCGCGCTGAACATCTCGGTGCGCAGGTCGTGCTGGACGTCCAGGGCCACCTGGCCGCCCCGGTACCGGCGGAAGTAGAGGCCACCGAAGCTGAGCAGGGCCGCCACGATCAGTGCGGCCGCGAGCGGCCAGATCCGCTGCTGGCTGCGCCCGACCAGGTCATCGACGATCTGCCGCTGGATCAGCGGGATGATCGCGGCGACCAGGGTCACGACCAGCGTGCCACCCAGGGCCAGCAGCACATGGCCGGGGTAGCGCCAGCAGTACCCGGCCAGGCGGCGCAGCCAGGATGGGTCAGTGCCCGGGGTGGTGTTCCCGTTGATGCTTAGGTATCTGGGCGTGCCTGAGTTCCTCTTCGTGAGTGTGGTCCTACACAGGCGTGGTTTCCGGCTCGTGCTCGTGTCCGGAGTTCCTTTCGTGCCTGGAGTCAGCGCGCCCCCGAGCGCGGCGAGGCCTGCTGCCATCGGCGAGAGCGGTTAGCAGGTCTAACAAGTACCAGCTGCTGCTTCATTCCCGCAGTTCACCGGCATGGGCCACCAGCCCGTGGGGCCGCGGCGCAGCGGGGTGCGCCGTGGCAGCCGGCCATTATCCGATCCATTTGAACCGAAATGCTCAGCTGGGTCGTAGTAAGCGTCGTACGGCAGCAGGGCAGTTCATCCCGTTACTTCCAGGTGTCGCACCATCGGTGGTCAGGGGGACACACTCGACATGGTTGGGCAACTCGAGCTTGAAGATCCGGCTCAGGTAGGGCCGTATCAGCTGGTCGGCCGCCTCGGCGGCGGGGGGATGGGCCAGGTGTACCTGGGCCGCTCCGTCGGCGGGCGCCTGGTCGCGGTCAAGGTCATCCGCGGCGACCTGGCCGAGGAGCCCGGGTTCCGCGCCCGGTTCGCCCAGGAGGTGTCCGCCGCCCGGAAGGTGAGCGGCATGTACACCGCGATCGTGATGGACGCGGACGTGACCGGGCCGGTGCCGTGGCTGGCCACCGAGTACGTGCCCGGGCCGTCGCTGGCCGCCGCGGTGGCGGAGCATGGCCCGCTGCCGATCAGCGCGGTGCTGCGGCTGGCCGCCGGGCTGGCCGAGGGCCTGGGCGTGATCCACGCCGCTGGCGTGGTGCACCGGGACCTGACGCCGTCGAACGTGCTGCTGGCTGACGATGGGCCGCGGGTCATCGACTTCGGCATCTCCCGGGCCCGGGAGGCGAGCGCGCTGACCCAGTCCGGCATGGTGGTCGGGTCCCCGGGGTTCATGTCCCCGGAGCAGACCTCCGGCCAGCCGGTGGGACCGGCCAGCGATGTGTTCAGCCTCGGGGCCGTGCTCACGTTCGCCACCACCGGCCTGGGCCCGTTCGGCCGCGGCTCGATGTACTCGCTGCTGTACCGGGTCGTGCACGGCGAGCCGGAGATCAGCCACCTGCCCGCCGAGATCCGCTCCCTGGTCCGCCGCTGCCTGGCCAAAGGCCCAGCCCAGCGGCCCAGCCCGGCCGACCTGGTCGCCGAGCTCGAAGTGGTCGCGGAGCAGGCAGAATGGCCGCCGGTCGCGGTGGCCGTGGCGCGGCGGCGTGGCCGGCTCAGCTCCTCCGTCCCGGCCCTGGTCGTGCCGGGTCCCGATGTCATCGACGACGCGCCGGGCGCCCGGCTGCAGCCCGCCAGTGACCGCGGGCTGGTCACCGCGCCGGGGGCCAAGGTGCCGTCGCTGGCGGCGGCCGCCGGGACGGGGTGGACCAAACCGGTGATCGCCTGCCGCGGCTGGCGGCGGTGACCGCCATGGATGGTGTGGCTGTGGGCGGGGCGGCGGTCGGCGGCGCGGGTGCGGGCGGCGCGGCCGCGGCGGCCGCAGCCGCTGACGTGGACCGGACCGGTGATTGCTGGCCGCAGGTGCCGGCCCTGGCGGGCGCCGCCGCCGCGGGTCAGGCCGACGGCCAGCCGCCCCGTCCCGGCCGCAGGGCACGTCCAGGCCGTGGGGCTGGTCCGGGCCGCGGCCGCCTGGGCCACCGGGCCCAGCGGATGACCTGGATCTGGGCGGCCTCCGGGGTGGTCGTGGCGGCTACGGCCTCGGCGGTGGTGCTGGCGGGCGCGGCCAACGCACCCGGTGCCGCGCAGGTCCGGCATCTGGCCCACCCGCAGGCCAGCGCGACCGTTTCGGTGCAGCCTGCTACGGCCGCATCAGCCACGCCAGTCAGCCACCCGACCCAGGGTGTTGTCATGGCGCCCGCATCAATCATGCCGGTGCCGATGGGATCGTCGTCGCCGGTGATGCAGATGTCCCCGACCGCCACCCCTAGCCCGACGCAGACCACGCCCACGCCGTCGTCTTCACCCACGCCGTCGCCCTCGCCCTCGCCGGCGTCGCCCTCGGCGTCGTCCTCGCCCACGCCTTCGGTTACGCCCACGCCTTCGGCTACGCCGACGCCGACGGGCTCGGCCAGCTCCATGTCCTCGCCGACGGGCTCGGCCAGCTCCACGTCCTCGCCGACGGGCTCGGCCAGCTCCACGTCCTCGCCAACCGGCTCGGCCTAGGCCTCGATGCCGCCTGCGGCCTAGCCCGCGAGCTCGACCAGGCCGTGCTCGTAACCGGACACCACGACCTGGACCCGGTCGCGCAGGCCCAGCTTGTCCAGGATGTGGCCGAGGTGCGTCTTGACCGTGCTCTGTGTCACGACGGCCTCCGGGACTGACGCCCGGTCTCGGTTAGCCGGCGGTCCCGGTCAGCGGATGGGCTGCCGCTCCCGGAAGCCGTAGCCAGCCGCCGCGCTGATCACGATGAGCACGAACAGCAGGAACGTGATCACGTGGACGTAGGTGCAGTACAGGCAGATGTGATTCAGGGTGAAAAGCTCGGTGTAGACGAGATACAGCACGAACCCGATACCGACCACCACGGAGCCCATCCGGACCCACGCCACCTGCGGGTACTTGGACCGCCACGCCCACGGCGAGGTCGCCGCGACCATGAACACGTAGAAGGCGAGGCCGAGCACAGCGACCGGGAAGACGCCGAACACCATGGACTCCGGGCTGGTGGTCACCAGCCCGCAGTTGACCAGGCCATTGTCCGAGCACGCCAGGATGGACGAGCTGGTGTAGTGGGCGACGGTCAGGTAGGTCGAGACGCCGAAGCCGGCGATGGACAGCGCCCAGGTCACCAGCTGGAACCAGCGTGGGGGGATCCGGATGACCGGCTCGGCTGGCCTGGGCGGGGCTGCGCTGGCTGGCCGCTTGTCCGCTGGCCGCTTGGCCTGCTGGCCCGCTGGGCGGCGGGCCTGGGCGGCGATGACCGCCCCATCCGGCCGGCCGCCGCGGGTGCCCTTGTCCCGCTTGGCCCCCGTGCTGCCGCGGGCGGCATCCCGCTTGGCGCCCGCGGCGCGGCTCGTGCTCTGGCTGGCCGCAGCCGACTGGCTGCGGGCCTGTTTGGCGGTGGCCATCTAGGGGTCAGCCTCCCAGGTTCGTGACCGCAGGCGAGGTGCACACGTTCGACGGCTGGTTGTTGGTGATCTTGCAGATCGCCGCCGTGATCATGTTCGCGGCGCCGTCTGCTCCCTTGGCAATCGGGCTCGACTTGTCCTTGAGCGCGGCCGCCACCTGGGCCCAGGTCTTGCCCTGCAGCAGTTGCGGGTCGTACTGGGCTCCGGTCACCAGGTACTTGCCGCCGAAGTCGATGAACGGGATGGCGCCGGTGTCGGCCGCGGCCACATAGGGCGGGCTGTCGTACTTGGTGATCAGGGCCTGCTGCGCGCTGGTGGGCGTCTGCAGAGTCGCCTTGCTGACGGTCTGCTCTTCCACCGTGCTGAACGTCAGGTACTTGCTGCTGTAGCTGGACTTGTAGAAGGTGAGCGTCGGCGTGTTCGGGTAGGCGTCCGTACCGCTGGATTTGATGCCGCGCAGGCCGGAGAACGTACCGAACCGGCTCAGCGCGGCGACCATGGCCCACCGCTCGGTCGCGCAGTAGGGGCAGTACTCCGCGCCGACGTAGAGCACCTCCGGCTTGCCGCCGGACGTCAGGGCCGGCGCGGACACGGCGGCCACGCTCTTCGCGTAGGCGGTCCCGGTGCCCACGGAGTTCAGCGTGGCGGCCGGGACGCTGGTGGCGTCCTTGATCACGCTGGCCGGAAGCGCGACGCCACTGGGCGAACTCGCGCTGCCCTTCGAGCTCGCCGAGTTGTTGCTCGCCTTGACCACGACAAAGACCACCACGATGGCAATGACGGCGAGAATGGCGCCACTGGTGATCAACACCCGGTTGCGGATCTCAGTCCGCCGTTGGGCAGCCCGCTGGGCCGCGATCCGCTCGCGGGCGGTCTCCCGCCTGATCCTGGTTGCCTTGCTCATGAACCGTCCTATGCAGGGGTGCCCATCACCAGCCGGAGTCCATCGTAGGCGGCGTCACTGGATGAGCGTGCCTCGTCCATGGGCCGCTGACGGCAGGGTTAATCCGTTCCCCGCAGCCCAGGCAGCGATCTGGGCTCGCGAGGTGAAGCCCAGCTTGGCCAGGATATTAGCAACATGGCGGGCTGCGGTAGCCGGACTGATGACCAACTCCTCCGCGATGCCTTTATTACTCTGGCCGGCCGCGATAAGAGCGACGATTTCCCGTTCCCGCGGGGTCAGGCTGCCCGGGACCTCGGCCGGCTGGGTGAGGCCAGGCCGCCCGGCAGCGGTGTGGCCAGCCCCGGCCAGCAGGCCGTCCGGGCGGGGCGGGCGGCCCGCCAGTGCGGGGGTGCTGGCGCTGGCCGCCAGCGAGCCTGCGCCACCTGGCGCTGAGCCCAGGGCCAGGGCGACCGCGGCGTCCGGGGGCAGCTGCTGGCCGTCCGCCTGCCACTGGGCCAGGGTGTCATCAGGCAGGGACGTGGGGACGGGCGGTCCGGGGCGCCTGGCGGGCGGCAGGCCAGCCGCCTCGCGCAGGGCCGCGGCCGCGGCGGCCAGTGTCACGGCCAGACCGGGCTGTCCCTCCGCGGCGGTCAGCGCCGCAAAGGCCTCCAGCCCGCGGGCCACGCCGATGCGCGCGCCGGTCAGCCGGCTCAGCCGCAGGCTCTCCGCCAGGTGCTGCCGGGCCACTGCCAGCTGTCCCTGGTCCAGGGCGATCCGGCCGATGCCGGCTGAGGCAGCGGGACAGGTCCGGCCGGGAGTCGATCTCCCGCAGGGTGGGCAGCGCGGCCTGGTAACAGGCGATCGCGCCGTCCGGATCGCCGCGCAGCCGGGCCAGCGCACCGAGGCCGAGCAGGGTCCGGGCGACGCCCCACTGCTGGTCGATGCTGTGCATCACGGCCAGGGCCGTCTCGCCCAGCTGCCGGGCCTCCCGCAGCCTGCCATGAGCCGCGGCCATGGTGGCCTGGGTACCGAGCGCGTACCCCTCGTTCCAGGCGCTGCCCGCGGCCCGGGCGACCTGCAGCGCCTCAGCCGCCCAGGCCTCCGCGTCCGCCAGCTGGCCCGCGTGCAGGTCGGCCTCAGCGAGCAGGTTGAGCGCGGTGGCGGTCCAGGTGAGGTCACCGGCCGCGCGGCACAGGTCCAGTCCCTCGCGCGCCCAGGCACGCGCCTGGGCGCGGTCGTTCGGCAGCATCAGCTGGGCCCGGCCGGTCAGTGCCGCGCCGCGTACCTGGGCAGGCAACCCGGACTGATCCAGGGCGAGGAACCGGGTGAACCACTCCTCGCCCTCGGCGAAGTAACCCCGGGCAATCCAGCACGGCCGGACCGCGGTGCAGATCCGCAGGCCCGTGTCCACGTCACCGGTCGCCAGGCAGCGGCTGAGCACCTGGCGCAGGTTGCCGACGTCCACGTCGTACCGGCGGAACACCTCAACCGCCGCCGACCAGGGGGCCGCGATCATCCCCATGCCGACCGCCTCGCCGCGCTCGGCCACCGCCAGGACGTAGTCACGCAGACGGCGCTGGACCGCCGCGGACTCACCCGCCTCGGCCAGCCGCTGGGCCGCGTACGCCCGGATGCTGTCCAGCAGCCGGTACCGGGCCTGGCCGAGCACCTCAGGCTCGACCACGACCAGCGACTTGTCCACCAGCGCCGTGATCAGGTCCACGATCTCGTCCCGGGACAGGTCCCCGCCCGCGCACACCTGCTCGGCCATTTCCAGTGAGCAGCCCGCGAACACCGACAGCCGGCGCAGCAGGGCCCGTTCCGGTGGGGACAGCAGGTCATGACTCCAGTCGATGGTGGCCCGTAGCGTCCGCTGCCGCGGCGGCCCGGCCCGGACGCCCGAGCCGAGCAGCGCGAACCGGTCGCCGAGGCGCCCCGCGATCTGCTCCGCTGACAGCACGCTCACCCGGGCCGCGGCGAGCTCGATGGCCAGCGGGACGCCGTCCAGGGCGCGGCAGATGGCCGCGACCGCCATCGCGTTCCGCTCGGTCACGGCAAACCCCGCGCGGGCGGCCGCGGCCCGGTCCGCGAACAGCCGGACCGACTCATAGCTGGCCAGTTCCCGGGCATCGGGCGCCTTCTGCGGGGGCGGTACCGCCAGGCCGGCGACCTGCCACACTGACTCCGGCGGGATGCGCAGCGGCTCCTGGCTGGTGGCGAGTACCCGCAGGCTGGGACAGCTGGCCAGCAACCGCTGGCAGAGCGATGCGCACGCGTCGATCAGGTGCTCGCAGTTGTCCAGCATGATCAGGAGCTGCCGGGCCTCGAGCGCCGCGGCCAGCGTGTCCAGCAACGCCCGGCCCGGCTCCCCGTCCACTCCCACAACCGAGGCGATGCGGGAGACGATCAGGTCCGGTTCCCAGAGGTCACCGAGTTCGACCAGGCAGACTCCGTCCGGGAAGCTGCCCGCGACCATGGCTAGCAGGCGCATGGCGAGCCGTGTCTTGCCGATCCCGCCTGCGCCGCACAGGGTCAGGGCCCGCGCCTGGCCCAGGGCTAGGCGCAGATCACTGAGTTCCCGTTCCCGCCCGATGAAACGGTTCGCCTCTTCGGGCAGATGATTCGAAGATGCCCTTGATTCCATTTTCCCTGGTAAGCCAGTTCGCCCGTGCACCGCCAGTCTCGCATCGATCGGAACCGCTTGTCCCCAGTATGGCGGGGTCGCGGGGCTGGGTACCTGGCTCGTCAAGCGCCAGCAGGATGGCACGCTGCAGGATGTCTGAGTATTCAGTCAGTCCATTAATGGGCCGTCGACTATGCTTCTGTTACCGATGTTACTCCTGTGGCACGCCAGCCGTCGTTGACCGGGATCGCCCGGGGTGGCGCGGGGACCGGCCGGGGTCGCGAGGGGCTGCGCGCAGGCTGCCGGGGGCTGGCCGGGGCGGCGTGGGGCTGATGCAGGGGGAGTTCTGATGCCAGATCTTGATGTTCGATCTTCTTGCGCTGCGCAACTGGCGGTAGCTATTTTCGGCACATGGTGGCTATCCCGCGCAAGCGCGCGAGCAGGAACATAGACCCGCAGGCGGCCCCGGGGCCGCGGCCGGCCCGGGGGAGAGGCGCCGGGTGGCGCCTCCCGGCGCTGGTCCTGGCCTGCGCCGGGCTCGCCGCGGCCGGGTGCAGCTCGTCCTCCAGTTCCTCGACCAGCTCCTCGACGCCCAGCAAGCCCAAGGGAACCGTAAGCGTCGCGTACGCCTCATCACTTCAGTACCTCAACGAGAAGGTGGTGGCGCCGGCCTTCACCAAGGCTGAGGGATACAAGTTCTCCGGCCGGGGCGGCGCGTCCGGTGACCTGGAGGCAGACATCGCCTCGGGCGAGATCAGCCCGAACGTCTTCGAGAGCGTCGGTGGTGACAACATCACGCCGCTCCAGCCCAAGTTCACCAAGTGGTACATCCAGTACGCGGGCACCCAGATTGTGGTGGCCTACAACCCCAACAGCAAGTACGCCAGCCAGTTCAAGGCCATCGCCAGCGGCAAGGAGCCGCTGCAGAGCCTGTTCACCCTGATGCAGACTCCCGGCTTCAAGCTCGGCCGGACCGACCCCAACGTCGACCCGCAGGGCCGCGACTTCATCTACATGCTCGAACTGGCCCAGATGTACTACCACCTGCCGGCCGACACGGTCACGAAGATCGTCGGCAGCCCGCTCGCCTCGCCGAGCTCGAAGCAGATCTACGCCGAGTCCGCGCTGGACGCGACGCTGCAGTCGGGCCAGCTCGATGCCTCCAGCGCGTTCATCACGCAGGCGGTCGAGCTGCACCTGCCGTACATCAAGCTGCCGGCCGCCATCAGCCTCTGCTGCGAGGCGAATGCCGCCCAGTACGCTAAGGCGACGATCACGCTCACCAACGGCAAGACCAAGAGCGGCTCGCCGCAGGTGATCGACATCACCCTCATCGGCAAGCCGACCCCGGCCGCATCGCGTTCGTCAAGTACACGCTCTCCCAGGACGGGCCTGGCGCAATACAAGCAGGGAGGATTCACGCTGCTCACGCCCACGGCCACTGGTGATACCAGCGCGATCCCGGCAGCGATAAAGAGTGAGCTGGGCGGGTAGCCCGGCGGCAGCCGCGGGCGGCGCTGTCCGGGGGGACGACCCCTCCGGACAGCGCCGCCCGCCCGGGCCAGCCCCGGTCATGGCCGCCCGCCGGGGAATCCGCTCGGTCTCGGGCTTCGCGTCCATCGGCGGCGCGGCGGTGATCTGGATCGCCCTGCTCGGCCCGGTCATCGCCCTGCTCACGCACCTGTCCGGCGGTGCCATCGTCAGCGCGCTCACCGCGCCGGGCGCGCTGGACCCGCTCGTCACCTCGCTGGCGTCAGGAGCCGTGACGCTAGCGGTCCTGCTGCTGGTCTGCACGCCGCTGGCCCGGATGCTCGCCCGTGGCACGCTGCCGTTCCCGCGCGTCTGGGAGGCGGGCGTGCTGTGCAGCCTGCTGCTGCCCGCCGCTGGTGATCGGCCTGCTGCTGATCTTCATGGTCGGCCCGTACACGCCGATCGGCGAACTGCTCAACGCCCTGCCGCTGCACCTGTCCGCGACCAATACCTTCCTGGCCCTGGTCATCGCGCAGGTCTACGAGTCCGCGCCGTACTACGTGCTGGGCGCGCAGGCTGCGTTCAGCGAGGTCGATCCGCGGCTGGAACAGCAGGCCGCGCTGCTTGGCGACCGGCCGCGGCGGGTATTCCGCCGGGTGACGCTGCCACTGGCCGCACCGGGCCTGGCCATGGCGCTGGCGGTGGCATGGGCCCGGGCCATGGGGGCGTTCGGCGCTGTCATCATCATCGCCTACCATCCGTACGGGCTGCCGTTGCAGATCTACAACACGCTGCAGGAGACCGGCCTGGCCTCCGCGCTGCCATTCGCGCTGGTCCTGCTCGTGGTCGCGCTGCCGCTGCCCCTGGCCGCCTACATCTGGAGCGCGCGTGCTCGAGGCCGACGTCGAAGTTGACCGCCGTGAGTTCACCGTCCGCGCCGCCTTCAGCGTGGCGCCGGGGGAGCGCCTCGCCCTGTTCGGCCCGTCCGGCGCAGGCAAGACGACGGTTCTGGAGGTGATTGCCGGGCTGGTGCCACCCAGGCGGGGCAGCGTCGTGCTCGCGGGCCGGGTCCTCACCCGAACGGGAGCGCCGGCCTGCGCGGTGCCGCCGTGGCAGCGCAAAGTCGGGCTGCTGCGCCAGGACCCGGCCCTGTTCCCGCATCTGACCGTCCGGCAGAACCTGGCCTACGCGCCCGGGGCCGCCTCCCGCGGCGAGGAGATCGGCGAGCTCGCCGACCGGCTCGAGATCGCCAGCCTGCTGGACGCCCGGCCGGTACGGTTGTCCGGCGGGCAGGCGCACCGGGTCGCCCTGGGGCGGCTGCTGATCAGCCATTGCGACGCGCTGCTCCTCGACGAGCCCTATACCGGCCTGGACGCCAGCCTGCGGCGTGCCCTGACCGCCCTGGTCCGGGAGCTGGTCGCGGCCCGGCAGGTGCCGTCCGTACTGGTGGCGCACGAGCTGTCGGCCGCGCAGGCCTTCGCCGACCGGCTCGCCGTGCTGGACCGGGGGGAGGTCCTGCAGGTCGGGACGCCCGCCGAGGTGGTGGCCGGGCCGGCCCAGCGCCGGGTGGCGGAACTGGTCGGCTACCAGAGCTTCGTCCCGCTCACAGCATTTCCATGGTCACGGGAGGCGCCCCCGGAGGGGGTGTCTCGCGGGGCCATTGATCCCGGGGGTTCCAGGGGGTCGTCCCCCTGGGCTAGCACAGCATGGTCACGGGAGGCGCCGCCGGAGGGGGTGTCTCGCGGGGCCATTGATCCCGGGGGTTCCAGGGGGTCGTCCCCCTGGGCTAGCACAGCTGGCGCGGTGGCCGGGGTGCACCCGGAGCGGGTGGTGGCAGGCGCCCACCCCGGGCGCGGGCTCGTGCTGGGCGGCCCGGTCCGTTCCTGCCACCCCTCCGGGGCGGGGTGGGAGGTGGAGATCGAGACCCGCGGGACGGTCATTACCCTCCAGCTGGCTGACCGGCCCGCCGAACGCGGGGAGGACATCGTGGTCACTGTGCTCGACCCGCCCTGCTTCAGCCCGGACGGCATGCTGCTGCCCCGCGCCGAGCAGGCCCGGGCATGACTGGCCCGGCAGCGGCGAGTGCCGCTGGCCCAGGTAGCGGGATGCGGCTGCGCGCGACGCGGCAGGCCCGCGGCTACTCGCAGCAGCAGCTGGCCGGCATGGCGGGCGTGTCCCGGCAGGCCGTGTCCGCGGTGGAGGCCGGGCACTCCGATCCGTCGCTGCGGGTGGCCCTCGCCCTGGCCACGGCGCTCGGCACCACGGTCGAGGAGTTGTTCGGCCCGGGCATCCCGGCCCCGGTGGTCGGGGCCCGGCCGGTAGCACCGCTCGGCGGAGCGGGGGCCCGGGTCACCCTGGCCCCGGTCGGCGACTCGTTCGTGGCACTGCCGCTGGCCGCTGACTCGGCCACCCGGGCCGGCTTCCTGCCCGCGGGCGGGCTGGTCGCGATCGCGGCCGGGCCTGCGCCCGCCACCCCGGTGCGCCCGATCGGCCCGCCGCGGCCCACACTGGTGGTGGCGGGCTGTGACCCGGGCCTGCCCCTGCTCGAAACGCCACTCGCCCAGCTCGAGCCCGCGGTCGGGTTCACCTGGTGGCCGTGCAGCAGCGCGGAGGCGCTACGGCTGGCCGCAGCCGGCTTGGTGCATGCCGCGGGCGCGCACCTGCTCGGCCATACCGGCGAGTACAACACCGGCCCGGCCCGCGAGCACCTGGCCCGGCGCGGCGCCGAGGTGGTCGGGTTCACTTCCTGGCGGGAAGGCCTGCTGCTCCGGCCTGAGCTGGCCGGGGCCGTGGGCGGCCTTGATGACCTGGCCGGGCGGGGGCTGCGCCTGGTGAACCGGGAGCCCGGGGCCGAAGCGCGCCGGGTGCTCGACCGGGAGCTGGGCCGGCTCGGCATCGAGCCGGACGGTCTTTCCGGTTACGGCAGCCGGGCCACCGGGCATCTTCAGGTGGCCTCCGCCATCGCCGCGGGCCTCGCTGACGCCGGGGTGGCCAGCGAGCCGGCCGCGCTCGCCTACGGCATGGCTTTCCTGCCGCTCGCCGCCGAGCGCTTCGACCTGGTGATCCCTGCCGCCCAGGCTGGCTCGCGCGAGGTCCAGGGGCTGCTCAAGGTGCTTTCCTCGCCGTGGCTGCTGGCCCAGCTCGGCAGCCTGCCCGGGTACGACGCCAGCCGCTGTGGCGAGCACGTAGCGTCCTGGTGACCGGCGAGGCCGTCAGCGGCGCCGCGCCGTCCACATCCGGGTCCGGTAGGGCACCACGACCGGGGTGCCGGGGAAGTACCGGCCGAGCAGGTCGTTGATCCGTCCCAGTAGCCGCTCCCGGGCCGGGGGCGCGAGCTGCGCCACATACGATTTGCTGCGCTCCTCGGCCATCCAGGTCGCCACGTCGACCTCCCGCGTCCAGCGCACCACCACCAGGCTGCCCGGCTCGAACAGGCCGGTGCGGGCGATGCCTTCCTCACTCCAGTCAGTGTTGCGATGGTGCTGGCGATAGCCGGGGCAGGCCGCCTCCATCAGCTCCTGGTACGTGTCGAACCAGGCCTGCCCGTCCGCCCATGCGTGGCTCCACCAGGCGGCCCAGTGCCCGCCTGCCCGCAGCACGCGGGCCACCTCGAGGCTGCCCCGCTCCGGGTCGAACCAGTGCCACGACTGGGCGAAACAGGCCAGGTCCACCCGGGCGGAGCGGACCGGCAAGGCGTTCCCGTCCGCCAGCACGCAGCACGCCGCTGGCAGGCCGGCCTGGGCGTGACGCAGCATGTCCGCGCCGAAATCGACCGCGATGGCGCGCGCGCCCCGGGCTATCAGCTGCCGGGTGGCGATGCCGGTGCCCGCCCCCACGTCCAGCACGACGGCCCCGGCGAGCGGCCCAGTAGCCTGTTCCAGCGCGGTGAACAGGGCGTCCGGGTAGTCAGGGCGCCCTGCGTCATAGTCCGCCGCGACCGGGTCGAACGGGGACCGGCCCACTCGCCGCTACCTGCGGCCCAGCAACCTTGGCGTATTGATCTTGCTCGGCGTGATGACCAGGATGATGCGGCCGTCCGGGCCGACCGGGCGGCTGTAGTCAGCCCCCGTGTACTTGTTCGCCAGCTCGTCGATGTGCTTGCGGGCCTCATCGCCGGTCACGGTGCTGGCCACCGTGCCGCGGACCTCCGACCAGTCCCAGGGATCTTCCGCGGAGTGGATGAGCACCGTGATCCGCGGGTCGCGGCGGACATTGCGGGCCCGCTGGCGCACCGGCTCGGTGTTCACGAGGATGTGCTCGCCGTCGGTGTCTACCCAGGTCAGCAGCGCTTGAGGCTGGCCGTCCGGCATCAGCGTCACCACGGTCGCCAGGTTACGGCCCTTGGCCAGCCGGATGGTGTCCTCGTCGAGCGGCATGACGTGTCGTCCTCTCCGTGCAGGATGTGGCGCCGGGGAGCCGGGTGACGCTCATCATGTCACCCGGCTCCCCGGCGGCGGGTCAGTGACCGAAGACCGGGATGAGCATGCCGCGCGCGATGGTGTGGAAGCGCAGGTTGAACCCGGCCAGGGCGGGTGATACCTCGGAGTCCACCCGAGTGATTCGGTGTCCAGCGCATGCACGGCGAAAACGTACCGGTGCGGCGGGTCGCCCGCGGGCGGGGCAGCGCCGCCGAAGTCCTTGGTCCCGTAGTCGTTGCGCACCGAGAATGCGCCCTTGGGCAGGCCAGCCCCGCCGGCCGCGCCTGCACCCGTGGCCAGCTCGGTCACCGTGGCCGGGATGTCGAGCACCAGCCAGTGCCAGAACCCAGAGCCGGTTGGCGCGTCCGGGTCGTAGCACGTGACAGCGAAGCTCATGGTCTGGGGCGGGAAGCCGGACCAGCGCAGGTTCGGTGAGATGTTGTCCCCAGACATGCCGAAGCTGTTGTACACCTGGGCGTTGCTCATGTGCTCACCCTCGGCAACGTCAGTGCTTTCCACCGTGAACGACGGGACTTCGGGCATGAAGTCATACGGAAGTGGTACGCGGTCAGTCATTCTTTCCCTACCTTCGTTGGCTGGGCCGTCGGGGCTGGGCCCGTCTGGGCTGGACCTGTCTGGGCCGGGACTCGGCCGGTGGGCGGGATGGGCTGGCGCGTTATCCCGGCACGGCGCCGACAATAGTAAGTAGTGTGTCAACCTTGGCGGCCGGGCACCGCCCGCTCGCCGCGATGGCAGGCCAGCGAGCGGGACAGGAGGCGGTGTGGCCACGGAGGACCTCGCGCGGGAAGCTGGTGAGCTGCTCAACATCGCCGGCGGCTCCCAGTCACGATCGCTGAACCAGCTGGTCGGCCTGGTTTCCCGGCAAGTGCCCGCCTGCTCCGGCGCGACCTCCGCGTTGTGGCAGGCGGGCGAGCCCGTGGTCCGCGCCGCCAGCCACCCCGATCTGGCCGAGCTGTTCGAGCTGCAGTTGCGCAGCGGTGCCGCGCCCTGGCTGGACGCGCTCGTCAGCAATGGCACTGTCGCCTGCACGGACACCCTCGAGGAGGAGCGCTGGCCCGGCTTTGCCCCAGCAGCACTCTCCCGCGGCGTGCGCTGCTCGGTCACGCTGGTGCACACATCCGGGCCGGCCGCGATCACGCTCACCCTGTTCGGCGCCCGGCCGCGCTCGCTGGACCCCGAACAGCTGCCACTCGCCGAGCTGCTGGTGGCCTTCGGGGGGGCCGTGATGGGCAACGCATCGGTTTACGACGGTGTCCAGCGCACCGTGCTCCAGCTGCGTGACGCGGTCAACTCGCGGGCCCTGGTGGACCAGGCCAAAGGCATCCTGATGCACGCGCTCGGCTGCAGCGCCGAGGAGGCGCTGCAGCGGATGCGCGGCATTTCGCAGACCCGGAACATCAAGGTGACCGAGGTGGCTCAGCGGGTCATCGAGTCACAGGGCCACGAGCTCCGCTGAGTCCTCGGCGTCGGCCGGTTCCGCCTCCGGGGCAGGCCGGTCGTGCTGCGAGCGCTCGTAGATGGCCAGCGTCTCCCGGCCGATCCGGTCCCAGGAGTAGCGCGACTGGGCCCGGTCCATCGCGGCGATGCCGTATCCCTCCAGCAGCATCGGGCTGCTGAGCAGGGTCCGGATCCGCTTGGCGAGCAGGCCCGGGTGGCCCGGCTCCACCAGCGCGCCGGTCGTACCGTCGATGATCGTGTCCCGGTGGCTGCCGACCGCCGACGCCACCACGGGCACACCACAGGCCATTGCCTCGAGCGCCACCGTGGCGAACGGCTCGCCGGTGATCGGGTCAACCAGCAGGTCCGCTGAGCGCAGCAGGGCGGGCAGTTCATCCTCGCCAACCGTGCCGTGGAACACTAGCCGGTCCCGGACCCGGAGTTCGGTGGCCAGCCGGATCAGCGCCCGGTACATCTTGTCGTTGCGCAGCCGCGCCCGCTCCGGCCCGCCCGCGATGACGAGTTCCGCACCGGGAATCTCCACGAGTGCGCGCACCGCGACGTCCAGGCCCTGCTGCTGCACGAGCGGTGCCACGCAGAGCAGCCGGGGACGCTCGCCGCGCGGCGCGGCCGGGCCCTCTGGGCAGAACTTGTCGGTGTCCACCCCGCGCGGGACGAGCCGGACCGAGGCCCGCGGCACGCCGAGCCGGGAGAGCTTGCTCATCTCCGTGGAGGAACTCGCCAGCACCGCGTCCACGCTCCGGGCAATGACGGGCTCCAGCCGCAGCCGGACGGCTGGCCCGGTGGCCCGGCCCCGGCCGTCGGCGGGCCGGGACTGGCCGTCAGCCGGGGTGCTGCCCGGCGACTGCAGCGAGAGGAAGGTCTGCACAACCGGGACCTGGAGGTCGCGCGCACCGGCCAGTGCGGCCAGCCCGCTGGTCCAGAAGTGGGCGTGCGCGACATCCGGGGTATCCCACTCCCAGCGTTCCGCGAGGAAGTGCCCGAACGCGGCCGCGTGCGGCGCCAGCTTGTCGGCGGGCAGCCGCTCCGGCGGGCCAGGCCGGCACATGCTCAACGATCACCCCGGGTACGGGCTTCGTTGTCGCCGGGCCCGATGCGGATTCCCGGCGGGCATACACGGTGACCTGATGCTTCTGCTGAGCAAGCGCGGTGACCAGGGATGTCAGCCGCCCGTCCTGAGTATCGGGGCCCTCCGGGCCGTGACCAAACGGGCTGCCCTGGAGAGTAACAAGTGCGATCTTCATGAAACTGCCTCCTTCGGGGAGATGGCCCACGCGATCACACCGCGGGTCGCCAGGAAGGCAGGTATAGACGCAGGCTTCGAAGGCCAGGTTCAGCCGAAGGATTGCACGGCAGGCACCTATCCCAGCCACGTCATGAAAGCGTGGGGGCGTGCCTGCGTCGTAGACACTGCCAGCAGTCTAACCTGCTGGAGCAGCCCTTGCCAAACACCGGAGCCGCGCCAGTCGCCGCAAGGCCTGCCATGGCCCCCTCCTGAGCAGGGCTTCTGGCCTGCCAGCCGGACATGAATGACTGGTGTGGCGGGCGGCCTGCCGGGCGTTGGCGGAAGCCGTAGCGGGCCAGCTACCGGCTGGCCGACGCCAAACCTGAGGCCACCGCAAACCTCAGGCCGCCCCCGGGCCAGGGGCGGCACGCTGGGTATGCGAAAGGCAGCACGCCCCGGGATCGTGCCGGGGCGTGCTGCCGCTGATCAGCCGGCCTGGGCCGGGCGGCGGACGGCGTGGGCCGTACACCGGGGCCAGCCAGGCGGGGGTGCAGCCTGGCGGCTCTAGGGAGGATGGGCCTGGCGGCTTACTCCTCGAGGTATTCCTCGAATGTTTCCGCGGCGGCGGGCTGCGCGGCCAGCCGGTCCGCTTCCGCCTTGCTCAGCGTGCGGCCGGGAAACACCGTTGGGTCATCCACGATCGGAGCGGTCTCGTCCGGGGCTATCACCACCGGTGCCTGGCTGCCGTTCAGGCCGCGGGCCACGACGGCCCGCCGCGGGCCGCGCCGGACCACCACCCGCCGGCGCAGCCAGCCGTAACCGCGCCGCGGGACGAACAAGCCCGCCAGCCCGACCACGATCAGCACCCAGCCGGCGGCCTGCACGTTCAGGCCGGTGGGATGAGCGGTGACGGCGAAGGCAAGGATGGCGCCGATAGCGACCAGCGCCAGACCGGTGGCGGTCTTCATGCCTCTCTCCTTGTCCGTGAGTCAATCATCGTTCACGCTGGTCAGGCTGCCCGGTCGCCCGGATCCCGGCCGAGCAGGCGCTCCCGCAGGTAGCTCAGTGCGGCGGCCTGCAGCCGCGACACGTGCATCTGCGAGATGCTCAGCCGCTCGCCGATCTCGGCCTGCGTCATGTTCCCGTAGAAGCGCATCAGCAGGATCTTCCGCTCCCGCGGCGGGAGCTCGCTCCAGTGCTTGCGCACCGCGTTCATGTCCACGGCCCGCTCCAGCCCCGGATCGTCCTGCCCGAGCAGGTCGGCGAGCTTGGCCAGGCCTTCCACCTGCGCCAGCGGCGCATCGAGCGAGGAGGCGTGGAAGAACATGTCGGCCTGGCGGGCTTCGCGCAGCTCCTCCTCGGTGACCTTCAGGTGCTGGGCGAGCTCGGCATCACTGGGCGAGTGGCCCAGCTCCTGGGTGAGCCGCCCGCTGGCCTTCCTGATCTCCAGCAGCAGCTCCTGGGCGGACCGCTTGACCCTGATCTGCCACCGCTTGTCGCGGAAGTGCCGCTTGACCTCACCGCTGATGCAGGGCTGCGCGTACGCGGCGAGGCTGCCGCCCAGGGTGGGGTCGAAGTTGTTGATCGCCTTGAGCAGGCCGACGTAGCCGACCTGCATGAGTTCCTCCACCGACTCCGGGGTGTCCCGGTACCGCAGCACGCACGACCGGACGAGTGCCTCGTACCGGGTGACCAGAACCTCACAGGCGGCGCCGCGCAGCTCGGTTCCAATCGGCTGGGCGCGCACGAGTTCCAGCAGCTCGCGGTCATCTCGGCGGTGCAGGTCCATCCGGGACCATGGCGGCGGCGTGCCGCGCCGCGCTGTGCCCGTGGCACCGCGAGCGTCCACGCTGGCTGGGCGGGGGCGAAGCGCTGTATTCGTCATTTTGACCTCCGGCGCCCTGGCCTTCGGGGACGGCTCGGGCGCCCCCATCGTGCCCGCTGCACGGAAGATAAACATGCGGCGTGCAGGGTGTTGCGGAACCCATGGTCAGCGGCCCGAATCGGTATCTCACGAGCGGTTCGCAGCGGGATGGCGGCCGTCAGCCGGGCATGTTCTGGGCCCAGCGCTGGTTACACGAGGAGAACCGGAGCTGGCCTCAGGCCAGGGATTGAGGTGGCGGAAATGTGGCGGCGCAGGCACCAGCCAGGTGAGCAGCCGGGCGGGCACCAGCCGGGCGGGCACCAGCCAGATAGCGGCGGGCCGCGGGTGATTGTGGTGGGTGCCGGGTTCGCGGGACTGGCCGCCGTGGGCGAGCTGGCCCGCGGCGGTGCCCAGGTGCTGCTGATCGACCGCAACGTGTACAGCACCTTCCAGCCGCTGCTCTACCAGGTGGCGACGGGTGGGCTGAATCCCGGCGACGTGTCCTACCCGGTGCGCGCCTTCACCCGGCGGCACGCGGTCAGGTTCCGGCTCGGCGAGCTGACCGGGGTGGATCCCGCGGCCCGCCGGATCACGCTCGCCGACGGTGCCCAGCTGGGCTATGACTATCTGGTGCTGGCGACCGGGGTGTCCGCCGCGTACTTCGGGGTCCCCGGCGCGGCCGAGCACGCCCTCAGCCTGTACACCCGCCGGGACGCGGTGGAGCTGCGCAACAACATCATGGCCCGGCTGGAGCGGCTGGACATCGCGGGCCCGGGCCGGGACGTGAACTTCACCATCGTGGGCGGCGGTGCGACCGGGGTCGAGCTGGCCGGAGCCCTCGCCGAGCTGCGCAGCACCGCCCTGGACGCTGCGTTCCCCGAAGTGGACCTGGCGTCCGTGCACATCAGGCTGGTCGAGATGGCGCCTGCCCTGCTGCTGCCGTTCGACCCGCGGCTGCGCCGGTATGCCCTGGACCAGCTGGCCGCGCGGGGCGTGCAGGTCCGGCTGGACACCACCATCAGGGAAGTCCGCACCGACCGGGTGGTCCTGGCCGACGGCGAGGAATTGCTGAGTGACGTAACCGTGTGGACCGCTGGCGTCAGCGCCCCGGCCGCCGTCGGTGACTGGGGCCTGCCGCAGGGCCGCAACGGCCGTGTCCTGGTCGGCCCCGACCTGCGGGTGCAGGGCCAGGAGCACATCTTCGCCCTGGGCGATGTGTCGCTGATCGACGGCCAGCCGCTGCCGCAGCTAGCCCAGCCTGCCCTGCAGACCGGCCGGCACGCGGCCCGGCAGGTGCGGCGCCTGATCGCCGGGCAGGCCACCGAGCCGTTCCGCTATCGCGACAAGGGGATCATGGCCACGATCGGGCGGCGCTCCGCTGTCGTCGAGCTGCCGCGCCGGATCCAGGTCCGGGGGACGCTGGCCTGGCTGGCCTGGCTGGCCCTGCACCTGGTCACCCTGCTCGGCCACCGCAACCGGCTGTCCGCGCTGCTCAACCTGTCCTACCGCTACCTGTCCTGGGGCCATGGCGGCGGGGTCATCGTCGGCGACGACCCGCCGCCGTTCATGGTGGATGGGCCGCTCCCGGTGGGCACCGAGCGGGTGGCCGCGGACCGGTGAGCGGGGCCTGGCCGGTGCGTGGCGGCTGCTTACTATGAACCATGTCCCCAGCCACGGAGCGAGCGGCCAGCGGAATGGATGCCACTCCTGCCACAGCGGCCCCCGCCCCGGATGCCCCGGTCCGGGCCGTCGCGGCGGAAGCCGTCCCGCCGGAAGAGGTGCGCTCAGCCACGGTCGTGCTGCGCCGGCTCCGCCGGGAGGACGCTGAGGCCGTCGCGGGTGCGGTCAGCGCGAGCCTGGACTACCTGAGGCCGTGGATGCCGTGGGCCAACCCGGATGCCGCTGAGCTGAGGACGCAGCGGCTCCGGGTCTCTGAGGCGGATGAGCTCTGGGAGGCCGGCTCCGACTTCATCTACTCGGTGCTGCTGGCTGATGACCGCACCCTGGTCGGGGAAATCGGCCTGCACCGGCGCCCTGCGGACGGCTGCGTCGAGATCGGCTACTGGATCGACGTCCGGCAGGCCGGGCGCGGCCTGGGCACCGAGGCGGCCCGGCTGATGACTCAGGTCGGCCTCGGGCTGGACGGGGTGACGAGCACCGAGATCCACTGTGATGAGGCCAACCAGGCGAGTGCGGCCGTCGCCCGCAAGCTCGGCTACCAGCTCGACCGCATCGACCGGATTCCGCCCGAGGCCCCGGGTGAGCAGGGCCGCCGGATGATCTGGGTAATGCCGTCCCCGGCACCGGGACGGGGCCACCTAACCGGGGCATCAGCCGTCCCGGCACCGGGACGGGGCCACCTAACCGGGGCGGCTGAGCGGGAAGACCGACCGGGACGGCCGGACCCGGGCTAGTGACCGAAGAGGGGGGTGCGCACCAGCAGCAGCGTGCGCCGGCACTGCCGCGCCTTGACGATGAGCTCGGTGGCCGGGGCGCGGACCGTGGTCGCGCACCGCTGCGCGGCCGGGGACCCGGTGCTGATGAGCAGCGCGCAGGTCATCGCGGCCAGCGCGGCCGGGAAGAAGATGATGGCCTGCAGCCGGGCGGACGGCCGGGGAATGAGCCGCCGGACCGGGGCGGTGCGCCGTCCGAACCACGCTGCGATCCGGGCCAGCCGGGCCCGCACCTCTTCCCGCCGGGGCATTTCCTCATTCCAGGTCAGCTTGGTGAAGATGAGGAACATCGCGGCGAGGCGCGGGTCGGACTCCAGCAACCGATGCTCGATCCGGTCCAGGATCCGCTGCTGGCTTACGGGCAGGCTCACGACGAATCTCCTATCTGCCCGGTGCCATCCGGCTAGACGCGCGTATACCCCGGGTGCTGTCGCTGTGCCCCTAGGTTACCGGCCGCCCTGGCGCCGCCGCGGGGCACCGGCCGGCTTCGTTATCAATGCGTCAGATCCTCTTTGCCCAGCCCACAGCGGTCGTGAAGCGAGTGGCGGGAGGTGCCGCAGTGGCTCTCCCGGAACACGCGGAGCAGATCTGGGTCTGGCCTGGTCTCACTTATTGGGTCAGAATTATCTCAGCTTGGTAACAGTTAGGACTGGAACGGGCTGGGTCCCGAAAGGGGAGAGCGGATGCGGCTACGCCGGGCGGGACGTGCCCAGGCCGGCCGTTCCGCTGTGGTCGCGACCGCGCTGTCCGCGGCCGGGGTCGTGGCCCTGCTGGCCGCGGTGCTCGCCCCGGCCGCCCCCGGCGCGGCGCGGATGGCCGTCCGGCTGGCCGCCGCGGTCCACGCCATGGGCCGCAAGGCGCACTCCCTCACCCCCGCGGCCGGCCGCAGCGCCCCCGCTGGCCCCACCGCGGCGGTGGGCGCGCTGTTCACCACCGGCCCCGGTGCACTGCGGGTGGGCAACCACTTCTGCACCGCGAGCGTGGTGGACAGCCCGGGCGGCAACGTGGTCATGACGGCGGCGCATTGTGTCTCCGCACTGGCCCCGGGCCAGTTCGTGTTCGTGCCCGGGTTCCGCGACGGGGTGGCCCCGTACGGGATATGGACGGTAACCCGGGTGATCGTGGACCTGGCCTGGTCCGTCTACGCCAGTCCGGACGACGATGTTGCCTTCCTGCTGGTCAGCAGGCCAGGCACGGACGCCCGGGTGCAGTCCGTGACCGGTGGCGAACGGCTCGGCATCGGCCGGGCGGCTGGGGCGATGGTCCGGGTCACCGGCTATCCGGACGGGGCGCTCATCCCGGTCTCCTGCCAGAACCAGGCCCTGGAGTTCAGCCCGACCCAGCTGCAGTTCGACTGTCCTGGCTACGCCAACGGCACTAGCGGCAGCCCATTGCTGGCTGACGTCAACCCGCAGACCGGGCTCGGCACCGTGCTCGGCGTGATCGGCGGCTATCAGCTCGGCGGCCTCACCCCGTCGGTGTCCTACGCGGCCCGGCTGGGCGCCGACGCCGCGACCCTCTACCAGCTCGCCATCGGCCGGTCATGACCCGGCGACCGGGTCATGACCGGCCGGCCGGTCATGACCCGGCGAACAGCAGCCCCTGCGGCTCCAGCGCCGGGCCGTGCAGCGGCACCGCGGTGATCTGCCCGGTCGATGGGTTGAGCGTGCCGAGGTAGTTCGCCGGGTACCCGGGCCCGGGGCAGGTGGCGGGCGCGCCGTTGGCGTCGCACGGGGTGACCGCCACGAACACCGTTCCGGGGGTAAACGAGCCGGTCACCGAGTCGATGGTGTCGCCCGAGGTGTCCGCGGCGTACAGCCGCCCGTAGCGGCTGGTGGCCCAGGCGGTGTCGTCGACCGACTGGCCCAGCTTCAGCACGAGCAGCCGCTGCCCCGGCTGCGCCGGCCTGCTGCACGTAGATCTGCTCCTTGTCACCCTGGCTGGTCAGCATGAAGTCACCCGCGAACCGCGGTGCGGACCAGGGCACGACTTCGTTGGAGTCGGGGTCGGTCAGGGCCAGCTTGACCTGCGGATGCCCGCTGCCGTTGTTGGCGACGGTGGCCGTGGACTCGTCGTAGAACAGCGGGTGCACCGTGGCCACCAGGCTGGCCGGGTCGAAGGTCACCTGGTAAACGGCCGGATAGCCCGGCTGCGGCGCGGCCGCGCCGGTGGTCCCGGGCGCTGAGGCGCTGATCAGCACCATGCCGTGATAAATGGAGATGGCGTCGGTGCCACCCTTGCTGGGCAGCGGCTCGTTGTACTGGTAGTGCCGCACCTGGTGCCCGGCGGGCGCCCACGGCGCGATCGTGTAAACGCTGGAGTGGGCGTCCTCGTTGACCGTCGCGATGAGCTGGCCGGTGATCGGGTCGGCGGTCACCCCGTCGCACTTGCCCACGATGTCCCACTGCCGGACCGGCTGGCCGTCCGCGGTGAACTCGACGATGGTGCTGGCGGTGTTGCCGTCGGTCGCGGCCTGGCCCTGCGGGCCGACCCCGTTCTGGAAGCCGGTGAACAGGTCGGGTCCCAGCGACGTGAGGTCGTCCGGGTCGGCCAGTGGCTCCGTGTGCGCTGTGGCTGAGCCCGCCACCGTGTAGGAATGGTGGAGCTGCTTCCCGGACAGGATCTGCTGGACCACGTACCCCGGTTGCCCGGAACCGCCGGTACTGGCCAGGGCAGGCGCTACGGCCATGGTGCTGCCCGCCAGCCCCAGGCCGACGGTGATGGCCGCTGGCCAGGCCAGCGTCGTCGCGGTGTGCCGCAGATGATGCAGATAGTGGGGCATGGGGCCCTTCCCTCCAGCGAGGCGTAACCCAGCGCCTCAGGCCTACCGAGCGGACCTGACGCGATCATGGCGGTCAGGTGGCGCCAGCGTGAACGCCCACAGAACCTGCTGCACGGCCAGCCAGATGGCCAGCCAGACAACCGGCCAGCCCGCCTGCCCGGATGGCGGGCTATGGGCGGGTCCGGATGGAGCCTTTGAGCAAGTAGTGGTTAGGTGGAGACACGCACATCCGGCACCTGCTCCGAGGGGATGTCTCCATGGGCGCGCGCACCTGGCTCGGGTCATGGCCCGTTTACCGGCAGCTCACCGGGCCGGACCGGCGCGGCCTGGGTGCGTCCACGAAGACCGCGCACAGCGCGGCGCTGCGGCCGCGGACCGCCACCGCCGACGCGGTGGTGAAGTCGGTCTGCCCGTACTGCGCGGTGGGCTGTGGCCAGCAGGTGTTCGTTAAAGACGGCCAGGTCACCCAGATCGAGGGTGACCCGGACTCGCCAGTCAGCCGGGGCCGCCTGTGCCCGAAGGGCTCGGCCAGCTTCCAGCTCACCACTGGGAGCGCCCGCCAGTACCAGATGCTCTACCGCCGTCCCGGCGGCACCGAGTGGGAGACCCTGGACCTGGACACAGCGATGGACATGATCGCTGACCGGGTCATCGAGGCGCGCCGGCAGGGCTGGCAGGCCGAGTACGAGGGCCGGCGCACCCGGCGCACCCTGGGCTTCGCCAGCCTCGGCGGGGCCACCCTGGACAACGAAGAGAACTACCTGATCAAGAAGCTGTTCACCGCGCTCGGCGCGATCCAGATCGAGAACCAGGCCCGGATTTGACACTCCTCCACTGTCCCCGGTCTGGGGACTAGCTTCGGCCGCGGCGGCGCGACCACCTTCCAGCAGGATCTGGCCAATGCGGACTGCATCCTGATCGAGGGCTCGAATATGGCCGAGGCGCACCCGGTCGGCTTCCAGTGGGTGATGGAGGCCAAGGCCCGTGGCGCCACGATCATCCACGTCGATCCGCGGTACAGCCGGACCAGCGCGGTGGCGAACCTGCACGTGCCGATCCGGGCCGGCGCGGACATCGCGTTCGTCGGCGGCTTGATCAACTACGTGCTGACGCACGAGAAGTACTTCCGTGAGTACGTGGTCGCGTACACCAACGCCCCGACGATCATCGGTGACGACTTCAAGGACACCGAGGATCTCGACGGCCTGTTCTCCGGATTCGACCCCGATCGCCGCAGCTACGACTGGGACAGCTGGCGCTACCAGAGCGATGACGACATCGCGCCGGCCAGCGGCGCCCGCGGCCTGCAGCGGTACCGGAAGCGGGAAGCCCACGAGACCGCCCGGGGCCAGGCCCAGGAGGGCGGCGTCGACGCGCACCCGGACCCCGACACCGACCCGACCCTGCAGCATCCGCGGTGTGTCTTCCAGATCCTGAAGCGGCACTTCGCCCGGTATACCCCGGACATGGTGGAGCAGGTGGCCGGGGTCCCGCAGGAGCAGTTCCTCGAGGTGGCCAGGCTGATCACGGAGAACTCAGGCCGGGACCGGACCACCGCGTTCGTGTACAGCCTGGGCTGGACCCAGCACACCGTGGGCGTGCAGTACATCCGCACCGCGGCGATCCTGCAGGCCCTGCTCGGCAACATGGGCCGTCCCGGCGGCGGCATCCTGGCGCTGCGCGGGCACGCCTCCATTCAGGGGTCCACCGACATCCCGACCCTGTTCGACCTGCTGCCCGGCTACCTGCCGATGCCGTTCGCGCACGACGACGACGACAACGATCTGGACAGCTACGTCGAAGCCGAGAAGGTGACGAACGGGTTCTGGGCGAACACCCGGGACTACATGGTCAGTCTGCTCAAGGCGTGGTGGGGCGACGCGGCTACCGCGGACAACGACTTCTGCTTCGACTACCTGCCCCGGCTGACCGGCGACCACAGCACCTACCCGACCGTCCAGGCCCAGATCGCCGGGGCCTGCCGCGGCTATTTCCTGTTCGGCCAGAACCCGGCGGTCGGCTCGGCCAACGCCCGGATGCAGCGGATGGGCCTGGCCAACCTGGACTGGCTGGTGGTCCGTGATCTGGTGCTGATCGAGAGCGCCACGTTCTGGCAGAACGGCCCGGAGATCGAGACCGGGGAGATGCGCACCGAGGACATCAAGACCGAGGTGTTCTTCATGCCCGCGGCCGCGCACACCGAGAAGAGCGGCAGCTTCACCAACACCCAGCGGATGCTGCAGTGGCACCACACCGCGGTCGAGCCGGGCGGGGACGCGCGCAGCGACCTGTGGTTCACCTACCACCTGGGCCGCCGGATCCGGGCGAAGCTGGCCGCCGCGGCGCAGGCCAGCGCGGCGGAGACCGTACTGGGCGCGGCGCCCAGCGAGATGGACCGGCCCATCCTCGACCTCACCTGGGACTACCCGACCGAGGGACCGCAGGACGAGCCGGACGCCGACGCGGTCCTGGCCGAGATCAACGGCTGGGACGCGGACGGCCAGCCGCTGTCCAACTTCAACCAGCTCACCTCCGACGGGTCCACCGCCTGCGGGTGCTGGATCTACTGCGGGGTGCGGGCCGGCGGGGTGAACCAGGCGGACCGCCGCAAGCCCGGCCGGGAGCAGAACTGGGTCGCCAACGAATGGGGCTGGGCCTGGCCCGCCAACCGGCGGGTGCTCTACAACCGGGCGTCGGCCGACCCCGAGGGCCAGCCGTGGAGCGAGCGCAAGGCCCTGGTCTGGTGGGACGCGGAGCAGAGCAAGTGGACCGGCTACGACGTGCCGGACTTCATCGCCGACCCGGCCGCCGTCCTACCGGCCGCCCGCAGGTGCCACTGGAGTGGCCGCGATCTCCGGCGCCGACGCGTTCATCATGCAGGCTGACGGCAAGGCCTGGCTGTACGTGCCGACCGGCCTGCTGGACGGCCCGATGCCGGCGCATTACGAACCGCAGGAATCGCCTTTGCCGAACCTGCTCTACGGCCAGCAGCACAACCCGGTCCGGGAGATCCTCACGGACCGCGAGAACCGGTACCAGCCCAGCGGTGCGGAGCCCGGCTCCGCGGTGTTCCCGTACGTCACCACCACCTACCGGCTCACCGAGCATCACACGGCGGGCGGGATGTCCCGGTTCCTGCCCTTCCTCGCCGAGCTGCAGCCCGCCATGTTCTGCGAGGTGTCGCCGGAACTGGCGGCCGAGCGCGGCCTGGAGCACCTGGGCTGGGCCACGCTCATCACCGCGCGCAGCGCGATCGAGGCCCGGGTGCTGGTCACCCGCCGGATCAAGCCGCTGCGCGCCGGGGGACGGCCGGTGCACCAGATCGGCCTGCCCTGGCACTGGGGCCCGAACGGCCTGACCACGGGGGACGCGGCCAACGAGCTGTCCCACCTGTCCCTGGACCCGAACGTGCACATCCAGGAAGTGAAGGCGATGGCCTGCGACATCCAGCCCGGCCGCCGGCCGCGCGGACCGGCCCTGCGCGATCTGATCCGCTCGTACCAGGAGCGGGCGGGCATCACCGATGAGACGGGGAGAGGCGTGTGACCGCAGAGTCTCCGCAACGAACACCACCCCCGGCCGCTGCCCCCGCGCCGTCCCTGGACCCCGCGGCGCACGCGGGGTACGAGGCGCACCCGCCCCGGATGGGGTTTTTCACCGACACCTCGGTGTGCATCGGCTGCAAGGCCTGTGAGGTGGCCTGCAAGCAGTGGAACTCGGTCCCCGAGGACGGCATCGCGCTGAGCGGGATGTCCTACGACAACACCGTCGGCCTGGGCGCCTCCACCTGGCGGCACGTCGCGTTCATCGAGCAGATCAAGCGCCCCGGCGACGCTGTGCTGGCCCAGGGGGGCGACCCCCTGGAACCCCCGGGATCAATGGCCCCGCGAGACACCCCCTCCGGGGGCGCCTCCCGTGACCAGGGAAATGCTGTGCTGGCCCAGGGGGGCGACCCCCTGGAACCCCCGGGATCAATGGGAAATGCTGGGCTAGATGTCCTGGCTCCCGATGTCCTGGCCGGTCATGGGACGCGCGGTGAGTTCCAGGCGGACGGCTCGCGCTGGCTCATGTCCAGCGACGTGTGCAAGCACTGCACCGAGTCCGCCTGCCTGGACGTGTGCCCGACCGGGGCGCTGATGCGCACCGAGTTCGGCACCGTGGTGGTCCAGTCCGATGTCTGCAACGGCTGCGGCTACTGCATCCCGGCCTGCCCGTTCGGGGTCATCGACCGGCGCGAGGAGGACGGCCGGGCCTGGAAGTGCACGCTGTGCTACGACCGGATCGGGGATGGCCTGGAGCCCGCCTGCGCCATGGCCTGCCCCACCCAGTCGATCCAGTTCGGCCCGGTGGACGAGCTGCGCGAGCGGGCCCAGGCCCGGGTCGCTGACCTGCAGGCGGCGGGGGAGACCAAGGCCCAGCTCTACCTGGACGACCCGGCCGACGGCATCGGCGGCGGCGGCGCGTTCTTCCTGCTACTGGACGAGCCCGAGGTGTACGGCCTGCCGCCGGACCCGGTGGTCACCACCCGGGACCTGCCCCGGATGTGGCGGCACGTGGCCACCGCCGCGGGCGCCCTGCTCGTCGGCGGCCTGGCCGCCTGCCTCGGCCAGCATCGGAGTGGATCATGACTGACCCAGGCGACGGCGCCGGCCAGCCGAATGGCGGCCAGCCAGAGGCACAACCGGCCGCTGCCAATGGCGGTCGGCCAGAAACACCGTCAGCGATGCAGCGGGCCGGGGACCGCTGGGGCCAGCACGGTCCTGGCCGCCGCCGTGGTGCCCAGGACCGGGGTAACCAGTACCGGGGTAACCAGCACCGGGGTGGCCGGGATCGCGGCGAGCAGATGGTCGTGCCGAAGGCGGAGTTCGACTCCTACTATGGTCGGCCCATCCTCAAGGCCCCCGTCTGGCGCAGCCCGGACGTGCCCGGTTACCTGTTCCTCGGCGGCCTGGCCGGTGCGTCGTCGGTGCTGGCTGGGTTCTCCCAGCTGACCGGCAACCATGAGCTGTCCCGGGCGGCCAAGGTGACGGCGACCGGGGCGATCAGCCTGTCCGCGGTGGCCCTGGTGCATGACCTCGGCCGGCCCGAGCGCTTCGTCAACATGCTGCGGGTGTTCAAGGTCTCCTCGCCGATGAGCGTCGGATCCTGGCTGCTCGCCAGCTACGGCCCGGCCGCGGGCGTAGCCGGGGCCTGCGCGGTTACCGGCTGGCTGCCGCGGATCGGCGACTCTGGCCACTATCGCCGCGGCCGCGCTGGGCCCGGGCATCGCGTCCTACACCGCCGCGCTGCTCGCCGACACCTCGGTACCTGCTTGGCACGAGGGCCACCGGGAGCTCCCGTACGTATTCGTCGGCTCGGCGGCGTCCGCCGCGGGCGGCCTGGGCATGCTGGCCGTGCCCACGGACCGGGCCGTGCCCGCGGTCCGGCTCGCCGTGCTGGGCGCCGCGGCCGAGTTGACCGCCAAGAGCCTGCTGCTGCGCCGTCTGGGCGACGTGGCCGAGCCGTACCAGTCCGGCCGGGCCGGGCACCTGATGGAAATCGCCGAGGTACTCACCGCGGCCGGGCTGGCTGGCGCGGTGCTGCGCCGGCCGGAGCCCGGCTGGCCACCGCGGTGTCCGGCGCGGCGCTCGTGGCCGCGTCCGCGCTGACCCGGTTCGGGGTATTCGAGGCCGGGATGACGTCCGCCCGCGACCCGAAGTACACGGTCGGCCCGCAGCGCGCCCGCCTCCGCCAGCGCTTGGCCGCCGCCCGCCACCCCATCGTCCCAGGCGCATCGTTCATAACAGCCGTCTCAGAGGACTCACCCGCCACCTGAGCCCCACCAGCTCCAAACCCAACACTTGAGCGCCATCCCGGGTCGCCACACAGGCACCAGCCGCCTCATAGCCCCCGCGTTGGCCGGGTAGCGCAGCAATGTGGTGGGGAATGCATCGTATTTGCGCACCCGGGTCGCCACACAGGCACCAGCCGCCTCATAGCCCCCCGCGTTGGCCGGGTAGCGCAGCAATGTGGTGGGGAATGCATCGTATTTGCGCACTTCCCACCACATAAGAGGCCGGAGGGGCCGCCGCGGTGGCTGGGGCTAGGCGGAGTCGGCGCGCGGGGGAGTGGGGGCCGGGGCGGCGTCCGGGGCCATGTCCGAGTCCGGGACGTGGCTTTCGATGTCCTGTTCCGGACGGCGTTCCTGGGTCTCTGCGTACAGCTGGTAGGCAGCGCGGTCCTGCTCGGTCAGCGGCGGCGGCGCGAGGCTGCGCGGCCACAGCTTCCGGACCCGGACCACATTGATCTCCACCGCGTACAGGGTCAACTGCGCCTGCAGGAATAGCCAGGTGAGCAGGCCGAGCACCAGAGCGAATGTGCCGTACAAGGACGAGCTCTTGGACACGTCCCGGGCGATCAGGTAGCCGCCCAGCGTCTGCAGCACCTGCCACACGATCGCGCCCAGCACTGCGCCGAGCAGCAGGTCCCTGGTGCGCACTTCGCTGGCTGTGGCCAGCCGGAAGGCCAGCCAGAACACCCCTATGTTGAGCAGCAGGGACACGGCGACCGTGCCGATCTCGGCGGCGGTCCCGCCCAGCACGTGCGAGCTGGCGCCCGCCAGCCCGGACAGCAGCGTGGTGACGATGAGCCCGATCCCGACCACCAGGACCCAGCCGATGTTACGCAGCAGCGTGCCCACGAACTGGGGGCGCCGGGCGAACGGCACGCCCCAGACGGTGTTCATCGCGTTCTGCGCGGCGTTGGCCACCCCGCGCGCGCCCAGGAACGTCAGGATCAGGCCGATGACCAGGGCGAGCCCGGTCTGGTGCAGCGTGTGCACGCTGTTCTTCAGTTGCGGGCCGATCACCGGGAACTGGCCGAACGCCGAGTTGACCACCTTCTGGTGCAGCGACGGGTCGTGGCCGAGCACGATGTCCAGCACGGTGACCAGTACCAGCAGCAGCGGGAAGAGCGAGGCGAACGCGTAGTAGGCGACGAGCGCGGCGAGGTTACCGGCCTGTTCGTCGCCGAACTTCTTCCAGACGGCCACCGGGAACGCCAGCCACGGCTGGGATCGCTGCATCTGGTCAACCCGGCCGATCATGTCCTTGATCGCGCTCATCGCGCTGATAAGTACCCCGCAGCGCCTCGCCTAACAGGGCTCCAGCCTGGTAGCAAGCATGATCAGGGTGCGTTGTTGTGGCACATATGCGCATGAAACGCACCATGCTCATAAGAGCTGATCACTCTGGTGCAGCGTGGCCACCAGGTAAGCCACGCCGAACGGATCGTCGGCGTACAGCACGTCCGTGACCAGAGCCGCCCTGCCGGGTGTCTTGGCCAGGGCCCCGGCGAGCACCTGCCAGGCCGGGCGGCCGGTCGCCATCAGTTCCCGGGCGAGCCCTGGGTCGAGGGCCAGCAGGGCGTCCAGGTCGCCCGCCCGGATGGCTCGCAGCACCTCGGCGTCGAACCCGGCCGCCCGCTCGTCGAAATGGCCCGGCGCCCTCGGCCCCCGCCGGGCGCTGCCGTCCCCCATCACCAGCAACGCCGTACGCCCACCCGCACCCGCCAGGGAGCGGCCGAGGGCCGCGCAGCCCATGACCGGTTCCTGCTGACTCACCGACCACAAGGCCCGCGGTCCCTGGTAATCAGCCTGGTCCAGCAGGTATGCCCCGAGGCCGACCCCGGATGGCAGCAGTTTCGCGTCGATGGGCCGGCCGGGACCGCCGGGCTCTCGCTCCGCGGTCACCGGCCCGGCCCGGCCCGCTGTGGGCAGGCCGCCGAACGCTGCGACGTTCAGCCGGCTGCTGGCCGGCCATTCCCTGGTGTCCGGACCCGGGCCGACCACGGCGACCAGGTCCGGGCCGCCGCGCAGCAGGGCGGTGACCGCGGTGGCACAGGCCTGGCGCAGCTCGCTGATCACCGGGTCGGCGCCGGTGAGCTCGCGGACGAGCAAGGGTGGCCACGGGCACAGCGCGGCGGCGATGATCATGCCAGACCGTCCGGCACGGTCAGGCCAGCCCGCGCACCGCGCGCACGGGCGGTCGCTCGCCCGCGATCGCCGACACCATGGTCAGCACCTCACGCGTCTCGCGTACCTGGTGCGCGCGGAACACCCGCGCGCCCAGCCAGGCGCAGACCGCCGTGGTGGCCAGCGTCCCGGTCAGCCGTGCCTCGGGCGGCACGCCCAGGGTCTCCCCGACGAAGTCCTTGTTGGACAAGGAGACCAGCACCGGCCAGCCGGTGCGCACCATCTCATCCAGCCGCCTGGTCACCTCCAGCGACTGCCAGGTGTTCTTGCCGAAGTCATGGGCCGCGTCGATCAGGATCCGGGCCGGGTCCACCCCCGCCGCGACCGCCCGGGCGGCCTGGGCCTGGGTCGTGGCCAGCACATCCGCCATCACGTCCGGGTACTCCACCCGGAACGGCCGGGTCCGTGGCTGCTGGGTCCCGGCGTGCGCGCAGACCAGGCTGGCCCCGAATTCCGCGGCCACCTCGGGCAGCCGCTGGTCCTGGCCGCCCCAGGTGTCGTTGAGCAGGTCCGCGCCAGCCGCGCAGGCCTCCCGGGCGACCTCGTGCCGCCAGGTGTCCACGCTGATCACCAGGCCGGGTAGGCGCTGCGGACGGCCGCGACAAAGGGGACGGTCCGGCGGATCTCCTCGGCGATGTCCACCGCCGGGCCCGGGGCGGCCGCCACCCCGCCGATGTCCACGATGTCGGCGCCTTCGGCCACGACCGTGTGCACCCGGGCTATCGCAGCGGATTCGTCCCAGGTGGCGCCGCGGTCGTAAAAGGAGTCCGGGGTGCGGTTCACGATGGCCATGATCAGCCGCTGCCGCGGATCGAACGAGTGCGGGCCGAGCCGGAGCACCCCCTGGGCTGCATCCGGCATGTCAGGCCGCCGGGGGACGGCCGGCCAGACCAGCCCGGAGCACGGCCGCGGCGGGTGGCCGTTCCCGCACCGGGACGGGCCTGGCCCGGGGCCGGACCGTGCCGTGGTCCCGGACGAACTGGACCAGGTCCCGGCCCGGGGCCGGGTGCTGCGGCGCCCGCCGGGCGTCCGCCACGACGAGCAGTTCCGCGGCCATCAGCGCCAGGTCGTGGTCGGCCTGGTGGCGGTGCGCCCGGGAGCCCAGGTCCACCTGGGCCAGCGCGTCCAGCCCGTGCTGGGTGAACGTATCCAGCAGGGTGGACAGCTCGATCCCGTAGCCCACCGGGATGGGCAGCGATTCCATCAGGCTGCGCCGGGCCGCCCACTCCCCGGCCAGCGGCTGGACCACCCCGGTCAGCTCGGGCCACCACAGGCTCAACAGCGGCCGGGCCACCAGCTCGGTCACCCGGCCGCCCTCGGTGGAGGTGGACCCGTCCCGCTCCGTCCGCACCCGCTCGTAGAAGCCCTTGACCAGCCGTACCTGCCGGCCCGGTGAGCAGCGGGCCGAGCAGGCCGGTGACGAAATGCGGGCCCCACCGGGTCAGGTCGGCGTCCACGAACACCAGCAGATCGCCCGTAGTAACCAGCAGCGACTTCCACAGCGCCTCGCCCTTGCCCGGGAACGCGCCGAGCGCGGGCGCGATGTCCCGGGCCCGGTGCACGGCCGCGCCTGCCTGCGCGGCGGCCGCGAACGTCCTGTCGGTGGAATCGGAGTCGATGACCACGACCTCGTCCACCAGCGGGGTCCCGGTCACCAGGGCGGCCCGGATCGCCTGGACCACACCGGCCACGGTGCGCTCTTCGTTGCGGGCTGGAATCACCACGCTGATCCGCGCACCCGCGCGCTGCTTGGCGGCGAGCAACTGGCTGGCCGGCCAGTCCCGCCAGTGCGACGTCCGCTGGCCAAGCCAGTTGCGGGCACGGTCCGGCATCCCCGGCCCGGCTCCTGGTGAGCTCGCTGGCGGCACGACCGGCATGCTACCCGGTGGGCCTGGGCACCCTGGCGGCCGCCGGGCTGGGCCGGGCCACGGCGATAACCAATCATGTCCTCTGGATCTGACCACTGACCAGCGCAAACGGGGCCGGGAGGCTACCCTGCTGCCGCTGCGCCGCAGTGCTTGCTGCGCGCACCGGCTTGGGTCTGGCGGGGCTGGTGGTTCTCAAATGCAACCTGGGCCGAGGGTTGAACGTCGTGAAAAGTGTCAATCTTCTTCCCTGTAGGGAAGATCCACTGCCACCGGGGCGTCCGGTGCGGACGCCCCGCTGCCAGCGATAGACCGAGGAGCCGTGATGAGGCCAACTGTTCGGCGCTGCCTGGGGGCTGCGGGTGCACTGGTCGCGGCCGGGGCCTGGCTGGTGGTCCAGTCCGGTGTGGCGGGTGCGGCCCCAGCCCGGCCCGCGGGACGGCCTGGGCCGGCCCACCCAGCCGCTGCGGTGTACGTGCCCGCCACCAAGCTGCTGGTCCCCGGCATGCGCGGCCCGGCGATCAGAAGCCTGCAGCGGCGGCTGGCGGAACTGCACTACTACCCGGGCGCGGTCGACGGCCAGTTCGGCCTCGACACACTGGAGGCTGTCTGGGCCTTCAAGGAGGTCCAGGGCATCCAGACCAGGACGGGCGCTGATGATGTCGGCCCCTACATGGAGAACCTGCTGGTGCACCCGCGGCCGCCGGTGCCGCTGGTGCCGAAGGGCGGCCGGTTGCGGATCGAGGTCAACCTGTCCCGCGGGTACCTGATCCTGTACCTGAACAACCAGCCCGAGCTGATCAGCCACATCTCCCCGGGCGGGGGCTACTACTACCCGTGCCCGGGCGGCGGGACCTGCGGCCCGGCCGTCACCCCGGACGGCAACTACCGGGTGCACTGGTTCGCCGCCGGATGGGTTCAGGTGCCGCTCGGCACCATGTACAACCCGGTGTTCTTCATCGGCAGGGCGTACGCCATCCACGGCGACATCCCGGTCCCGCTGGACGCCGTCTCGCACGGCTGCGTGCGGATCCCCATGGACGTCGCGGCGTTCTTCCACGCCCTGGTCCACGTCAACCAGGCCAACGGCACCCCGGTCTACATCCGCGGCCACGTCCCCAGCACCTAACCCCGGCGCACCTAACCCCGGCGCACCTAACCCCGGCGCACCTAACCCCGGCGCACCTAACCCCGGCGCACCTGACCCCGGCGGCACCAAACCTTGGCACCGGCCGCCCGGATGGGCTTGACTGGCCGCCCGCTGGCCGCTGGCTGATGACTACCTGGAGGTCATGGCCTGGGTTTCGGTGCAGAAGATCAAGAATGCGCAACGGCTTGGCAGGTGCGGCAAGACCGCGGCCCGGCAGTGGTGCGGTGCTCGTATCCTGGCGGGCATGTCATTCTCGGCTCCCCGGCGGCGCCACTCCGTGCGGCTCGCTGCCGTGCTGTCCTGCTTGCTGGCCGTGTCTGGCTGCGGTCTCGTTGCGAATGCCAGTTCCAATCCGGCCACGCCTGCGGCCACGACACACTCGCCGTCGTCCCGGCCGCCGAGCCCGAGTCCCAGCCCGAGCCCGACGCCGACCTGCACTCAGGTCGCTCCCGGGTTTTCCTGCCTGATGCAGGACCGGATCGCCCAGGTGCAGCAGTTCCTGGCAGGCGCACCCGGGTCGATCGGCATCGTGCTGAAAGACCGGGTGACCGGGGCGGTCTGGCAGAACGCGAACGCGACGGTGGAGTACCCGGCGGCGTCCACGATGAAGCTGGCCATGATGACCGACATCCTGCTCCGGCAGAATGCGGGCAGCCTCGACCCTGACGCCCGCTGACCAGGACGAGATGTACCAGGCGCTGTACACCAGCAACGACGACGACGCCAACGACCTGTGGGACAAGTACGAGGACGGCAGCTTCCTGGGCCGCATCCAGGGGTTCGGGATGACTGGCGCCCAGTTCACCTCCTCGGACCCGAACTGGGGCTTCATGTACTGCACCCCGCAGGACCTGGACAACCTGATGAACTACGTGCTGTCAGATGCCCCCGCCAGCGTGCGTGACTATCTGGTGTACCGGTTGCAGCATGTCAGTGCCATCGACCAGCAGTGGGGCGTGTGGGGCGCGGGCCCGGAGAACGCCCCCGGCAACAAGGACGGCTGGGAGCAGGACGGGTCGGTCGCCGACAGCATCTGGATCACCAACACGGTCGGATTCGCGGGCCCGGCCCAGGAGTACAGCCTGGCCATCATGTACAACCTGGGCAACTACGGCGGTGACGGCGACGCCGGGTTCGACTACGGCACCAACGAGCTGACCCAGATCGCGTCCATCCTGTTCCAGGGGCACCAGACGGCCCAGCCGAACCCGCAGGCCTCCGCGGTCCCCTGACCGCCCGCCGTCACGCGGCAGCCACGCCGGACGAGGAAGCGGCCAGGTGGCAGGCGGCGGAGCAGGTGGCGCGGCTGGTCCGGGACGCCGTAGACCTTTTCGTGGACGCGGGTCCCCGCCGCCTGCATGCGGCTATGCGGCTCGGGCTGGCGTCGGTACGGCATCTGCCGTACCGACGTGTGGGGTCCACGTCACCATGTGCCCGCAGCATCCGGAAGTGTGCACGATGGCCACCACCGTTGACCCCCCGGCAAGGCGATCTTGATCGACATCGGCTGGACCTGACGCGTCAGAGCGGATGGTCGTAGCGGATGAAACCGTTGAAGCGGGCCACTTTGTCATAGAGCCGCCGGGCGCGGACATTGTCTTCCTGAGTGGTCCAGTACAACCGGGTGGCGCCGCGGGATCCGGCTATCTCGGCGACCCGCTCGATCAGCGCCCGCGCGGCGCCCTGGCCGCGCGCGGTTTTGGCGACGAACAGATCCTGCAGGAAGCAGGCATCGCCGTACCACAGCAAAGGGTGGAACATGTAGTGCGCGATGCCGACCAGCGCGCCGTCCGGCTCCCCTCTCGGCGTGCCGTCCCGGTACGCGCCGAGGCCGTAGAATCCACTGTCTTCGACTTGCAACTGCAGCCAGACCGCCTCGTACTGGTCGGCAGAGGTCGGCGTGCGGTAGAACGCCTTGTAGCTGCGCGCTAGCTCTTCCCACGTCGGGCGGTCCGCTGGCTTCAGCGGCGCAACAACGATCATGAACGTCATCCTCGCAGAGTCCGAGCAGCCACTGCCCGGCGTGGGGGCCGTATTCAGTGTCGTCCCACACCGCCAGTTTTGTCGGTGGTGGCTCGTACGGTCGGGCCATGGCTAACTTCGCAGTGACGCTCGTGCACGGCCCGGGCTGGGACCCTGCGCGAGGGATCCGGGAACAGCGGTGCTGGCCGCAGCACGCGGCATTCATGGACGGGCTCGTCGACACCGGGCTGATCATCCTCGGTGGCCCGCTCGGCACCGGGGACCGCACCCTGCACGTGGTCGAGGCAGCGGACGAGCAGGAGATCAGGGCACGCCTGGCCGAAGATCCCTGGGCGTCGATGGGGCTGCTCGAGGTCGGCGCGATCGAGCCGTGGTCTCTCTGGCTCGATCGCAGGGAGAACCCAGCCGGGCCGCCGCCGCCCAAAGCGCCGCCCGGGGCGCCGCCCGGCTACGGGACGGTCACGCCGTGGCTGATCTCAGCCGACACCGCCCAGCTGATCGACTTCACGGTGCGGGCCTTCGGTGCTGTGGAACTCGCCCGGGTGCCCGGGCCGGACGGTGGTATCGGGCACGCCGAGGTCCGGATCGGCGACTCGGTGGTGATGATGTTCGACACGCCTGACGGCTGGCCGGGCACCCCAGGCTTCGCCCGGCTGTACGTCGAGGATGGGGACGCGGTGTACCAGCGGGCGCTGGACGCCGGGGCGACATCGGTAACCGCGATGACGGACCTGTTTTTCGGCGACCGGGTCGGCCGGGTCCGCGACCCGTTGGGCAACATCTGGTGGATCCAGGAGCACGTGGCGGACGTCGATCCAGCGGAGCTGGCCCAGCGGCCGCAGGACCCGGCGGCGGCCGATGCGCTGCGCTACGTAGAGCAGACCCTGGCCGGGGCGCTGTGCGGCTGAACCTGGGCTGATGCGCCCGGCCCTGAACCTGGGCTTGGTCCGCCCGGCGCGGGGCTACTCCTGCGGCCGGAGCCGTGCACTGGCTGGTCAGCAGCGCCGGCCGGTCGGCAGCACTGGCTGTGGCTCAGCGGGCCTCCGCGCGTTTCTTGATCGCCTCATTCAGTTCGCGGAAGCTGACCTCGGCCTTGGCCAGGGTCTTCCCGGAGATGGGCACTAGCAGGCCGCGGAAGGACTCGCTCTGGGTGAGCTGTGTGCCGCTGCCCGCGGGGCTCAGCTCGAATGAGTGCTCGCCGCTGATCAGGCCAGGCAAGCCCGACGCCCAGCGCAGTCTGGCACCGGGCTCGGCTGCGGTGATCTTGGGCTGCACCGTCATCAGCCGGCCATTGGCTGGGTGGACGCTTCGGAGCCGGATCCGCTGGCCGACCGCGATCTGCCCGGATGCCTCGCGGAACAGGGGATTCCATTCTGGGTAGCTGGCCAGGTCGGTGAGGGCCGCCCACACCGTCATCGGCGGGGCGTCAATCTCGGTCGCTGCGGACATCGTCTTCATTGGGCATCTCCTACGCAGTTCAGTGACCGGGCCGGTCTGACTTCGGCGTGCTCGGGCACGTATCTACGTGCATTGTACGTTGTTTATGATGAGGTGCTTCCGCGGTCGGCCAGCCCGGCCCGGCGCTCGGCCGGCCCGGCGGCTGGCCGCCCCCGGCGGCCTATCAGCTAGCGATCTTCGTCAGACGGCGCTGCGGCTAGGAGTCGGCGGTGGTCGAGGTGGAGCTGTTCTGCAGGGCCGTGGTAATGGCCTTCGGGGACCTCGGCCAGGAGCTGCGGCGCGGCAGCGCTGAACCCGTAACCGCTCGTGTCGCCGACCAACTGTCTTTGCCTCTCCGGGTGGCTAGGGCTTGCAACCGATAGTTCAACGGTATATAACGTTGTTATGACAGCTCGTGCGATGCAGGAAGCCACATTCCTGATCCTGACCGCGCTGGCGCAGGGCAACCAGCATGGGTACGGGATCATCACCGATGTCCAGCAGATCTCCGGCGGCCGGGTGCGGCTGCGCGCCGGGACCCTGTACACCGCGCTGGACCGGCTGCGCGCTGATGGGCTGATCGGGGTGGACCGGGAAGAGGTCGTAGACAACCGGCTGCGCCGGTATTACCGGCTGACGCCTGAAGGTACGTCACGGCTGGCCGCCGAGGCGGCCCGGCTGCACGCCAACGCCACTGCCGCACTGCGGCGGCTAGACCCGGCGGGAGGACTGATCACATGAGGTCCAGGGCTGATCACGTGATGGATACGGCGCGTCTGGACCGGGGATACCGCCGGGTGCTGGCGTGTTACCCCCAGGCGTTCCGGCGCGAGAACGAAGAAGAGATCATCGGCGTGCTGCTGTCCACCGCCCAGGAGGGCCAGCAGCGGGTCGGGCTGGCCGAATCATTCGACTTGATCCGGGGCGCGGTGCGGATGCGGCTGCGGCCGGCTTCACGGCCACCCCGGAGCGTGTTCACCGCGATCCGGCTGATGTACATGGGCGCGGTAGCGGAGCTGGCCGCTGTGATCATCGTTGTGGTGACCGCCAGCAGTGTCCAGGCCGCGATCATGCACAGGCATCCGGGCGTCACCGCCGCGCAGTGGCACGCGGTGCTCGCCCAGCTCGTGCTGGTAGAGGTGGCCGCGCCGCTCTTCGTAGGCCTGTGGCTGTGGCTGGCCTGGGCGAACGGCCGGGGGCATGACTGGGCCCGGGTCGCGTTCATGGCGTTCTTCGCTCTTCTTACCCTGGGCCTGCTCACAAAGCTAGGCGAGGGCGCCGCGGCATACGCCCCCGCCGATCTGATCGCCAATGCCGTCCTATGGCTCGTCGGCCTGGCCGTGATGGTGCTCATCTTCAGCAAGCAATCCGGCCCCTACTACCGGCCCCAGCTCGCCGGGCAACAACTGGCCGGACAGTAACTCGCCTGCGATGTTGGTGTCAGCTTTGGATGTCACCAGCTGCTGGCAGTGAGCAGATCGGCGCTGTCTTGGTACGCGGCTGGCCGTCTGCGTGACGGGATGGGTTTCTCCCGGTCGATTTCACGAAGAATGGGCGCGAATATGGCCTCGTGGGCCGTGGCACCGTGCTTCTGCCTGATGGCGCGGAGTACACCCTTGCCACTGGCCTCTCCCACCAGCTCGTCCAGGACGCGGTAGTCAACTTCCTGGCCGCTTGCCAGCTGGTCATATGCGGCCTGCGCGATCTTCGCCACGCTGGGATGAGCAGCAGACTCATTCAGGATCATGAGCGTTGCGTCCTTGAGGTCCATGCCCGGGAGTCTATGACTGTCCCTGGAGAGGGTGTCAGGGGTATCAGCCAGGCAGACGCCGATTGGTTCCGAACCAGTGACGCCTCGCTTGTAAGGTATGCCCGCATCGTCGGAAACCATCGCTGGCCTGAACATTTGCCTCTCTCCCAGTCGGCCGGTGTACGTCACGATCCGGCCTCGTTGTGGTCATGCATGGTGGTCACGACGGGAGGGCGCCAGCCCGCCCGCGGCCGGTTGCTTAGACCATCGTTTCTCCAGCAGGCCGAGGTCGCGCAGGCTCTCGGCGGTTTCAACGATCGTGGTCTCGGCTGGGCGTGGGCGCCATCCGAGCTCCTGCTTGGCGCGGTCGTTGTGGATGATCAGCCGGGGCGGCTGCGGTCCTGGTGCCTCTTCGGCTGGTACTCGCCCGGCCAGCGGGCCGAGCCGCTCGCGCAGGATCTGGGCCATCTGAAGGAAGCTGATGGCCGGCCCGTCGGCCAGGGCCAGGTACCGCTGGCCGGCCGCCTCGGGCGCAGCCATCGCACGGATGTGCAGATCGGCCACGTCACGCACGTCGGCGACGCCGAAGCGCTGGCGTCGCACTACGGGCATTGTCCCGTCTAGCATCGCCTTGATCAGCTGCAACGACGAACGCGCTTGCGCCGTCAATGCCGGGCCGAGGATGAACGTGGGGTTGACTACGACCAGCTCGGTGTCGCCGCCCTCGTGGTCGATGAAGTCCCAGGCGGTTCGCTCGGCGATCGTCTTGGACCGCGGATAGGGCGGGAGGCCGGGCGTGCCGGGGTCGGTCCAGTCGGCCTCGGTGTACTCGGCACCCGGCTTTGGTGAGTAACCGACCGCCGCGAACGACGAGGTCAGCACTACACGCCGGACACCAGCGTCGCGCGCGGCCCGCAGGACACGCAGCGTGCCGTCACGGGCGGGAACGATCACCTCATCGGGATCGCCGGACGCGACCATTGGCAAGGCGACGTGGTGGACCTCCTCGCAGCCGGCTGCCGCGGCAGCCCAGCCCTCGTCGGCGGTCAGCTCGGCGGTGACGACCTCCAGCCGGCTGCCGTCTGCATCGCCGCGACGCACCGCCGCACGCACATCGCCCTCGCGCTCCGGGGATCGCACCGTCGCGCGCACCCGGCGCCCGTCCCGCAGCAGCGCAGCGATCAGCTGCGTGCCCAGATAGCCGGACCCGCCGGTCACCAGCACCGGGCTCACTACAGCACCACCTCTTCCAGGCGGGGATACATGTCCTGCACCCGCAGGTTTGCTTCGGCTTCCGCGCCGGGATCACCGTGGTCGCGGGCATCCCACAACGATGCCTTCGCGCGGAGGTAGTCAAGGTGAATGTGCAGCGTCGCGATCTGGGCTTCGATCCGCTCGGCGTGACGCAACAACAGATCGCGCTGCTCACCCGCCGCCTCCTGTCCACGCGTGCGGTTGGCCTGGTATGTGCGCATGTCTTCGATGCCCACGCCCATGGCGCGCAGGCATGCCAGCGCCTGCAACGTATCGACGTCGTCCTCGCGGTAGCGGCGGTGCCCGCTGCTTTCGTCGCGCTCGATCGGGCCTATCAGCCCGGCCTGCTCGTAGTAGCGCAGTGTTGGCTCGCTGAGACCGCTGCGCCGGGATACATCCCGGATGGTTAGAGCTGTCATACGAACAGGAAAACAAACCTCAAGCGCTTTAGGTCAAGCGGTGGGAGAACCTGGGCGCGCCCGCGTTCACCACTAGCGCCACGGCCATGAACAAGGTCCTCAGCAAGAAGCGGGCCCGATCCGTTTAGGCCCGGCACCACCGTCACCGAGAAGTCCCAACCGGGATGGCTCCCCGCCTGGCTCCCGAAGATCAAAAAGGGGCCCCGGATCAAGATCCGAAACCCCTTCTGACCGCGTTTTGGCTCG
>CAWDRD010000068.1:0-156757 GCA_963804455.1 uncultured Actinomycetes bacterium
CGCCCGCCAGGCCCGCGACGCCCAGCGGGCCGCAGCCGGGCTCCCGCCCAAGACCCGCCGCAGGCGCCGGACCACGCTCGCCAGCCTCACCACGGCGCCCCCGTAACCGGCAAGCCATCCCGCCCGGCAGCCATCCAGCGCCTTTCTCACACCCGCAGGCACCACCACACCAGTCACGCGCGCGCTCATTCAGGCAAACAAGCCAGCCGCGCAGCCCGCAGACCCCGGCACAGGCACAACCAGAAGATCATCCCGGGCGGAACACCCATATCAGCCCCGGCGGACACAAATGCCGGCGGCAAACGTGAAGATAGTGCCAGGTCAAAGGTGAAGACCTCGAAGTGGTCGCAACTGGGTTCGAACCAGTGACCCCTCGTTTGTAAGGTACGCCCACCGTGTCGGTTGCGGTCGTTCACCTGGGTATTCGGCTTCTCGCTGTCCGGCTCAATCGGCTGGAGTCGTATGTCGTTGTGGTCAACGGCAGTAATCACGCAGCCCGGTCACGGCCTAGCCGATGGCGTCGCCCAGGTGAGGCCGCAGGGTTTGACAAGGTAGACCCCCATGTATAACCCTAACAGGGGTTACAAGGAGGAGAGATGCCGAAGATCAACGTTTACCTGCCAGACGACCTCGCCGCCGCCGTGCGCGCAGCCGACGTTCCAGTCTCCGCTGTCTGCCAGCGGGCGCTCGCGGATGCGGTCCAGACCGTGCAGAAGGTGCGAAAGAGCGTCGCGGCGCTGCGAAACCCCCAATTCGACCCCGGCTCACACCCGCAGTTCGCAACCCGGCTGGTGAGCCGCATGACACCGCGACTGCGTCAAGCCCTCGCCCTGGCCCGGGACGCATCGGCAACCACACACCTCGTCACGACACGGCACCTGCTCCTCGGGATCGTGGACCAGCACGACAACCTGGCAGTCCGGCTGCTCCAGTCTCTCGGCCAAGACGTGGACATGATCCGAGACACTGCCCAGCAGCTCGACAGCGACGAACCCCTGCCCGCAGCGGTTTCCGCCGCCACGGAAGAACCCACACCTTCCGGGGACGCCTCCCTGCCCGCAGAGGCATCCCTGTGGACAGGCCTGACCCTGCCAAGCCGGATCGCGATCGGAGCCGCGCTGGAGGCATCGATCGACCTCGGCCACAACTACCTTGGATGCGAACACCTGCTACTCGGGCTCCTCGACGACCCGAGCAGCGGCGCAGGCCAGGTGCTGCATGGTGCCGGTATCGACAAAGCGGGCATGCGCCGCGCCATCACCTCAGCAACCGCGGGCTTCGCCCAGGCCCGGCAGGACACGACCGGAGCCGACACCGCCAAACTGGACGAACTCATCCAACGCCTCGAAGCCATCGAGCACCGTCTCACCGCTGCGCACCTGTGACCTGGCAGGATTCGCGATGCTGACGTTCCGGCCTCTTCTGGCCGAACTTAGAACTTGACGCTCAGTGTCACTTACGTGTCAATCGACAAGCTCACGGCTCCGGAGGTGGTTAGCCGGTTGCTCCCCTACCTGCCCAGACTTCGACGCTTCACGGTGCCCGGTCCACGTCTGGTCCGCAGACACGTCCGCGCCGGACTGTCAGCTTGGGAACTGGTTTGTCATGGTCTCGTTGACCGGCATGTTGCAGGTCAGTCGCTAGGCGGCTTGTCCGTGATTGCCCAGCGGACACCGGTTCTGACTCCCGTATCGGGCACGCAGCGGGCAAGGTACTGGTCGCTCACGGGAGGCTGACCCTTCACTTGCAAGGTACGCCCGCGCTGTTGGCCACCGTCGTTCACCTGGGCGGCTGCAACTCCCCAGGCCCGCCCGTGTCGGCTCAACTCGTATGCCGTTGTGGTCAGGTTTGGTGGTCACGGGTGAGCGGTAAAAAAGGGATCGGCACCAGCGACCCGGGCATGATCGGTGACACCTTGCCCGGGATCCGCCGCCTGCTGATCACCTTGATCCAGAGCCACTCACCCGGCCCCGCACGCGTCTGGTCCTGGTCCAGATGGCGCCGGCGACGCCAGTACCAGGCCCGGCTGTGTCATTACCGGCGACGCGGCTACGCACTCACCTAAACCGGGGCCGCACTTTGTCAGGGAGCCCGGCGTGGTGACGTGATGTGAGGGACAGCCGCGTCACACCCAGTTGGTGATCTGTGGCCTCGTTGAGGGGGTTCCGTGCTGAGCGGTAACGTTCCCGGAACGGTCCGGGCGTAGCGTCGTACTCCGTGGGGGATGCGCAGCCAGCGGGCGCTCAGGCACCGGCGAGGTCAGAAGTCGCGGCCCGCCGCCACCGTCTGATGTCTCCGGCCAGGGCTACGGCTATGGCCCTGGGTGTCCTGGTGCTTGTGCTGCTCGCCGCCTTTGTGCCGCTGTCTGCCGCCGCCCGCCAGCTGACGCCCAGCGGGGTGTGGGCGGCGTCCTCGGCGCTGGTGATCGCCGTGGCCTGCGCGGGGGTTGGCGTGGTGGTCGCCTGGCATCAGCCACGCAACGTGCTCGGGTGGCTGTTTCTTGGCATCGCGGCATGTTTCCTGCTCAGTACCGATAGCGGGTGTTACGCGGTGGCTGACTACCGGCTGAGGCACGGAACGTGGCCGCTGGGCTCGGCGTCGGTGCTCCTGACTGCCCTCTGGGCTCCCGCCATTGTGGCGTTCGGGCTGGTTGTCCTGTTGTTCCCGGACGGCCGTGTCGGGTCGCGCCGCTGGTCGTGGGTGCTGTGGGCCTATCTTGCCGTCGGCGCCGCGTGGCCGCTCAGTATCTATGCGGTGACGGGCGGCGCCATCGCCGGGCATAAGATCCACATCCTGGCCAGCGGTGACCTGTCCGTCGTCGACGTCCCTACCGGGAGCGCGGCCTGGCTGTCTGTGGCTCAGGCGGTGATCGTGCCGCTTCTGGTGGTGTTCTGGCTGGCGTTCCTTGGGCGGCAGGCGCTGAGCTGGCGGGGCGCGGACGGTGAGCGGCGGCAGCAGCTGAAATGGCTGATGAGCGGGGCCGTGATCTGCGTCATAGGTGGCGGCGCCGTCGTCTTGTTCTCGTCCCTCGACCCGGACATGCCGGCGGCGGCACAGGTGGCGGTCAACCTGTCCGGCTTCGGAGTGGCCGCGCTGCCCGTGGGCATCGGGGTGGGAATCCTGAAGTACCGGCTCTATGAGATCGACCGGATCATCTCCCGCACCCTGGCGTACGCGACCGTCACCGGCCTGCTCGTCGGGGTGTACGCGGGCCTGGTGCTGCTGGCCACGCAGGTGCTGGGATTCTCCTCGACGTGGGCGGTGGCGGCCTCCACGCTGGCGGCGGCGGCGCTGTTCACTCCGCTGCGGCGCTGGGTGCAGCGGGCGGTGGACCGCCGGTTCAACCGGGCCCGTTACGACGCGGACGAGACCGTAGCCGCCTTCGCGGCCCGGCTGAAAGACGCCGTCGACCTGGACGCGGTCCGCGATGACCTGGCCGGTGTCGTGCAGCAGGCCCTGGAACCCGCCCACCTATCGGTGTGGACCAGCCAACGCGGCTGAAGCTGGCTACCGCAAACTCCACCGTCACCGTCAGGCCCGGCCGGGCGCGGCATCACCAATCCAGCTTTGCCCAGACCAGCCGCTATCCCGGCCCTCTCATGACGTGCGGCTGTAGTACCGCTGCAAGTGCCGTTGCAGTATTAAGTGTCAGACCTGAACGGAGCGTCTTTGATGATCACGGAACAGCGACGGAACAGTTGCCATCCGGTCTACACCCTGAGCTTGTTCCGGCTGTCGGGCTCTCACCGGGAACATCGTAGCCTGGGCAAGTCTACGCAGGTCAGGACTACCGGACGTCCAGTCCGGTGACGGCGCGGCCGATGATCATGCGCTGGATCTCCGAGGTGCCCTCGAAGATCGTGAAGATCTTGGCGTCGCGGTGCCAGCGCTCGACCGGGTAGTCGCGGCTGTAGCCGTTCCCGCCCAGGACCTGGATGGCCTGCTCGGTCACCCGGACCGCGGTCTCGCTGGCCACCAGCTTGGACACCGACCCCTCGGCCCGGTCCAGGGCCAGGCCCTGGCGGGCCATCCAGGCGGCCCGCCAGACCAGCAGCCGGGCCGCGTCCACGGCGGCGTGCATGTCGGCCAGCACGAAGCCGACCGCCTGGTTCCGCCCGATCGGCCGGCCGAACTGGACCCGCTCCACCGCGTAGTCCCGGGCGTACTCGGCGGCGGCCCGGGCCACCCCGACCGCCATCGCGCCGACACCCGGGCGGGACGCCTCGAACGTCTTCATCGCGGCCTGCTCGCCGCCGCGGCCGCCCGCCCGCACCCGGTCCAGCCGCCGGTCCAGCCGGTCCTTGCCGCCGACTAGGCACCGGCCGGGTACCCGCACCTCATCCAGCACCACCTCCGCGGTGTGCGAGGCGCGCACCCCGTGCTTGCGGGCCTTCTGGCCCTGGCTGAGCCCCGGCGTGCCCGGTGGCACGATGAAGCTGGCCTGCCCCCGGCTGCCCAGGTCCGGATCGACCGAGGCCACCACCACGTGCACGTTGGCGATGCCCCCGTTGGTGGCCCAGGCTTTGGTGCCGTTCAGCACCCACTCGCCGGTCGCCTCGCGGTAAGCGGCCCGGGTCCGGATAGCCCCGACATCACTGCCCGCGTCCGGCTCGGACGAGCAGAACGCGCCAAGCTTGACGTCACCCGGGCTGCCGAACATCTCCGGCAGCCACTCCCCGATCTGCTCCGGGGTGCCATTGCTGCTCACCGCGACCGCGGCCAGCGTGCTGCCCACCAGGGACAGCCCGATGCCAGCGTCGCCCCAGAACAGTTCCTCGAAGGCGATCGGGATGCCGAGCCCGCTGGGCTCCAGCCACTGGCTACCGAAGAAGTCCAGCGAGTACAGCCCGATCTTGGCGGCCTGCTCCAGGATGGGCCAGGGAGTCTCCTCCCGCTCGTCCCACTCCGCCCCGGCGGGCCTGATCACGTCGGCGGCGAACTGGTGTACCCAGTCGCGCATCTCCCGCAGATCCGGTCCGGGATCCAGGCTGAACCCGGCGGGCGGGTCAGGTTCGGTGCTCACGGTGCTCCTCGCGGTCCGGCGCGCGGCTCGCGGGTCAGCGGACAACGCTCCCCGCGGCCCAGCGTACGCTACATTACTGATGAGTAGGAAGCAGATGTTACTAATCAGTAGCATAGGCGCGCATCCTCCGGCTCGCCAGTCCGGCCGCCAGTCCGGCCGCCAGTCCGGCCGCCGCGGTTAGCCGGCGCCGTGGCGGTCCAGGAACTCGTACACGTCGGCCTCGTCCACGCCCGGGAAGCTCCCGGTGGGCAGGGCGGACAGGATGTGCGAGTGCGCCCGGGCGGACGGCCAGGCCATGCCCTCCCAGCGGGCGGCCAGGCTGGCCGGTGGCCGCTGGCAGCACTCGCCGTCCGGGCACCGGGACACCATCCGCCGGACCGTGTCCCGGTCGCGGAACCAGCGCGAGTGCTCGTAACTGGTGCCCAAGGTGATCGCCGAGCCGCGTTCCCGGCCCGGGTCCACGTGCGCCACGCACCAGAACGTGCCCGATGGCGTGTCGGAGTACTGGGCGTACGGGGAGAACCGGTCCGGGGCAGCGAAAACCTGGCGGCCGGACCATTTGCGGCACATCCGCTGCCCCTCGATCGCGCCGGTGGAGTCGGCGGGCAGCACCAGGCCATCGTTTTCGTAGGCCTTGTAGATGATCCCGCTCTCGTCGTTCTTCACGAAGTGGCAGGTGATCCCGAGGTGATAGGTGGCGAGGTTGGTGAACCGGTGCGCGGCCATCTCGTACGACACGGAGAACACGTCCCGCAGGTCCTCCACGGACAGGTCCCGCGCCTCCTTGGCGTCCAGCAGGAACCGGGCGGCCGGGCGCTCCGGGACCAGTACCGCGGCCGCGAAGTAGTTGGCCTCCACCCGCTGCCGGAGGAAATCGGCGAAGTCCCGGGGGGTGTCGTGGCCGAGCACGAAATGGCCGAGGGTCTGCAGCAGGATGGTCCGGGGCGAGTGCATGCCCATGGATTCCTGCTTCAGGTAGATCCGGCGGTTGCGCAGGTCGGTCACGGACCGCACCGACCGCGGCAGGTCCTGGGTGTACTGGACGGCGAAGCCGTGGTGGCTGACGATGGCGAGCAGCGCCCCCTGGGACAGTGCGCCGCCCCGGTAGCTCGCGCCCTCCAGCGCCTCGGCTGCGGCCTGCTCGATCTCAGCGAAATAGTTGCCCCGCTCGCGCATGGCGTCGCGCAGCCCGGCGTTGGCCACCCGGGCCTCCTCCGGGGTCGCGGTTGGCCGGGTGCGTTCCCGGCGCAGTTCGCCGTACAGGGCGGCCAGGTGCTCGAGCACGTCGTTCGGCACCCGGGCGCCGACCTTCAGCGGCGGCAGGCCGAGCGCGGCGTACACCGGGTCGCGCTGCGCGTCGGCGAGCATGAGCTCCAGCTGCGCGCGGCGGCTCGGCGGCTGGTGCCGCAACAATTCCTCAGCTGGCACGGACAGGGCCTTGGCCAGGGCGTCGATCAGCGACAGCTTGGGCTCACGGCGCCCGTTCTCCAGCAGGGACAGCGCTGAGGGCGCCCGGCCCACCCGGTCGCCGAGCTCAGCCAGGGTCATCCCGCGGGTTCGGCGCAGGTGTCGCAGCCGCTGTCCGAACGTAGCTAGGTCTAGACCACTTGGTGTAAAGCTTGTCATTTCTTTCTCGGACAAATCTGTCACAACTTGACCCTACAAGAATTTTTCAAAATATTCAGGTCCTTAGACCCTAGTTTTGCCCCAGCTCGTCACGCAAGCTCGTGCTAGCAGCCCAGGGGACGGCAGAACGTAGGAGGACCAGTGAGCGAGCGTCGCCTCGAGGGAACGAACGGAACGAGCAACTTCGGCACCGGCAAGCAGGCGAACCCGGTGGCCGACCAGGCCGCGGCCCTGCGCCAGCAGTGGGCCAGTGACCCCCGCTGGCGGGGCACTGAGCGCACGTACACCGCTGAGGACGTCATTCGGCTGCGCGGATCGGTACAGGAGGAGCGCACCCTGGCCCGGCTCGGCGCGCAGCGGTTGTGGACCTTGCTGCACGACGAGGACTACGTGGCAGCGCTCGGCGCGGTGACCGGGAACCAGGCGGTGCAGCAGGTCAGGGCGGGGCTGCAGGCTATCTACCTGTCCGGCTGGCAGGTGGCCGCGGACGCGAACCTGGCCGGGGAAACCTACCCGGACCAGAGCCTGTACCCAGTCAACTCGGTGCCGCAGGCGGTCCGCCGGATCAACAACGCGCTCCTGCGCGCGGACCAGATCTCCTGGTCGGAGTCGTCGGGCGGGTCGTCCGGGCCGCACTGGCTGGCCCCGATCGTGGCCGACGCCGAAGCCGGCTTCGGCGGGGTGCTGAACGCCTACGAGCTGATGAAGTCGATGATCGCGGCGGGCGCGGCGGGCGTGCACTGGGAGGACCAGCTCGCGTCCGAGAAAAAGTGCGGCCACCTCGGCGGCAAGGTGCTCATCCCGACCGCGCAGCACATCAAGACTCTCAGCGCGGCCCGGCTCGCCGCTGACGTCTGCGGAGTGCCGAGCCTGGTCGTGGCCCGCACCGACGCGCACGCCGCCACGCTGATCACCAGCGACGTGGACGAGCGCGACGCGGCGTTCGTGACCGGCGAGCGCACCGCCGAGGGCTTCTTCCGGGTCCGCAACGGCCTGGCGGCATGCATTGCCCGCGGCCTCGCTTACGCGCCGTACTCGGACCTGCTGTGGATGGAGACGTCCACCCCGGACCTGGACGTGGCCCGGGAGTTCGCGGAGGCGATCAAGGCGGAGTATCCGGACCAGATGCTGGCCTACAACTGCTCGCCGTCGTTCAACTGGCACCGCCACCTCGACGACGGCACGATCGAGAAGTTCCAGCGCGAGCTCGGCGAGATGGGCTACAAGTTCCAGTTCATCACGCTGGCCGGCTTCCACGCGCTCAACTACTCGATGTTCGAGCTGGCCCAGGGGTACGCGGCCGAAGGCATGCCCGCCTACGTGCGGCTGCAGGACGCCGAGTTCGCGGCCGAGGGCAGCGGCTACACGGCTACCCGCCACCAGCGGGAGGTCGGCACCGGCTACTTCGACCTGATCACGTCGGCCATCTCCCCGCAGGCCTCGACGGTGGCGCTGAGCGGCTCCACCGAGAGCGAGCAGTTCACCGGGGTGCACTGATTGCACCGGAGCGTTTCACTGGAGCGGTCCAGGCGCCCCGGCAGGCACTAGCCGGCCAGCACACTGGTGTGCTGGCCGGCTCAGGAGATCAGGCGGCTGGTGGTGGAGAAGTCGGGTATCTCGTCGTCCTCGCCCTGGCCGTGCCGCCACCGGGACGGAATGAACAGCGGGAAGATCATGGCGATGCCGAGCAGCGCCAGCACGCCGTTGACCAGCATCAGGTGGAAGCCCGTGGCGAATTCGTGACCGCGCAGCGGGATGAGCTTGTCCGCCAGTGAGGCACTGATCCCGAGCAGCGCGGTCCAGGCCAGCAGCGCCAGCCCGGGCAGTCCCGCACTGAGCGGGGACACCTGGGGTACTGCCATCAGGATGCCGAGGAACAGCCCGACCAGCAGCAGGATGCTGAGCGAGCTGAGCCCGTGGATACTGGTCAGGCTGATCCCCTGGGCGGCGAGCACCGTCATGCGTGCCACCCCCCAGCCGCCGCCGAAGAAAATCGCCGCGGCCAGGCCGATGGCGAGCGCCACGCCGATCGCATGTCGCAGCATATGATCACCTATTCCTGGGCTGTCGGACCTTGCCGCAGGTCAGCCCCAAACCCTACGTGAGCCCTTCCGGGCCGGCCAGCAGGCACACCTCCGCTTCCGGGCCGGCCCAGCAGGCCCGCCTCCGCTTCCGGGCCGGCCAGCAGGCCCGCCACGGCGACCCGGACCGCGTTCAGCGGTTCCGGGACAAATGCCCACAAACATTAACGATTCTTTCATGGTCCGATGGACGGCGCTCAGCGCCCACTCAGAGGACCTCCCGTACCCTTACCGGGTGCATATTGACAAAATCTTCCGGGGGATCGGATCGTTCTCTGTCCGGCTGCGCTGGTTCGTGGTGGCAGCGTGGGTGGTGGCCGCCGTGCTCATCGGCCACTTCCTGCCGTCGCTGGCCAGCGTCACCCAGGGCAACAACGCCAACTTCCTGCCCGCGAGCGCGCCGAGCGAGCACGCCGCGAAGCTCGCTGACCCATTCGGCGCGTCCAACGTGGTGCCGGTGCTGGTGCTCGCCGCGCGGGCGGACAGCCCGCTGACAGCGGCCGACCAGACCTGGCTGGCCACACTGCAAAAGAACCTGGGGACGGTGCGGACGGTCACGACAGTCCGTGACCTCGGCGTCTCCCCCGATGGCCACGCGGCCCAGCTCGAGGTGCTGTCCAACGTCGCGGAGGGCAACTCGCCCGCGGTCACCTCGCTGGTGAAGGACCTTCGCTCGTCGATCACGAAGACAGGCCCGCCGCAAGGCCTGTCCGTGCACCTCGCCGGGAGCATCGCGATCGCGGTTGACCAGCAGGCCCAGACCGGAAACACCGGAAACCAGATCCAGTACCTATCCGTCCTGTTCATCATCGTCCTGCTGCTACTGATCTTCAGGGCCGCGCTGGCTCCGCTGATCACGCTGATCCCGGCGTTCCTGGCGATCACCATCGCCGGCCCACTGGTCGCGGAAGCCGCGCAAGCCGGGCTCAAGGTCTCCCAGCTGGCCCAGATCCTGCTCATCGTCCTGGTCCTGGGCGCGGGCACCGACTACGGGCTGTTCCTCGTGTTCAGGGTCCGGGAGCAGTTGCGGGCGGGACTGGAGCCGAAGGAAGCGGTGATCACCTCGCTCACCCGGGTCGGAGAATCGATCACCTTCTCCGCCGCCACGGTTATCGCCGCCCTGCTGTCCCTGCTGGTCGCCACGTTCCAGATCTACTCGACCCTGGGCATCCCGCTGGCGATCGGCATCGGCGTCATGCTGATCGCCGGGCTGACCCTGCTGCCGGCGCTGCTAGCCATCTTCGGCCGGGCGGCGTTCTGGCCGAGCAAGACGCGTGCGGGCACCGGCAAGATAGGCGTATGGGGGCGGGTGGCCGCCCGGATCACCCAGCATCCGGCGCTGATCCTCACCATCGGCCTGGTCGCATTCGGCGGCCTGGCGGTCGTCTCGCTGGGCTACTCAGGTGCGGGATTCGGCGGCCAGACCTCCGCGCCGGCGCACAGCGACTCGGCGGCTGGCCAGACGCTGCTCACCAAGTACTTCCCGAGCAGCTCGGCCAACCCGACGAACATCCTGTTCAAGTTCAGCCAGCCCGTCTGGGACGATCCCGCAGTCCTCGCCCGGGCCGGGCAGGAACTGTCCGGGAGCGGCTTGTTCACCCATCTGACCGGGCCGCTCGACCCGGTTGGCGTCACCCTGACCCCCGCCCAGTTCACCGCGTTGCACACGCTTCTCGGGCCGGCCAAGCTGCTGCCACCGGTACCGCCCGCCAACCTGAAGATCCCAGCTGCCGCCTACCAGGTGTACCGGGCCACGGCCCAGTACGTGAGCCCGGACGGGCACACGGTGCAGTTCGCCACCGGGCTGAAGGCTGGCGACGCATCCAGCACCTCGGCGATGAACGCGGTGCCCTCGATCAGGACGGAGACCACGCGGGTCCAGCGCACGGTCGGCGCCACCGATTCCGGAGTGGGCGGCGAGGCACCAGCCCTGTATGACATCAGCAGCATCTCTGACAGCGACCTGGCCCGGGTCATCCCGGTCGCGATCCTGGTCATCGGCCTGCTGCTGGCGCTGGTCATGCGCAGCCTGGTGGCACCGCTGTACCTGATCGCCTCGGTGGGCCTGTCCTACCTGGCCGCCCTGGGGCTCTCGGTCCTGCTGTTCATCTATATCGGCGGATCCGCTGGGCTGACCTTCATCCTGCCGTTCCTGATGTTCATCTTCCTGCTCGCCCTCGGCGAGGACTACAACATCCTGGTGATGAGCAGAATCCGGGAGGAAGCGCAGAAGCTGTCGCTACGTGAGGCAGTCTCCCGCTCGCTGCAGGCGACGGGAACCACGGTCACCTCGGCCGGGCTCGTACTGGCCGGCACGTTCGGGGTGTTCGCGATTGTCACCGCGCGCACCTCGGGCGGCAGCCAGTTCGAGGACCTGTCGGTCGGCCTGGCCCTCGGCATCCTGATGGACACCTTCCTGGTCCGGACCCTGCTGGTGCCGTCCACCGTGTTGCTCCTGGGCCGGTGGAACTGGTGGCCGTCCCGGCTGAGCCGGGTCAGCCCGGATAGGCCCCAGCCCACTGGGCTGGACGGCGGTAAGGCCAGCAGCATCAGCCCGCAGCCGAGCGACGGTGAGGTGGTCCTCGGGATCCCCAGCGACCAGCCACGTTCCTGAGTCCAGGTCCGGCGGGCCGCCTGCTCAGCAGGCGGCCCGCGGAGCGGGGGCCTAGGAGGCCCGGCCGTGTGCGGCTGGTCCGGCCGCGACCGGGACCGGATCCACCGCTGTCCCTGCGGCCGGGTCAGTGGCCAGGGCGAGGGCGAGCGCATCGTCCGCCAGGGCATCCACCGCCCCGGCCAGGTCACCCAGGGCGGGCAGGGCCGCTTCCAGGGCGTCCCGGCTGGCCGCGGGCAGGGTGGCAAAGGCCAGGCTGAGCAAGTGCTCGTTCACTGTCTTCCAGCGCACCACGGCCGCCTCGCCCACCGCGGTGAGGTCGAGCGCGGCCGTCCGGCGGTCGCCAGCCCCCCCAGTCCGGTTGACCAGGCCGTCCCGGCGCAGCGAGTTCGCCAGGGTCGCTACCGAGCTGGGGGCGAGCCGGAGCAGCCGGGCCAGCTGGCCCGGGCGGGCGCCGGGGTTCTCCGCCATGCAGGACAGCATCTCCAGCTGAGCCACGGACAGGCCGCTGGCCGGATCCGCGGCACGGGCGGCCCGCCGCATGGCCCGGCGCAACCGGGAAACAGCATCGGCGAGATCTGCGGACTGCATTCAGTGCCCCCTCCGGAGCCGACCAGCATCAGCACGGGCCAGGGTACGAGAAAACCCGAACCGAAGCATAACGAGCGACATAGTAGAGATTACAACCATGCGGCCGCGTCGCGCTGTTTCCATCACGTTTCCATCACGTTCCCATCACGTTCCCGCCGCCGGCCCGGTCTGGCTAGCATCACCGCTGGCCCGCGCGGCAGTACTCGGATTCCGGCCGCTGGCCCCGCCGGTCCCGAATAGTGTGCGGTGATCTGGGGGACATGCCGGCACGGTGCTGGCAGGACCGGCCCTGGTCAGACAGACTCATCCCGGGGAGAGTCCGGGCTACGCCCTCGGCGGTAGCACGCTGCCGGTGTTGCCGACGGGCGCAGAAGGGACGCCGATGCAGGAACTGCGCATCGTCGCGGTCAGCGAGGACGGCAGTTATGCCGTGCTCGCCGTACCGGGACGCGGCGGGCGCTTTTCGCTGCCGATCGACGACCGGCTGCGGATCGTGGCGCGCGGACAGTTCTCCCGGCTCGCTCAGTACGAGATCGAAGTGGAGAGTCCCTTGCGACCCAAGGAGATCCAGGACCGGATCCGTGCCGGAGAGACTGCGGAGGAGATCGCCGATGCCGCCGGTGTGCCCATCGAGCGGGTGCGCCGGTTCGAAGGACCGGTGCTCGCCGAGCGGGCCTATCGGGCGCAGGAGGCGCAGCGTGCGACCATCAGGCATCCCGGCAACTCCGGGCCCGGCCCACGGCTTGGTGACATCGTGGCCGAGCGCCTGACGGCGTACGGGGCCAGCGCGGAGGAGGCGCAGTGGGACTCACGCAAACGCGCCGACAACAGCTGGCAGGTCCAGCTGATGTTCACCACAGATGGCCGGCCGCACATGGCCGAGTGGGTGTTCGACCCACCGCGCAGGCATGTCACCCCCGCTGACGATGCCGCAGCACGGCTGTGCCTGCCCGAGTCGGAACTGGGGGCCCTGGCCCCGGTGCCGCAGCCGGACGGCGGGGCCACGGTCACGCCGATCGGCAGCCGGCTGGCCCCAGCCGTGAGCCAGGCCACCGAGCGGCGGGCCGAGCCCACGGGCAGCGGCGCGGGCCCCGGACACCCGCCTGGTCCCCGGGCTGGGGCCCACCGGGCGGCCACCGGCCCGGTGGCTAGTCCCGGCCAGCCGCCCGCCCGTCCGGCTGTGCCCGCCCCGGCCAGCCCGGGCCCTGCCGCGGCCGAGTACGACGCTGCTGGCCCGGGCCCGGCCCGGCCCGGTACCGCCCAGCACGCCGCGGCCCAGCACGCCGCGGCCCAGCACGCGGCTGGGCAGGACGCGGCTGGCGCACGCAGTGCCGCCGCCAAGGTGGGGGCCGCCCAGGCCGGGGCGGCCCAGCATGAAGCCAGCCAGCTCGAGGCCGACCAGCACGGCAGAACCGGCCAGCCTGGGGCTGGCCAGCACAAGCTTGGCTCACCTGCAGCGGCCGCCACCCCGCCCGGTGACCCACGTCCGGCCGCCACGGCCGAGGACGATATGGCCGGCTCCGAGAGCATGGAAGAACCTGTTCCGCCGCAGCGGGCCCGCGCGGCCAGGAAGGCCGCTGGCGGCCGTTCCCGGCGTTCCTCGGTGCCGTCCTGGGACGAGATCATGTTTGGCACTTCCCGGCAGCCGGAATAGCCTGGGCCCGCTTATAGCGGGTAAGACGCTGGACTGGACGGTCCTGCCGGATTCCCCATCGGCGCCAATCCAACGGCGCACGGAAGGGTTGACAGCCGCACTGCCCTGTTCTCCTGGCAACTGTCAGACCTGCCCGCCAGAATGATTTCCGTTACGGCACGGCGATGCCGGGCAATTCTTTTATGCAGGCTTTTCCGGGAGCCGGCTGGCCGTGGCCGCAGCCCCGGATGCGGCCAGCGCGAGCCGGTGCTTTGCCACCGAAAGCCCGTGCCGATCCTGCGCGCGCGGCCTGGTGCACGATGAGTGACGGTGACGTATGCCACAGCCTGGTCCTGCGGTAAACGACAGCACGGCAATGATGGCCACTGCCCGGGTGTCACCGATAGTTACAGCGTCCGTTGGCTAGCATGGTGCCAGCCCGGACGCCGGTACTTCAGCACTGGCACCAGGCCGGAGCGCGTACCATCAGCGGGCACAGGAGCGCCAAGGGAAAGGGTGACGGAACGTGAGCCGGTTCGGCAACTCGCCCGCGCGCGCGGGCGCAGCCACGCTGGCCCTGGTGACGCTGGTCACCGGATGCGGGCTGGTGGGCGGACCGAAGACGGTGCCGCAGGACGTCCCCGACCGGATCATCGTCACCAGCCAGTCGGCCGACGGTGGCATGCTGCCGGCCACGTATACCTGCCACGGCGGTGGCCAGAGCCCGCCCATCCACTGGTCGGGCGCGCCGCCGGGCACCAAAGCGCTGGCCCTGGTGGTCGATGACTCGTCGGCACCTATCACCCCCTACATTTACTGGATCGTGTTCGATATGCAATCCCAGACAACTGGGATCCAGCAAAACCAGCCCCCGACCGGGGCACGGCAGGCGGATAACAGCAGGGGAACCGATCATTACGACCCGCCTTGCCCAGTGAATGGCAGCCACATCTACCGGTTTACTGTTTACGCGCTCAGCAAGTGGCTGAACCTGCGCAACGGGGTCAGCCTGAAAACCGCGTGGATGGCGATTGCGCAAGCGGCGATCGCGCGTGGCAGGCTGAACGCAACCGCCAAACCGTAATCGAGTGGTTGCAGCGAGTAAACGGGCTCGGTAAAAAAATCCTGAAACGCATGACAAGGCCCTTACCGTCCGTCAGACTGGCACATCAGTAGGTCCAGCCTTGGATGGATTCGAGGCGCTAGCGACACAGGGGAAGGCCCGCGTTGATGGCCGCGTGTGCCTCGCTGGCGCTACCCATGCGGCCATGGCGTGTTGGGTGGTGCGATGCTTCTGCTCGTGATCGGCCTTGTCGCCGTCATTATCGCGGTTCTCGTGGCGGCTTTTCTTAGCATGCGGCGTGGCCGGGATGGTGACGAAGACGAGCCGGGCGGGCGGCCCTCCGTCCGTGACCGGATGCGTGGCCGTGGCCACGACGGGCACGACCAGGACGACCACGGCCGGCCGCAGCACGAGGACGCGGGCGGCTGGGGTGAGCCTACTGGCCTGCGCGCATCCCAGCGTCTCGGCCGGCCGCGGCGCGGCCGCGTCCCGGCGGCCGGCTCCAGATCGCCGCGGTCCCGGCGGAGCGGAACATTTCGACCCGTCCGGCTATGACCAGGACCGCGGCTACGAGCCATCACCCCGGGGATACGGTGAGCGCCGTCCCGGGCGCGGCTATGACCGGCCGCGCCGGGAGTCCACCGAGCCCGCGCGCGGCGGATCCGCCGACCTGGACGCGACCCAGGTCTCCCTGCCGCGGGCGGCAGGCGTGCGGGCTGGCGCGCCCGCGCGGCGCGCGGGCAGCGGTTTCGGCACCAGCCCGGGCGCGGCGCCGTATGACACCGGCCCGGCCGGCCGGGTGGCGGATTTCACCCCGGCGGTGAACGCCGACCCGGACCTGGCCGACTCGGACGTGTTCCCCCGGGTGCGCGCGGACATCCCGGAGCCGCTGCCGCCGCCCAGCAAGCCAGCCAAGCGCCTGCCCGCCAAGGGACGCGGCAGGCCTTTGCGTGGCAAGCATGACGACGATGATGACGACTGGCCCAGCACCGAGTGGGACCACATGTCTGACGAGCAGTACTGGGCCGAACTGTCCGCGGACAAGCCACTAGCTACCACCGCCCGCACCGCGCAGCCGAGCAGTGCCGCGAAGCCCGGTGCCGCGAAGCCCGGTGCCGCGAAGCCCGGTGCCGCGCGGCCAGGGCCGGGCTGCCCCGGCAGCGGCCCCGGCCGCCCCGGCCGCCCCGGCCGCCCGGCCGGCCGGGGCAAGGGAGGCCGGGTGGCCGCGGCGGCGGCCGCCGAGCCAGATGTGGCCGCCGCAGCTACCCAAAAGATCGACCTGGACGGCCGGGGCCGCCGCCGCGGGCGGCAGGCGGACACCAGCCGCCCGGCCGGCCCGGTGCAGCCACCCGAACCAGCCCGTCAGCCCGCCCAGCCCGGGACCGCCGGGGTGACCGAACGGCTGCCGGTCAGGCCACGGCAACGGCCCGCAGACACCGCCGCGTACGCCCGGCCGGCGGACACCGGCACCTACTCCCAGCCGACTGCCACCGGCAGCGGCATGTACGCGGCGGCGCGGACCGAGCCCGGGCGGTCCAGGGCCGCCGGGCAGCCGCGATCGGCCGGGGATGGTTATCCCGCCCCGGTGCAGGCCGATAACGACCCGCTGACCAGCCCCTCGTTCTCCCGCCAGGCCTCGCCTGCCGACGACAGCAGGTCCTACCGGAACCCTGGCCGGAGCCAGCGGGACCGGTCCGCGGCCGCCAGCGACCGGCCGCCCGCGGGCGCTCCCAGCGCTCCCAGCGCCGCCAGCGGAGGCTACGGCCGCCCGGCCGACCGGACCGTCAGCTATCCCAGCCCGGCCAGCAACGGCGGGTTCCAGGCCGCAGGCCAGGAGCGGACCGATCCGGGCCTGACCCGCCCGGCTGACCGGACCGTCAGCTATCCCAGCCCGGCCAGCAACGGCGGGTACCAGGCCGCAGGCCAGGAGCGGACCGATCCGGGCCTGACCCGCCCGGTAGCCGGGGGGCCACCGCCGACCGCCACGTCCTCTGGCGGCTACCCGAACCGGCAGCAGACGTCCTCCGGTGGCTACCCGGCTCCTCCCCAGACGACCCCTTCCGGTGGCTACCAGGCCCCGCCGCAGACGTCCTCCGGTGGCTACCCCACTCCGCCGCGGACCCCTTCCGGTGGCTACCAGGCCCCGCCGCAGACGCCCTCCGGTGGCTACCCCACTCCGCCGCGGACCCCTTCCGGTGGCTACCAGGCCCCGCCGCAGACCCCCTCCGGCGGCTACCAGGCCCCGCCGCAGACGTCCTCCGGCGGCTACCCGCCCGCGGCGTCAGCCATCCCACCAGGCAGCTACCCCACCGCTCCCCCCGCGTCCCCCGCGGCGTCCCCCCCGGCGGGCTGGGAGAGCGAGGACCGTAGGCCGTCACCCGTATCGTCCAGCCAGACCGGACCTGGGAACCCCTACGGCAGCTTCGTGGACAGTGCCCCACCGTCCCAGGCGGGCACCGGGCCAGCCCAGTATCCGCAGCAGGGCCAGACGACGCCCGACAGCGGCTATCCAGCCAGCCCGGCGGCCAGCTACCCCAATCCTTATGAGCAGCCCGCGGCGCGGCCGCCCGCGCCGGAGGGCACCTGGTACCCAGCGCCGCCACCGGCCCCGGCGGCGCCAGCAGCCCCGGTGCCCGGCGCCGCCTCCGGCCAGGCCGCTGGCGCGTATCCGTACGGTGGCGAGCCCGCCACCGCAGACCGGGCTCGCCACCGCAGCACAGCTGCGCAGGACAACGGCTATCCAGAGGCGTATCCTGCCGCCAACCAGGACGGCGCCGGTCACGCGGGCGGTTACCGTGCGGACCCGTACGGCCGCGATGGGTATGGCGGGTATCACTCCCGCCAGTCTTGACAAACGCACCCCGCCCGCCGCGACAATGTGCCGACCGATGCTAGGCAGGGGAGATGCTGGACGGAACCCGAGATCACGCACGTAGCTACCATTTGCACCGGCTGGCGACTGCCCTCGACTCCAAGGGCCTGCACGCCTCGGTGAAGACCACGTACCCTGCGGCCCTGCACATCTTCATACCTGGCGCCACCATGCTGGCCGAGAGCATTGACTGCACCCCCGGCACCGATGGGGCCGGCCGTCTGCGCTGGTATTTCCGCTGGTCATGGGGGGAATTGCTGCACGACGCAGAGGATCCTTCCGCGGCTGCAGCCAAGATCGCCGAGGTGCTCTCGTCCCGGTGACGGGACAGCTTCGCCCGCTGCTGCCGTAGCGCTCCTCCCCCTACGGCGGGCCCGCTCACCGGGCCCGCTGGTGAGGTGGCTCTATGGCAAGATCTGGCTGTGCAGCCCGCCACCGAGGTCCCCGCGCCCGGGCCGGCCTGGCCGAGCCCGCGCTGGCCGAGCCCGCGCTGGCTGGCCGCGCAGGCCAATCCGCCGGGCCGCCCCATGGTGCGCGCTGGCTGCCTGCCGTCCCGGCCCTGGCCACGCTGGCCGTCACCACCTGGCGGATCAGCGTCCCATCCTTCTGGCGGGACGAGGCGGCCACCCTGTCCGCGGCGCATCGTTCCTTCCCCGAGCTGATCCGCATGCTCGGCCAGATGGACGCGGTGCATGGTGCGTACTACGCGGCCATGTGGCTCGTTGTGCGCGTGGCCGGGAGCAGCGAACTCGTCATGCGGCTTCCGTCCGCGCTGGCCATGGCGACCGCGGCAGGCATCACCACCGCCCTGGGCAGGCGGCTCGTCTCCCCCCGGGCTGGCCTGCTGGCCGGGCTGGCGTTCGCGGCGGTTCCCGCGGTCAGCTGGTTCGCCCAGGACGCCCGGCCGTTCGCGGCGGAGACCGCCGCAGCGACCGCGGCCAGCTACCTGTTCGTCCGGCTGGCCGACGGCGCGGCCCGGCGCCAGCAGGCCGCCTGGTACGCGGCCAGCCTGGTCCTGCTGGGCCTGGCCAACGTCTTCGGCCTGCTGCTCATCCCGGCGCACGCCGTGGCCCTGGTGCTCCGGCGGCGCGATGATCGCACCCGCGCCGTCACCAGGGCCTGGCTTATCGCGGCGGCCGCGGCGACCGCGGCGTTCCTGCCGCTGGCCTGGCTCGACTGGGCCCAGCGCGGCCAGCTGAACTGGCTGCACCGGCCAGGAATCAGCGACATGCTCACCGCAGAGCGGCTGCTCGGCACGCCCGGGACATGCCTGGCCGGCGCCACGGCGCTGGCGGCCGGGCTGGCGGTCAGCGCACTGCGCGGGCGGGCCCGGATCGGCGCGGACTGGCCGGGGCCGCTGCTGGCGCTGGTCCTGCCCTGGCTGCTGCTCCCGCCAGCCCTGCTGCTCGCGGCCTCCCAGCTGGCTCCGGTCTACACCTTCCGCTACATCGTGTTCTGCATTCCAGCGGCCGCCCTGCTGGTGGGCACCGGGCTAGCCGCCGTGGGGCGGGCCGCGGCAGTGGCAGGGCTGGCCGTGCTCGTGCTGCTCGGCCTGCCCGGGCAGCTGGGCGAGCGCAGCCCGGCTGGGCACAGCGACGACATCCGCGGCGTGGACCAGATCGTGGCGGCCCGGGAGCAGCCCGGTGACGCCGTGCTCTACCCGCAGGGCGCCGGCACCCGCTCGCTCGCGGCCGCGTACCCGTACGGCCTGGCCCGGCTGCGTGACGTCATGCTCGCCCAGTCCCCGGTGCAGGCGGGGACGGTTTCCGGGACCGATGCCACGGCGCCGGTCGTGCGGCGCAGGCTCACCCAGGTCAGCCGGGTCTGGGTGATCGAGGTCAGCGCGCCTGGTTCCAGTCGGCCAGCGGTGCTCAGCGGACTGCCGTTCCGGCTGGCCGGTTCCTGGCAGGTCAGCGACCTGCAGCTGTGGCTCTACCAGCGGCCTACAGCCAGCAGGGGCTGACCCGCTGGTAGACGGCCCGGCCGCCGAGGACGAGCACGACATAACCGGCCAGGACCGCGGCCAGCGCGGGAAAGAAGGCTAGCGGGAGGGGATGCATGCCGACCGCGGGTGCCAGCGGCGATACCGGCAGCAGCAGAGCTGTGCCGGTGACCACGGCCGCGCCCAGCAGCACGGGCCAGGCGGGCCAGTCGCGCGGGCCCGGGCCGGTGCGGCTGCGCAGCAGCAGCACCGCGAGCGCCTGGGTCAGCAGGTTCTCGGTGAACCAGCCGGTGCGGAAGGTCGCCGGCCCGGACGGGCCGGAGTGCACCCCGCCCAGGCGCCACAGCACAGCGAACGTGGCCAGGTCGGCCAGCATGTTCAGCAGGCCGAAGCAGGCGACGAAGCGGATGAGGTCAGCCCGGTCGAACGACCGGGGCCGGGCGGTCGCGGACTCCTCCACCCGGTCGAAGGCGATGCCGAGCTGGGACAGGTCGAAGCACACGTTCTGCACCAGCACCTGCACCGGGAGCATCGGCAGGAACGGCAGCATGGCGCTCGCGGCCAGCATCGATGCCACGTTGCCCGCGTTCGAGGAAACAGTGATCTTCAGGTACTTGATGATGTTGCCGAACGTCCGGCGGCCGCGCAGCACCGCGTCGTGCAGCACGGACAGATCCTTACGCGCCAGGATGACCTGGGCTGACTCACGCGCGGCGGCGACCGCGCCGTCGGCCGAGACACCAACGTCCGCGGCCCGCAGCGCCGCGGCGTCGTTGAGGCCATCGCCCAGGTACCCGACGGTGTGCCCGGCGGCGCGCAGAGCGCGGACGATCCGGGCCTTCTGCTCCGGCCGGACCTGGGCGAACAGCACGGCCCGGCTGGCCAGCCCGGCCAGTGCCGCGTCGCTCACCTGATCGAGCTCAGCGCCGGTCAGCATCGGGCTGGGGTCAACCCCCACGTCCCGGCAGACGCGGGCCGCTACCAGCGGATGATCGCCGGTGATGACCTTGACCTGCACCCCGCTGCTGGCCAGCGCGCCCAGCGCGGCGGCGGCCGAAGCCCTGACCTCGTCGCGGAAGCCCACGAAGCCGGCCAGGGACAGCCTGGTCGCCTGACCCTGGGCCGTAGCCACGGCCAGCAACCGGATGCCCTGGCCGGCGTAGCCATCGGCCAGCCGGGCCAGCCGGGCCCGCTCCGCCGGGCCGAGGACCTCGCGGCCGGCCGCGGCCCCGATCCAGCCGCAGCGGTCCAGGACCTCGGGCACCGCCCCCTTCGTGATCACCAGCTGATCGCCCGCCGGCCCAGCCGGCCGGAGCGGCCCGGGCCGGAGCGGCCCGGGCCGGAGCCGCACGGTGGCGCACCGGCGGGCAGGGTCGAAGGGGATCACCTCGGCCGCCGCGAACTCCTCATCGCCGCCGAGCCCGAGCCGGGCCGCCTGCTTCAGCAGCGCCTCATCCATCGGGTCAGCCACCTGCCCGGCCGCGTGATCGGCCAGCCACAGGCTGCTCAGGCAGGCCCAGCGCAGCACGGCAGGATCGGTGCGGCCCGCGGGATCCACCCAGCATTCCAGGGCCATCCCGCCGTCGGTCAGCGTCCCGGTCTTGTCGGTGCACAGCACATCGATCGCGCCGAGATTGTGCACCGCGGGGAGGCTCTTGACGATCACATCCAGCCGGGCCATGGCCCGGGCCCCCTGCGTCAGCGCCGCGGTGACCACGACGGGCAGCATCTCCGGGGTAAGGCCCACGGCCACCGAAACCATGACCAGGAACGCCTGTGCCACCTGCCCGTGGGCGGTGGCCCCGACGGCGAGTACCAGCACGACGCTCAGCAACACAAAGCCGAGGAGGGTCCGGGACACCCGGCTCGCCCCGGTCTCGAAGCTCGCGGCCGCCAGGGGCGGGCCGCTGGCCGCGGCCCCCAGATAGGTCCAGGGCCCGGTGGCGACCACCACGCCCCATCCGGATCCGCTCACCACCACACTGCCGGCCAGGCACATCCAGGCGCAATCGAGCAGGGCACGATCCGGGTCGGGCTGGTCGGCCGGGTACTTGCTGGCCGGCCTGGTCTCACCGGTCAGCGCCGCCTGGCTGACCGCCAGGCCCGCTGAGCGCAGCACCCGCAGGTCCGCCGGGACCACATCGCCCGGGCCGAGTTCCACGATGTCGCCCGGCACCAGCTGGTCGACCGGGACTTCACGGCTGAACGGCGCCGCGCCTGGCGCCGCCCGCCGGCTCACCGTGGCGGTGGCCGCGGCCACCGCCGCCAGTGCAGCCGTGGCCGCGGCAGAGCGGCGTTCCTGGCCGAACCGGAGCAGGCAGCTGACCGCGACCAGGAAACCGATCAGCGCGGTGGTGGCCAGGTCACCGGCTATGGCGCAGACCGCGTCCAGGAGCAGCAGGACCAGGGCGAAGGGGTCACGGGCGGTCCGGAGCAGCCGCACGGCCCAGTGCGGGGCGTGGGCCACCACGGCGGCATTGTCGCCGTGGCGGGCCAGCCGCTCCTGGGCATCAGCCTCGGTCAGGCCGCGCGGACTGGACTGGAGCTGGCGCAGCACCAGCAGCCGCGGCTGCCGGGCATACTCCCCCAGCGCGCCGCTGGACGGCCGCTGGCCCGGCGGCCCGCTGCTCACCGGCGGCCCGCGCCCGGCCGGTCAGGCACCCATGCCACTGGCACGTCCCAGGCTGGCCCCCTGGTCCTCCTGGGAGCTGACGATCTGCCGGACGATCTGCACCAGGACCGGATCCCCGGTCAGGTAAACCTGACGGCGCCCTTCCCGGCGGGATTGCACCAGGCCGGCCAGCTTGAGCTTGGCCAGGTGCTGGCTGACCGTCTGCATGGAGCCACCGGTCCGCTCGGCCAGCGTGCCCACGTCCGCCTCCCCCTGCGCCAGCAGCCACACGATGTGCAGCCGCATGGTGGAGGCGAGCAGCCCGAACGTGGCCGCGGTGCGCTGCAGGAGCTCCGGTGGCAGCTCGGCTCCGCCGGCCGGGCCGGTCAGCTGTGCCACCCGCATCCTCCCGTCAGATCCCGCTGCTGGTGAGCAAGGTACTGGTAAGAACCGTGTCACGCTGCGCCAGGCAAGAGCTTACGAAAGGCAAAACAAACGTGCTGCCCCGGGCACGCCGCACCAGGAAGCGCTCTGGCCGCTGGTACCGTGCATTTACTTGCAGAGTTGCGCAAGTATAACGTCCGGGCCGGGGCATGGGCGGAGTTGGTGATGACGGACTGGCACCCAGACGGCGCAGGCGGCGGCGCCGCCTGGCCAGCCGCCGCTGGCGCCAGGCCGGCGACGCGCGGCACCAGGCCGACTGCGGGCGGCGCCAGGCCCCCGGTGGCCGGCCGCTCCCGCAGGCCCCCGGGCCGCGGCCTGCCCGGACGCCCCCCGGCCGCCCCCGGCCTGACCCGGCGCGGCCGGATCGCCTTGTGGATCACTGCGATCCTGTCCGCCCTCGTGGTGCTGGTCAGCCTCGGTGCCTACGCCCTCTACGCCAAGCTGGACGGGAACCTGACCGTCACGAACGCGTTCGGCGGGCTGCAGGACCGGCCTGCCCCAGCCGCGGCGGGGGTGGAGAACATCCTGATCCTCGGCTCGCAGACCCGCAACGGCCAGGGACCTGGGTTCGGCTACGACCCCAACACCGACCTGTCCGACAACCTCATCCTGGTCCACCTGGACGCCACGCACACGCACGCCACCGTGGTATCGATCCCCCGCGACACCATGGTCTACGAGCCCGCCTGCAAGGAACGGATCGGCAACGGCATCATCCCGGCCATGCCGCAGGCCATCATCGACGGGGCCATGAACCTCGGCGGGCCGGCCTGCGCCGTCGCCACGGTCGAGCACCTGACCGGGATCCGGATGACGCACTTCGTCGAGTTCGACTTCAACTCCTTCCGAACCATGGTGAGCACGGTGGGCGGGGTGGAGGTGTGCCTGCCCCAGGCGGTGCACGATCCGTACAGCAACCTGAACCTGTCCGCCGGGCGGCACCTGGTCACCGGCAACCAGGCGCTCGCCTTCGTGCGCACCCGGCACGGCGTGGGCAACGGCGGGGACCTGGGCCGGATCCAGCTCCAGCAGGAATTCATGTCCTCACTCATCCAGAAGATCGAGAGCCAGGGGGTGCTGGAGAACCCGGTCAAGCTGCTGCAGATCGCCAATACCGCCACCGCGGCGCTCACCGTGGACCCCGGCCTGGGCTCGGTCGCCGACCTGCTCAAGATGGCCGCCAGCCTGCGCAACCTGCACAGCAAGAACGTCACGTTCGTCACCATGCCCACCACGGCGGACCCGGCCGACACCAACCGGCTGCTCCCCCAGGAGCCTGCGGACGACGTCATCTGGCAGCTGCTGAAGGCCGGCCAGCTCTGGCCCGGTCACCTGCCGGCCGCCGCACCTCAGCGGGTGCAGGTGGCCGTGCTCAACGGCACCGGCACCGCTGGGCTCGCCGGGCAGGCGGCCAGCAGCCTGCGCAAGCTTGGTTTCGATGTGGTCAGGGTCGGCGATGCCCCGGTGGCCACCGCGACCACGACCATCAGCTACCCCGGCACCGCCGCGGCGGGTGCCGCTGACGCCCTCGCCGGGGCCCTCAGCACCGCTCCCACCGCACAGGACACCAAACAGCAGGACACCGGCGGCACTGGGCCGGTCACCCTGACCATCGGCTCCGACTTCGCCGGGGTCGCTGCGCCCCCGGCAGCGCACGCGCCCGCCCCGGCCGCGAGCACCAGCCAGCAGGCCCCAGTAGAGACCCGGAACGCCGCGCAGAACATCTGCTCCGGAGTGCCGGACGCCAACCCCGGGGCCTGAGCCGGGCCCCAGCGCTGGCCAGCGGTGGCCGTGGGATCACAGGTGCTGGTCGAGTGCTGCCGGGCGGATTTCCCCGGGGCGGGGACTCCTGAGCACGCAGACCGAGCGCGGGTTCAGCGTGCGGTGGTCACCAGCGCGCAGGACGGGCTCCCCCGGGCCAGCTGGCCCGGACAGGTCGAAGGTGTCGATCTCGGCCTGCCACGACGCTTGCTCCCGGGTCACCGGCAGCACCATGTCCAGCGGCTCCCACCAGGCGTTCACCAGCACCAGGAAGTCATCGTCGACCAGGTACCGGCCGTCGGCGGCCCGGTCCGGGGCGTCGGATCCGTCCAGGTACAGCATGATGGCCAGCGCGCTGCCGTCGGCCCAGTTCTCTGATGTCATCTGGGTCCCGTCCGGGGTGAACCAGCGCAGCTCCGCGGCCTGGGCCCCAGCCAGGAAGCGGCGCCGCCGGAAGACCGGGTGCGCGGCCCGGAAGGCGATGAGGCGCTGGCTGAACTCGAGCAGGCCGGTGTCCGCCCGGTCCCAGTCGAACCAGCTGATCTCGTTGTCCTGGCAGTAGGCGTTGTTGTTGCCCTGCTGAGTCCGGCCGAGCTCGTCGCCGCCCAGCAGCAGCGGCACCCCGAACGACAGCAGCAGCGTGGTCAGCATGGCCCGGGACTGGCCGGCCCGGAGCGCGAGCACGTCCGGGTCCGTGGCCAGGCCTTCCGCCCCGCAGTTCCAGGACCGGTTGTCACTGGTACCGTCCCGGTTCGACTCCCCGTTGGCCTCGTTGTGCTTGCCGTTGTAGGACACGAGGTCAGCCAGGGTGAAGCCGTCGTGCACGGTGATCAGGTTCACCGAGGCGGTGGGCTGCCGGCCGGAGCTCGCGTACAGGTCAGCCGACCCGCAGAACCGGGTGGCGAACTCCCTCAGGCCCACCGGGTGGCTGCGCCAGAAGTCCCGCATCGAGTCCCGGTACTTGCCATTCCACTCCCGCCACAGCGGCGGGAACCGGCCCAGGTCATAGCTGTCCATCTGGCCCACATCCCACGGCTCGGCGACCAGCTTGACCTGGGATACCACCGGGTCCTGGGCGACCAGGTCGAAGAACGCGGACACGTCCGCGAAGCCGCCGTCCTGGCGGCCCAGGGTCGCCGCGAGGTCGAACCGGAACCCGTCGACGTGCATCTGCGTGACCCAGTACCGCAGCGAGTCCATGATCAGCCGCAGCGTGACCGGGTCACCCGCGTTCAGTGAGTTACCGGTACCGGTGGTGTCGATGTAGAAATGCGGGTCCGCGGCCAGCCGGTAGTAGGCGGGATTATCCAGGCCGCGGAAGCACAGCGTCGGGCCGAACTGGTTGCCCTCGGCGGTGTGGTTGAACACCACGTCGAGCAGCACCTCAAGGCCCGCCCGGTGCAGCGCGTTCACCATGGTCTTGAACTCGGCGACCTGGCCGCCCGGCCGCCCGGCCCGCACCGCCGCCGAGTAGCCCTGGTGCGGCGCGAGGAAGCCGATCGTGTTGTAGCCCCAGTAGTTCGTCAGCCCTCGCTGCACCAGGAAGGACTCTGGCACGTTCTCGTGCACCGGCAGCAGTTCCACGGTGGTGACGCCAAGGCTGGTCAGGTGGGCGATGGCCGCCTCGTGCGCCAGCCCGGCGTACGTCCCGCGCAGGTCCTCCGGCACATCCGGATGCCGCATGGTGAAGCCCTTGACGTGGGTCTCGTAGATCACCGTGTCCTCGTACCGGTACCGGGGGCGGGGATCATCGGTCCAGCTGAAGGACTCATCGGCCACGAGGCTGCGCGAGGTGAAGGAGGCGGAATCCACGTCGCTGGGCGCGTCGGTGTCCAGGTCGGCGTAGCCCAGGATCTCGGTGCCCGGGGTCACGGTCCCGCGCAGCGCCTTGGCGTACGGGTCGAGGAGCAGCTTCGCGGGGTTGCCGCGGAGGCCACGGGCGGGATCGTAGGGGCCGGTCACCCGGTACCCGTAGGCCTGGCCGGTCCCGATGCCCGGCACGAACGCGTGCCAGACCCCCGCGTCGTAGTCCCGCAACGGGACCTGGGTCTCCGTGCCCGCGTCGTCGAGCAGGCAGAGCAGCACGCCGTCAGCGATGCCGGTGGCGACCGCGAAGTTGGTGCCGCCTGGCCCGGTGAGTCGCGCCCAGCGGGAACGGGTCGCCGGGCAGGGGCTCCGGGCCGGCCCATGCGACGGCGGCGCTCACTGCTGGCCGCCCGCGGCCCCGCCCGGCCCCTCAGCACCGGGCACGGCCGGCCGCGGCCGGCGGCAGATCAGGTCGGCGATGACCCCGGTCCAGCCGGTCTGGTGCGAAGCTCCGAGGCCCGCGCCATTGTCGCCGTGAAAGTACTCGCTGAAGACGAGGTTGTCCCGCCAGGCCGGATCCTGCTGGAGCAGCTCGGTGCCGCCAAAGCAGGGCCGCTGGCCGTCCGGGCCACGGGCGAAGATCGAGATGAGCCGCCCGGTCAGGTCCTGGGCGACCTGTCCGAGGGTGAGCTTCCGGCCGGAGCCGGTCGGGTACTCCACGGTGAAGCCCTCGCCGAAGAACTGGTGGTAGCCCTCCATGACACTGATCGCCAGGTAGTTCAGCGGGAACCAGAGCGGCCCGCGCCAGTTGGAGTTGCCGCCGAACAGCGGGGTGGTCGATTCGGCCGGCTCGTAGTCGATGGTGGCCCGGTAGCCTTCCACGTCGATCTCGTAAGGATGGTCGCGGTGGTAGGCGGACAGCGCGCGCAGGCCGTGCGGGGACAGGAACTCAGCCTCGTCGAACAGCCGGGTGAGCATCCGCTCCAGCTGCTCCTGGCTGGCCAGGCTGAGCAGCAGCCGCCGGCCGATCCGGGTGCCGCGGAGCCGGCCGCCGCGGCCAGGGCCGCGGTGTCCGGCATGTCGTGCGCCTGCAGGAACCCGGCGAACTGCTTGCCCAGGACGAGCGCCCGCTCGATCATGCCCTCGTCGACCGTGCCCATGGCGAGCGCGGGGATCATCGCCGCGAGCGAGTGGACCTTGAGCGGCACCACGGTGCCTTGCGGCGTGACCAGCCGGTCGTAATACAGCCCGTCCGTGTCGTCCCACAGGCCGCGGTCATCCAGCGCGTCGCGGATCGCGGCGAAGTGCTCCATGAACTTGAGCACCAGGTCCTGCGCGGGCCGCTGGCCGGAGTGGTGCAAGATCTCGGCGATGGTGCCCATCGCCATCGCGAAGAAGCCCATCCAGCCGGTGGCGTCGGCTTGTTCCAGCAGCCCGCCGACCGGCAGGTGCGACCGGTCGATCGGCCCGATGTTGTCCAGCCCGAGGAAGCCGCCCTCGAACAGGTTGTTGCCCTCGGCGTCCTCGCGGTCCACCCACCAGGTGAAGTTGATCAGCAGCTTGTCGAAGACCCGGCTGAGGAAGTCCACGTCGCGGCGGCCGTCGATGGTGAACACCTGCAGCGCGGCCCAGGCCTGCACCGGCGGGTTGACGTCGCTGAAGTCCCATTCGTAGGCCGGAAGCGCCCCGCCCGGGTGCTGGAACCACTCCCGGCAGAGCAGGAGCAGCTGGTACTTGGCGAAGCCCGGGTCCAGGTGGGCCAGCGCGACACAGTGGAAGGCCATGTCCCAGGCGGCGAACCAGGGGTACTCCCACTTGTCCGGCATGGACATGATGTCGAAGGCGTCGAAGTGGGGCCACCGGGAGTTGCGGCCCTGCTCCCGGCCGGGCGGCGGGGGCGGCTGGGCCGGGTCGCCGTCCAGCCAGCGGGCCACGTCGTAGTTGTAGTGCTGCTTGCCCCAGAGCATCCCGGCGAACGCCTGGCGCATGATCATCGCCTCGTCGGCGGAGGTACCGGGCGGCGTCAGCTCGGCGTAGAACTCGTCCGCCTCGGCCCGGCGGGCCGCCATCACCTGGCCGAACTCAGCCCCCAGCGGGTCGGTCCCGGCCGCGCTGCCCGCCGCGGCCGCGGGCGCGGGCCGCAGCCGGAGCCGGAGCTCCGCGGTACCGCCCGGTGGCACCGTCAGCTGATACCACAAGGCGCACTTGGTGCCGGTCCGGTCCGGATTGACGGTGGCAGCCCCGGCGACCACGTGATCGTTGATGCCGTCCTTGGGGTACCGGGTGACGGCCCCGGCGCCGTACAGCCGCGGGATGTTGGTCTCGTTCTCACAGAACAGCGGGACGGGCGCGGTGCCCTCCGGGCCCGGGCCGGCGATCAGCTCCAGCGGCCCGAGGAACGGGTGGCTGACCGCGACCGAGCCATCCCCGCTGGCCGCCAGGACCGGCCGGTCCGCGCCGCCGCCGGAGTCCCAGGACCAGGTGTTGCGGAACCAGGCGGTCGGCAGGACGTGCAGGGTGGCCGGCTCCGGCCCGGCGTTGCTGACTGAGATCGCCATCAGCAGGTCATCCGGGCTGGCCTTGGCGTAGTGCACCTCGGTGATCCAGTACCGCCCGCCGCCGAACGCCCCGGTGTCCAGCAGCTCGTACTCGGGCTCGAGCCGGCTGCGGGCGGCGTTGGTCCGGATGAGGTCGTCGTACGGGAACGCGGCCTGCGGGTAGTGGTAACGCCAGCGGTTCCACGCGTGGCTGGGCAGCGCGTCCAGGTACCACCAGTACTCTTTGACGTCCTCGCCGTGGTTGCCCTGCGGCCCGGTGAGCCCGAACGGGCGTTCCTTGAGGATCGGGTCCACCCCGTTCCACAGCGCCAGGCCCAGGCACAGCCGCTGCTCCACGTCGCAGAACCCGGCCAGGCCGTCCTCGCCCCATCGGTACGCCCGGGACCGGGCGTGGTCATGCGGCAGGTAGTTCCAGGCGTCGCCGTTCGCGCTGTAGTCCTCCCGGACCGTGCCCCAATGCCGCTCGCTGACGTAGGGCCCCCACCGGTACCAGTCACCGGCCTGGCGGAGTCCATCTTCCAGCCGCCCGAACCCCGCCACCCGCTCGCGTTCCGCGCCCACGCCGTCCTCCGCTTGGCCCGCCAGACCTGCCCGCCACAGCCAAGCCTGTCAGACGGTACCGGGCCGGCGCAGCCGCGGCCGGCGCAGCCGCGGCCGGCGGCGGGCCAGCGGGCCGTCGGCCGCCAGCCCACCGCCGCGCGCCGTCATGGGTAGCCGCGTGCGGTCAGTCCCGCGGCGGTACCCGGACGGTCAGCTCCCGGAACACCGAACGGGCCACCCGGCCGGTACCACGGCGGCGCGGCACCGGGCTGATTGGGCACGGGAGTGACGGGCACCGGGCCGATGGGCGCCGGGGCGATGAGCACCAGGCGATGATGGCCGCTGCACGGCGGCCCGGTGGCTAAGATCCAGGCCATGACAGTCGCCACCGGGAGCGCCGGGCTCCGCCGGATCGGAGACCTGGACTTCCTCAGCTGGCCGGCCCTGGCGGCCGCTGGTGCGGACGTGCTGGTAACCACCCGGGGTGGCGGGGTGTCCGGTGGGCCGTACGCGGCGCTGAACCTCAGCCTGCACGTCGGCGACGAGCCCGGGCACGTGCTGGAGAACCGGCGCCGGGTGGCCGCGGCGCTCGGGGCCAGCCCCGGCGACTTCGTGTTCGCCCACCAGGTGCATGGCACCGGGGTCGCCATGGTGTCCCAGGCGGACCGCGGCCGCGGCACGGTCACCACCGACGACGCGATACCGCAAGCCGATGTGCTGGTCACCAGCGACCCGGGCACAATACTGGCCATCATGGTGGCCGACTGTGTGCCGATCGTGCTGTACGACCCGGTGGCGCAGGTGCTGGGCTGCGTGCACGCGGGCTGGCGGGGCACGGTGGCCCGGGCGGCGGACGCCGCCCTCGGCGCCATGCGGTCGCTGGGCGCCCGGCCGGAGCACGTGCTGGCCGCCGTGGGGCCGGCCATCGCCGCCGAGCGTTACCAGGTCGGCGACGACGTGGCCACCGAGGCGTACTGGGGCTTCGGCAAGGAACTGGACGGCATCCTGCGCTCGGACGACAGCGGCCGGTGGCGATTCGACCTGCCCGCCGCCAACGCCCGCATCCTGCGGGAGGCAGGCGTGCCGGACACGCAGATCTACCCGGCCGGGCTGTCCACCGGCGGCGATCCGGGCCTGTTCTTCAGCGACCGCGACGCGCGCCCATGTGGCCGGTTCGCGGCCCTGGCCCGGCTCGCGCCCCGGGCGGGCCAGTGAACACAGAACCGGTGGGCGCGGGATCGGTGAGCACGGAATCGGTGAGCCGGATCGGTGAGCACAGGATCGGTGAGCACAGGATCGGTGAGCACAGGATCGGTGAGCACAGGATCGGTGAGCACAGGATCGGTGGGCGCGAGATTGGTCAGCACGGGATCGGTGAGCACGGGATCGGTCAGCACAGAACCGTTCCGGTATGAGGATTTCCGGTTGGACCCAGCCTCCGGGCTGCTCCGCTGCCGGTACTCACTCGGTGGCCGCCGGTTCGAGGAGCGGGTCCGCTTCCCCGGCCCCGGGGATTGGGGCACACCGCAGGTCACCGCCGCCGCCCGGCTGGTCTTCCTGCTGGCCGGGGTGTCCTACTACAAGACGGCCGCGCCCTCCGTCATCGACCTGGGCGAGCACCCGGTCACCGCGCCCGAGCGGGATTTCCTGCGCGTGTTCTACCTGGACGGCCTGGGTGAGTTCAGCTACCGCAACGGCCTGGATCTGTCCGGCCTGCGGATCGAGGGCCCCGACGCCAGCGCTCCTGGGCCCGGTGCCCCCGTAGCGGGTGCCCTCGTAGCCGGTCCCCCTGGGGCCGGTCATCCTGGGGCCGGTCCCACTGGGGCCGGTCATCCTGGGGCCGGTCATCCTGCGCCCGGGACCGGTGACGCCCCGGCCAGCCCCGCCCCCGCCGGCCGGCCGCTGGTGCCGTTCGGCGGCGGCATCGACTCCATCGTGACCGTGGAAATGGTCCGCCAGCGCGCCGACCCCGCGCTGTTCATCGTGGGCCGGCCCGGGGACCGTTTCGAGGCGATCGAGCGGCCCGCGGCCGTGACCGGGCTGCCGGTCGTGCGCGCGGAGCGCGAGATCGACGCCCAGCTGCTGCGCTCACGGGAACTGGGATTCCGCAACGGCCACGTCCCAGTCACCGGGATCCTGTCCGCCATCGCCCTGATGGCGGCGGTGCTGGACGGCCGGGACGCCGTCATCATGTCCAACGAGTGGTCCGCGTCCATGCCCACCCTCGAGGTCGCGGCCGGGCCGATCAACCACCAGTTCTCCAAGAGCGCGGCGTTCGAGGCCGCACTGCGCCGGGTGCTGGCCGCCTCCCCCGGGCTGCCGGATTACTTCTCCGCGCTCCGGCCGTTCAGCGAGCTGTGGGTGGCGCAGCGGTTCGCCGCGCTCACCCAGTACCACGGCACGTTCCGCAGCTGCAACCGCGCGTTCCACATCGACCCGGTGCGGCGCCTCGATCACTGGTGCGGGCGGTGCGACAAATGCTGCTTTATCGACCTGATCCTGGCCCCGTTCCTCAGCCCAGCCGAGCTGGCCAGCATCTTCGGCGGCCGTGAGCCGCTCGCTGACCCCGACCCGGGCGAGTCGCTGGCGGACCGGTTCCGGGCTCTGCTCGCCCTGCTGCCGGACAGCAAGCCGTTCGAGTGCGTGGGCGAGGTAGGCGAATGCCGGGCCGCGGCACTGCTCGCGGCGCAGCGGCCGGACCGGGCGGGCACCGGTCTGCTCCAGGTCCTCGCGGGCGAACTGGCTGGCCTGCCCGGGCTGTCCACCCCGGCCGGGCTGCTCCGGCCGATCGGCGACCACTTCATCCCGGATGCGTATGCGGCCGAAGATCTCCTGGTCTGAGCTGCGCGGCGGGACGTGCGGGGTGTGGGGCCTCGGCGTCGAGGGCCAGGCCAACCTGCGCAAGCTCCGCTCGCTGGGCGTCACCCCGGTGCTCGTCGACGACCGCCCGCCCGCGAACGGCGTGGACGGCCTGCCGGTGCTCGCCACCTCCGGCGCCGGCCTCGCCGCGCTGGCCCGGTGTGACGTCGTGGTCAAGTCCCCAGGGATCAGCCGCTACCGCGCCGACCTGCAAGGCCTGGAGGCAAAGGGCGTCCCGGTGGCCGGCGGGCTCGGCCTGTGGCTACAGGAGGCCGCGCTGGACCGGGTGGCCTGCATCACCGGGACCAAGGGCAAGAGCAGCACCACGGCCATCGCCGGGCACCTGCTGGCCCGGCTCGGTTACCACTGCCTGACCGGCGGCAACATCGGCCTGCCGCCCTGGGACCCGGCGGCCGGCGGCGTCCAGTACGACTACTGGCTGATCGAGACGTCCAGCTACCAGGCCACCGACGTGGCCTGCTCCCCCCCGGTGGTGGCGGTCACCTCACTGCACCCCGACCATCTCGACTGGCACCACGGGGTGGACAACTACTACCGGGACAAGCTGTCCCTGTGCACCCAGCCCGGGGCGGACCTGACCATCGCCAACGGGGACAGCGGCCTGCTCCGCGACCGGGCCGCCGAGCTCGGGCCCCGGGTGGACTGGGTGCACGCCGATGATGACCCGGCCGCCAGCTGGATGGGCCCGCTCGGCCTGCTCGGCACGCACAACCGGCGCAACGCGCTGATCGCCCGGGCCCTCCTGCGGGCCCTGGGTATCCCGCAGGCGGCCGACCCGGCGGCGCTGCGCGAGGCCGCGGCCGGGTTCACCCCGCTGGCCAGCCGGCTCCAGGTGATCGGCACCGTGGCCGGGGTCACCTTCGTGGACGACAGCCTGTCCACCAACGTGCTGCCGACCCTGGCCGCGCTGGACGCGTTCGCTGGCCGCCGGGTCGCGCTGATCGCGGGCGGGCATGACCGCGGGATCGACTATGCCCCGCTCGCCGCCGGGCTGGCCCGGCGGGAGGACCCCACCCTGGTGCTGACCCTCCCGGACAGCGGTGCCCGGATCCAGGCCGCCCTCACGGCGCAGGCCGTCGCAGCACAGGCCGGCGCAGGGCAGACCGCCCCGGCCGTGGACGCGGTCCCCTGCCCAGACCTCGGCGACGCCGTCAGCCGCGGCTGGCGCTGGGCCCGGCCGGACGGCGTGGTCCTGCTCTCCCCGGCCGCGCCGAGCTTCGGCCAGTTCCGCGACTACCGCGACCGGGCCGCCGCCTTCGCCCGCGCCATGACCGCGTGCACGGATGGATGAGGCATTCCGCCGGGCGCTGGCCGGGGTGGTCGGCGCGGAGCATGTGCTGACCGGGAGCGCGGCCGCGGGCTACGCGGTGGACTGGACCGGGCGGTTCCGGGGTGACCCCGCCGCCGTGGTCCGGCCCCGGGACACCGAACAGGTCGCCGCGGTGCTCGCGCTCTGCACCGGGGCCGGGATGCCGGTAGTGCCGCAGGGCGGGAACACCGGCCTGGTCGGCGGCGGGGTGCCGGTGCACGGCGAGCTCGTGCTCAGCCTGGCCCGGCTGACCCGGCTGGGCCCGGTAGACCGGGACGCGGCCCAGGTCACCGCGGCGGCCGGGGTCACCCTGCAGCAGGTCGCGGCCGCCGATCCCGCGCTGGACCTGGGTGTGCTGATCGCCAGCCGGGACAGTGCCACGGTGGGCGGGGCGGTGGCCACCAACGCGGGCGGGCTGCGGGTGCTCCGGTACGGGCCGATGCGCGCCCAGCTGCGCGGCATCGAGGCGGTGCTGACCGACGGCACCGTCCTGTCCCACCTGGGCGGCCTGGTCAAGGACAACACCGGGTACGACTACCCGTCCCTGCTGGCCGGCTCGGAAGGCACGCTCGCGGTGATCACACAGGCCCGGCTCCGGCTGGTGCCGCGGGCCCGCGGTCCGGTGACCGTCCTGGCCGGAATGCCTGGCCTCAACGAACTGCACGGGCTGGCCCGTCGCGCCGTCCAGGAGGTCCCGGGGCTGCTGTCCGCGGAGTTCTTCACCGCGGCTGGCCTCGCCATCCTGGTGCGGCACGCGGGACTCGCACCTCCAACGGTGCCACCAGCCCCGGCGTATCTGCTGCTGGAAGCGGAGGGCCCGGGCGCGCTCGACGATCTCGCGGCCGTGGTCGGTGATCATCCGGCCGCGGTGGCGCAGTCCGCGGCGGACCGAGCCCGGCTCTGGGCCTACCGGGAGCGGCATCCGGAAGCGGCAGGCTTCCTTGGCACCCCGGTCAAGCTGGACGTGTCGGTGCCCGCCGCCCGCTGGGCCGAGCTGGCCGCCACGGTCGCGGGGGCCGTGGCCGTGGCCGACCCGGGCGCCACGGTGATCACTTATGGGCATGTGGCCGACGGCAATGTGCACGTCAACGTCGTCCCGGCAGCGGACGCCGACGGCCGCCACGAGGACGCGGTGTTCTCGCTGGTCGCATCGCTGGGCGGGTCGATCTCCGCGGAGCACGGCATCGGCGCACTCAAGGCCCGCTGGCTGCCGCTGGCCCGGTCCGCCGCGGAGCTTGCCTTGTTCGCCCGGATCCGCGCCGCGCTCGATCCGGCTGGCACGCTGAATCCGTACGTGCTGCCCCGCCGGGAGGTGCCCTAGTGACCCGCGATGAGCTGCTGGAGGCGGTGGACGCCTGCTACGAGGCCGTGGTCCGCAAGCTGCCGAAGCAGGACCGCCCGCCCGGCCAGGGCCTGATCCACCCAGCGGGGCTGATAGACCGGGACCGGAAGAGGATGCCTGATGGACACTGACCGCCGCGCGGCCTTCGCCGCACACCTGGCGGGCACGCTGACCGGCGGGGCGCTGACCATGCTGATCAGCCTCGGCTACCGGACCGGCCTGTTCGAGGCGGCGGCGCAGGGGCCGGCCAGCAGCGCCGGGCTGGCGGCCCGGGCGGGGCTGGACGAGCGCTACGTGCGGGAATGGCTCGGCGCCATGGTCACCGGCGGGTTCTTCAGCTACGACCCGCCCACCGGCGAGTACACCCTGCCTGCCGAGCACGCCAGCCTGCTGACCGGCGAGACCGCGGCGAACGCCGCGCCGATGGCGCTGATGCTGCGGGCCCTGGCCGGGGCCCTGCCCGAGCTAGAGCAGTGCTTCGCCACCGGCGCCGGGCTGAGGCACGCGGCGTACGCACCGCACTTCGCCGCGGCGGGCGCGCGGCCGGGTGACACGTGGCGGCGGATCTACGACGAGCAGCTGGTGGACGGCTTCTTCGCCGCGGTGCCCGGGCTGGCCGGCCAGCTGGCCGCGGGCGCCCGGGTGCTCGATCTCGGCTGCGGGACCGGCCATGCGGTCACGGTGGCGGCGCAGGCGTTTCCCGCGGCCCGGTTCGTCGGCCTGGACCTCGACCCGGCCGTGATCGCCCTGGCCGAGGCCGAGCGCGTGGGCCTCGGCCTGGGCAACGCGGCGTTCGTGGTAGGCGACGCCGCGCAGCTGCCGGCCCGGGCGTTCGATGTGATCACCGCGTTCGACGCCGTGCACGACCAGTACTCCCCGGGCGAGGTGCTGCGCCAGGCCCGGGCCGCGCTCGCGCCCGGCGGGATGTTCGTCATGGTGGACGCGAAGTTCTCCAGCGACCTGGCCGGCAACATCGGCCACCCACTGGCGGCGCTGTGCTACGCGATCAGCCTGATGTACTGCACCCCGGTGTCGCTGGCTGGCGGCGGCGCTGGGCTCGGCGCGATGTGGGGTACGGAACTGGCCTGCCAGCTGCTGGCCGAGGCCGGGTTCAGCGACGTCCAGCTACTCGGCTCACCCCGCCCGCAGAACTGCATCTACGCCTGCCAGGCCGGACCGCCGGGCGCGGCCCCGCCCGGCGGTTCGCTAGCCTGACGTTGTGTCTTATGCAAAAGTCGCGTTATGCACATCAACATCCACCCCTACCGTGGCCCTGACCTGCACCGGCCGCTCGTGCAGGTCCTCCGGGCCTGCACTCGCTAGCCGGTTTTGCATAACGCTCATTGGCGAGCCTGGAACGCCGGGTGGCCTGGCGCCCCCGCGATGCGGAAGGAACCCCGTTGGCTGTCGCGGCCCTGGTGCTGTGGATCCTGACCGCAGGCGCCGGCCTGACCCTGCTGATCGCCGGCCGAGCAGGCCGGCGCCAGGGCGCGGACGCGCCGGAGCGGCCCATGCCGGTGTACACCGGAGGTGTCCAGCGCACCGACGATGGCCGCCCACCGCCCATCCCGAAGCCCACAGTGCACGCCGCCCCCGGCGAGCATCCGTTGCTGGAGTTCAGCCATCCGGCCATCGGCATCCTCGGCATCGGCTGCTGGTTCATCTTCCTCGGCACCCACAACCGCGTGCTGGCCTGGGCCGCTTTCGGGATCCTGGTGGCTACCATCGCGGCCGGGCTCAGCTGGCTGGCCAGCACCACGGCCGCCCGGCGGCGGTCGAAGGGGCCCCGGGCCACGTTCCCGCCACAGCTGATCCTGGCGCACGGGACCGCCGCCGCGATCACGCTCACCCTGGTGGTGCTCACCGCGGTCAGCGCCAGCCACGGCTGAGCTAGCCACAACTGGCCGCCAGTAATGACGCTGACATCACCGTCATTGCTGGCAGGCGGTGAACTGGACGGCCAGCGCGCAGCGAGTAATGCTGAGCACCGTGGCCCACACGGCCCCACCCGCGGACCGCGCTGGCGCCGTACCGGCGGCCTCAGCTCAGCAACGACTCCGCAACAAGTCAATGATGACTCCACGAACGTTGGAAAATGGCGGAATGGCACCTCATAGAACGCTCCTGATCGCTCTCCTTTGCACTCTCGGGCTCGGTGCGGCCGCGTGCAGCAGCAGCGGGACGAGCAGCAGCTCGTCACCGTCGCCAGCCGCGTCCTCCTCGTCGGCGGCGGCGCCCTCGTCCGCCCCGGCCTCCTCCGCCGCCTCGCCCGCCTCGTCCGGGTCGGCGGCGCAGGCCATCACGGCCAACTGGACCGCGTTCTTCAACCCGAAGACCCCTATCGCCACCCGGATCAGCCTGCTCCAAGACGGGCAGGTCCTCGCCCCGGTGATCAAGTCGCAGGCCAGCGGGCTGGCCGCCTCGGCCAGCGCGAAGGTCATCAGCGTGACGGTCCAATCGGCCACGCAGGCCACGGTGGTGTACGACATCGTGGTCAGCGGCCAGACGGCGCTGGCGAACCAGAAGGGTGTTGCGGTCTACCAGAACGGGACCTGGAAGGTCGGGCTGGCCAGCTTCTGCGGCTTGCTGACGCTGGAGAACGGCGGGAGCACCTCCTCGCTGCCGGCCGTCTGTAAGAGCGCCGGGTAACCACGTGGTCCGCTCGATTGGCGTGCCCGCCGAAAAGGCGCCGATCGTGCGGCGCGGGAGCGCGCTGGCCCTGGGCGTGCTGTGCACCCTGCTGTTCCTCACCTTCCTGGACAACACGGTGGTCAGCGTCGCCCTGGGCAGCGTGCAGACCGACCTGAAGGCCGGGGTCAGCGCCCTGCAGTGGGTGATCAGCGGGTACGCGCTGACCTTCGCCGGCGCCATGCTCGCGTTCGGCATGGTCGCCGACGAGTTCGGCCGCAAGCGGGTGATGCTGATCGGCGCCGCGATCTTCTGTGCGGGCTCGGTCATGGCCGCGCTGGCCCCGAATATCGGGGTGCTGATCGCCGCGCGGGCGGTGATGGGGCTGGGCGCGGCCGCCAGCGAGCCGGGCACCCTGTCCATGCTGCGGCACATCTACACCGACGAGCGCCGCCGGGCCCGGGCGGTAGGCGTCTGGACAGCCGTGTCCGGGCTGGCGCTGGCGTTCGGCCCGGTCATCGGCGGCGCGCTGGTCGGGGTGTGGAGCTGGCGTGCGATCTTCTGGTTCAACCTCTTCTTCGGGCTGGCCGCGCTGATCGCCGGGATGATCGTGCTACCGGAGAGCGCGGACCCGGACGCACACCGGGTGGACATCACCGGCACGGTGCTCGGCGCCGCGGCCCTCACCGCGCTGGTCTTCGCGGTGATCGACGGGGAGGGCAGTGGCTTCGCCGCGCCCGGGGTGATCGCGCTGCTGTGCGTCTGCGCGGCGGCGGCAGTTGCCTTCTTCTGGTGGGAGGGCCGCGCCGCGCATCCCCTGCTCGACCTGCGTTTCCTGCGGATGCCGCTGTTCCTGTCCGCCAACGTGGTGGCGTTCTGCGCCTACTTCGCGACGTTCGCGGTGTTCTTCTTCACCGCCCTGTACCTCGAGGAAGTAGTCGGCGACAGCGGCTACCGGATCGCGCTGGCGTTCGCGCCGATGACCGTACTGATGATCGCCACTGCGGTGCTGGCCGGCCGGTGGACCACTACGGCCGGGCCGCGCTGGTCGATCTTCATCGGCTGCCTGGTGTTCAGCGCGGGCCTGCTGCTCACCACACTGACGCTCAACCCGCACCCGGCCTACCTGCCCTTGGCCGCCGCGCTCGCGCTGACCGGCATCGGGATCGGCACCTCGCTGGTGCCCAGCACGTCGGCGGCGCTGTCCGCGGTGCCCGCGGAGCGCTCCGGGATGGCGGCCTCGGCCACCAACACGAGCCGCGAGATCGGCGCACTCACCGGGGTGGCGATCCTGGGCGCCCTGGTCAACGCCCAGCTCCGGTCCAGCCTGACCAGCCGGCTGCAGCACCTGGGCATCCCGGACAACTTCCAGTCCATCGTGATCAAGGCGGTGGAGACCGGCGGCGTCCCGTCCAGCGGCAACACCCAGGGCGCGGGCGGGGCGGCAGGCGCGGGCCAGGGCAAGCTCGTCCAGGAAGTCATCCAGGCGGCCTACAGCGCCTTCTACTCCGGGCTGCACGCCGCGCTGCTGCTATCGGCGATCCTGGTGCTCGTGGCGGGCCTGTTCACATTCGTGGCGCTGGGCCGCCGCCCCGCTCCAGGACCGGAAGCCGCCGCTCAGCGACCCTGATGCCTGTCGATGAGCCGGGTGAACCCGCCGGGCGTGACCCGGTGAGCCCGCCCGCCGCAGCGGACCATGGCCCCGGCCACCGGCCGGCTGGCTGGCGGTCCAGCTTCTGGCGCGGCTTCTCCTTTGCCGGTCAGGGCGCCTGGTACGCCGTGCGCACGCAACGCAACATGCAGGTGCACCTGGCCGCCGCGGCAGCCGCGGTCGCGGCTGGCCTGATCCTGCGGATCAGCGCCACGGACTGGGCGTGCGTGCTCCTCGCCATCGGGCTGGTGCTGACCGCCGAGGCACTGAACACCGTGGTGGAAGCGGTCGTCGACCTGTGCACCGGCGAATACCATCCGCTAGCCAAGATCGCCAAGGACACCGCGGCGGGAGCGGTGCTGATCGCGTCCCTGGCCGCCCTGGGCGTGGCCCTCGCCGTGTTCCTGCCCCGGCTGCTGTCGCGGCTAGGCTGAGCCGGTGGAGGTGGCACGGTGAGGTACCGCTTCCGGCCGCCAACGGGCTGGCCGGAAGACCGCGGCGCGGCCGCCCCCCGGTACCGGCGGGCCACCGCTGACGACATGATCGTGGCCCTGCAGAAGCTGGACCGCCACGGCGACCTGGTCGGATTCCCGTTCTACGCGGTGTTCGAGGATGGCCCGGTGGCCCTGGGCTGGCTCCGTGCCTCGCACCGGGAGCTGGACGAGCAGCGGTCCACTCCCGGCCAGCCCGTACTCACCCACCGGCGGGAACGCAAGCCCGGCCGCGGCGAGATCGTCCCGCTGGACATCGAGATCCTGCCGTCGGGTACCCGGTTCGGGCCGGGCGAGGCGCTGCGCCTGGTCATCCAGGGCCGGGACATCTACCGCCAGCCCCGCCCGCTGGTCCAGGCGTTCCACGACGCCTCGGTCAACCGCGGCGCGCACGTGGTGCACACCGGCGGCCGGTTCGGCTCCTACCTGGCTGTGCCGCGGGTGCCCGCGTGACCGGCGCGGACACCGCAGCCAGCGCCAGCGGGAACACGGGGGCCAGCGACGCTGCCGCGGCCGGTGACTACCGCCTCTATCAGGAGCTGGCCGGGTGGTGGCCGCTGATCTCGCCCCCGGCGGAGTACGCCGCCGAGGCCGCCTGCCTGGCGTCGGTGTTCCGCACCGCGGCCATCCCGGTGCGCGAGGTGCTGGACCTGGGCAGCGGCGGCGGCCACGTCGCGGTACACCTGAAGGAGCAGTTGCTGCTGACCCTGGTGGACCGCTCCCCGGCCATGCTGGCGGTGTCGGCCCAGCTCAACCCCGAATGCACACACCTGCAGGGCGACATGCGCACGCTCCGGCTGGGCCACGCCTTTGACGCGGTGCTGGTGCACGACGCGATCGACTACGTGACCAGCGAGGCGGACCTGGCCCAGGTGATCGGCACGGCGTTCGCGCACTGCCGTCCGGGCGGCGTCGCGGTGTTCGTCCCGGACTACACCGCCGAGACCTTCCAGCCCGGCCCGGGCCGGGGTGGCAGTCATGGCGCGGACGGCCGCCAGGCGAGCTTCCAGGAATGGACCTGGGACCCGGATCCCGCCGACGACTGGATCCAGTCCGAATACGAGTTCGTGCTGCGCGATGCGGACGCCGCCGTCCAGGTGGTGCGGGAGGTGCACCGCCTCGGCTCGTTCCGCCGCGGCACCTGGCTGCGGCAGCTGACGGCCGCGGGCTTCGCCGCCGGGGCGCCCGCGCCAGCCGGCGGGGGGACGCCGCGTCACCTGTTCGTCGGCCACCGCCCAGCTGACCTGCCGCATTAGCCCGCCGCACTGGCCCGCCGCACTGGCCCGGCGGCGCTAGCCCGGGCGGGGCGGACCGGTGGTGTCCCGGACCACCAGCGTGGTCGCCAGCTCCACGTGATGCGGCTCGGCGGCACCACCCGCCGCCTGTGACTCCAGCATCCGGAAGGCGGTCGCCGCCATGGCGGCCAGCGGCTGGCGGATCGTGGTCAGGGCGGGCGTGGCCCAGGTGGCCACCGAGACATCGTCGAAGCCGATCACGCTCAGGTCGGCGGGGGCCCGCAGCCCGCGCTCACCCAGCGCCTGGAGTACGCCGAAGGCCTGGCTGTCGTTGCCAGCGATGATCGCGGTCGGTGCGCCGGGCTGCGCCAGCAGCCGTCCGGCCTGCCGCCTGCCCCCCTCGGCGCAGAACTGGTCCGCCCGCACCAGTGCCTCATCCACGGGCAGCCCGGCGGCCAGCATCGCGGCCCGGTAGCCCGCCAGCCGGGCCCGGCTGGACCACAGCTCGCCTGGGCCGCCGATGATGGCGATCCGGCGATGGCCCAGCTCAATGAGATGGCGGGCGGCCGTCACCCCGCCCTGCCAGTTGGTGGTGCCCACCGACCGGATCCCCTCCCCCGGTTCTTCTGGCGGGTCGATCACGACCAGCGGGATCCGGGCCGCGGCCAGCCGCTGCAGCTCAGGGCTGCGGGGCAGGTGCAGCACGCAGAGCGCGCCGCCGGTGCCGCGGGCCGCCGCCTGGTCCAGCCAGCGGGTGAACTCCTCCCGGGAGGCCACCGTGGTCACGATCACGCTGACCGCGGATTCAGCGGCCGCATCCACCGCCCCGCTGATCAGCTCCTCGGCCCAGGGGCTGTGCAGGCTGCCGATCAGCAGGTCCACCACCCCGAAGCCGAGCCGGGAGACGACCTGATAGCCATGCTGCTGCAGCAGCCGGGCGATCCGGGCCCGGGTGCCAGCGGCCACGTCGGTGCGGCCGTTGAGAACCTTGGACACCGCGGACACAGACACACCGGCCTCAGCGGCAATGGCGGCCAGGGTGTTGCGGCGCACGTCGGGCGGCACGGCCGCTCCTTTTCGAAAAGCCATGGCAGGGTTCCCCGCTGCCCGCGGCCACCACCGGCACGGCCGGGACGAGCCAGGGCGGCCCAGACCAACCAATACGGACGAACCAGCACGGCCGATGCTGATGGAACCCGCAGGCATCAGATGATCAATGGTAAGCGAACGCGCACCCTTGACCGGGGTGCGGGGCCAGCTTAGCCTGATCTGGAGCGAATGCTTTTCGAAAATCTTCCGCTCACCCGTCGCCCCTGATGGCCGCATGAAGACCGAGGACGCGTGATGGCTGCCCATCCCCCTGCCCTGCAGCTCTACACGGTCCGCGACGAGCTGGCCGCCGACCGCAGTGGCGTCCTGGCCCGGATCGCCAGCTTCGGCTACGCGGCCGTGGAGCCCTTCAACGTGCTCAACGACCCGGCCGGGCTGCGCGCTGACCTGGACGCCGCGGGCCTGGCCGTGTGCAGTGTGCACGCGATGCCCGCAGGCGAGCAGGCCGCAGCGGTGCTGCGGGCCGCCGCCACGCTGGGCACCGATACCGTCATCGTCCCGTACCTGCCGCCCAGCAGGTTCGCGGACCGCGCCAGCGTGCTGGCCGTCGCGGCCGAGCTGAACGAGATCGCCGCCCAGGCCGCGGACCAGGGCTTCCACCTCGGCTACCATAATCATGATCACGAGCTCGGCACGGCTGTGGCGGGCCGGCCCGCGCTCGAGGTGCTGGCCGACGCCCTGGACGACCGGGTGGTGCTCGAGGTCGACACCTACTGGGCGGCGGTCGGCGGGCAGGACGTGCCCGCGCTGCTGGGCCGGCTCGGTGCGCGGGTGCGCTACCTGCATGTGAAGGACGGCCCGGTGACCAGAGACGATCCCATGACCGCGGTCGGCGCCGGGCAGATGCCCGTCGCCGACATCCTGGCCGCGGGCGCGCCCGGGCAGTGGCACATCGTGGAGCTGGACCGGTGCGCGACCGACATGATGACCGCCGTGGCCGACAGCCTGGCCTGGCTGGCCGCCCACGGCCTGGCCGAGCCGGCCCAGCCATCCCCTGGCCGGGGCAGCTCATGACCTCGCAGGCCGGGACCGGGGTGGAGCAGACCACAGCGGTCCCGATCGGGGCGGCCCGCCGTACCACAGAGCCGGTAGGCGTGGCGGTGGTCGGCTGCGGCACGATCAGCGACGCCTACCTGCGCAACCTCACGTCCTTCCCCGATGTCCGGGTGCTCTACTGCGCGGACCTGGTACGGGACCGGGCGGAGGCGCAGGCCGCCAAGTACGGCGTGCCCGGGGCGGGCAGCACGGCCGGTGCGCTGGGGCAGCCGGGGGTGGAACTCGTCGTCAACCTGACCGTGCCCACCGCGCACGCGCAGACCGCCGCGGCGGCCATCGCGGCGGGCAAGAACGTCTGGATCGAGAAGCCACTCGCCCTGGACACGACGGCCGGCCGCCAGCTGCTCGCCCAGGCCGCCGCCGCCGGGGTGCGGGTCGGCTGCGCCCCCGACACGGTGCTGGGGGCCGGCCTGCAGACCGCGCGCGGCCTGATCGAGGCGGGCGCCATCGGGGTGCCGCAGACCGCGCTGGCGCTGATGCAAGACCCTGGCCCGGAGCGCTGGCATCCGGATCCCGCGTTCCTGTTCCAGCGCGGCGCGGGCCCGCTGTTCGACATCGGCCCGTACTACCTGTCGCTGCTCGCCACCGTGTTCGGCCCGGCCGGCGAGGTGGCGGCGCTCGGCCGGCGCAGCCGCGACCAGCGGGTCATCGGCAGCGGCCCGAACGCGGGCCGCTCGTTCGGGGTGGAGGTGCCCACCCACGTGGCCGCGCTGATCAGCTACACCGGCGGCCAGGCGGCCTCGCTGGTGCTCAGCTTCGACTCACCGCTGCGGCGGCACGGTTTCGTGGAGATCACCGGTACCGAGGCCACGCTGGCCATGCCCGATCCCAACTTTTTCGACGGCGAGGCCCGCATCCGCGCCGCGGGCGCGGCCGACTGGACCGTGATACCGGCGTCCGGCGCGACCGCCGGCCGCGGCCTGGGCGTGCTGGACATGGCCCGGGGGCTGCGCGGTGGGGTGCCGCACCGCGCTTCCGGCGAGCTCGCGCTGCACGTACTGGAGACCATGGAGGCCATCCAGCGGTCCGTGACCACAGGCAGCTTCGAACCGGTGCGGACCACGTTCGCCATCCCGGCGGCGCTGGAGCCAGACTGGGATCCGTTCGCCCGCACCATCAGCTGAGGAGGCCCCGTGCAGGAGGGCGCTGTGCCGGAGCCTGAGGCCCGGGCGCTGGGTGTGGGCATGGTCGGGTATGCGTTCATGGGCGCGGCGCACGCGCAGGCCTGGCGCACCGCGGCGAGCGTATTCGACCTGCCGCTCCAGCCGAGGATGGCCGCGATCTGCGGCCGGGACGCCGCCGCGGTGCGGGCGGCGGCCAGGCGGCTGGGCTGGCAGGCCACGGAAACCGACTGGCAGGCCCTGATCCGCCGGGACGACGTGCAGCTCGTCAACGTGTGCACGCCCGGCGACTCACACGCGCAGATCGCCATCGCCGCACTCCGCGCGGGCAAGCACGTGCTGTGCGAGAAGCCGCTCGCCAATACCGTGGCCGAGGCCGAGGCCATGGTGGCGGCCGCAGATGAGGCGGCGGCCCGGGGCATCCGGAATATGGTCGGCTTCAACTACCGGCGGGTCCCGGCGCTGGCCCTGGCCCGCCAGCTGGTCGCCGCGGGCCGGATCGGCATGATCCGCCATGTCCGTGCCTGCTACCTGCAGGACTGGCTGACCGACCCAGCCGCGCCGCTGACCTGGCGGCTGCAGCGCGACCAGGCCGGCTCGGGGCGCTCGGCGACCTGGGCGCGCACCTCGTGGACCTGGCCCAGTACCTGAGCGAGGAGCTGATCACCGGCGTGTCTGGGGTCACCACCACGTTCGTGAAAGAGCGGCCCACCGCGGACGGGGCTGGCACCGGGCCAGTGACCGTGGACGACGCGGCCCTGTTCACCGCCCGGCTGAGCTCCGGAGCGCTGGCGTCCTTCGAGGCGACGCGGTTCGCGGCGGGCCGGAAGAACGCGCTGCGGATCGAGCTCAACGGCAACCGCGGGAGCCTGGCCTTCGACCTGGAACGGCTCAACGAGCTGCAGTTCTGCGACGCCGACGAGGATGATACGGTGGCCGGCTTCCGGCGGATACTGGTGACCGAGCCGGGCCATCCGTACCTGTCCGGCTGGTGGCCGCCCGGCCACGTGCTGGGCTGGGAGCACACGTTCAGCCACCAGGTCCGGGACCTGGTCACCGCGATCGCGGCCGGGACTGATCCGGCTCCGTCGTTCCGCGATGGGCTGCAGGTGCAGCGGGTGCTGGCCGCCGTGGAGCACAGCGCGCACCATGAGAGCACCTGGACACCTGTGCCGCAAGGGAGCCGATGATGTCCCGACCCTTTACCTTGTTCACCGGCCAGTGGGCGGACCTGCCGCTGACCGAGGTCTGCCGACTGGCGCGCGGCTGGGGTTACGACGGCCTCGAGCTGGCCTGCTGGGGAGATCACTTCGATGTCCGCCGCGCGCTGCGCGAGGACGGCTACCTGGCTGGCCGGCGCGATCTGCTGGCCAAGTACGACCTGCACTGCTGGGCCATCTCGAACCACCTCGTCGGCCAGGCCGTGTGCGACCACCCGATCGACCAGCGGCATCAGGCCATCGTGCCCGCCCGGATCTGGGGCGACGGCGAGCCCGAGGGCGTCCGGCAGCGGGCCGCAGCCGAGATGGCGGACACCGCCCGGGCCGCCGCCGCGTTCGGCGTGACCACGGTGATCGGCTTCACCGGCTCCTCGATCTGGCACACCGTGGCGATGTTCCCGCCGGTCCCGGTGGAGATGATCGACCGCGGCTACGCTGACTTCGCCGACCGGTGGAACCCGGTCCTGGACGTGTTCGACGCTGAGGGCGTCCGGTTCGCACACGAGGTGCATCCGAGCGAGATCGCCTATGACTTCTGGACCACGCAGCGGGCCCTGGACGCGGTGGGCCACCGGCCCGCGTTCGGGCTGAACTTCGACCCCAGCCATTTTGTCTGGCAGGACCTGGACCCGGTCGCCTTCCTCGCCGCCTACCCGGACCGGATCTACCACGTGGACTGCAAGGAGGCCCGCAAGCGGCTGGATGGCCGCAACGGCCGGCTCGGCTCGCACCTGGCCTGGGGCGACCCACGGCGCGGCTGGGACTTCGTGTCTGCGGGCCGCGGCGACATCCGCTGGGAAGACATCTTCCGGATGCTGAACGCGATCGGCTACCGCGGCCCCATCTCAGTGGAATGGGAGGACGCCGGGATGGACCGGCTTACCGGCGCGGCCGAGGCCGTCACCTTCCTGCGCCGGTTCGACTTCGACCCACCGCAGGCCTCGTTCGACTCAGCCTTCAGCAGCGACACGCCCTGACCGCGGCCGCTGGCCGGGCACAGCCGCCGCGGACCCGGCGTGCGGGCCCGCGGCGGCCACAGTGCCATCAGTCAGCGCCAGTGGCCTGGCTGGCCGCCCCTGGCCCCCCAGCCAGCAACGGCCCCGGCCACGGCGCTGAGCACGACGCACTGTTCCTCCCCCCCGGCTCGAGGTGTCCGCGCGGTACGCGGCACTCACGTCAGGATGATCACGTCCCTGGTGCCGAAAGCCTGAGCCAGGTCCTCGCCGAGCAGCCCCGCGACAAACGTCGCGACGACCTCGCCGGGCGCCCCGGTACCGTCCGGGTTCGCTGAGTCCGCGGAGGCCGGTGCCGCCCCGGCGTCGTAGAGCCGGACCTGGATGACGAGCTCGCCGCCGCGGCGCTGCCGGGCGACAGCAGCGGCGGTTGCCCATGGCACCGCGGGCCGGGCCCGGAGGATGGCCATCACCACCTCGGCCAGCCCGAGCGTTTCCACCCGCTGCCAGCCAGCCGGCCAAGGCTCGTCACCGCCCGCCGGGGCATCGATCCCCGGTGCCACAGGAGTAGTCTGCTGGCCCTGGGCGGCCCGGCAGATCGTGGGAAGCACCGTTATTGACGCGGGTTTTCCCGCTTGACTTGATCTCCTCGACCGGGCCAGGTGGCCGCGGCCTCAGTCCGTCCCGGTCTCCCGGAGGAAGGCCAGCACCGCGCGGACCCGGTTGTTGTCGGTGTCCGTCGAGGCCAGGCCCAGCTTGCCGAAGACGCTGGTTACGTGGGCCTCGACGGTGCGCGGGCTGAGGTACAGCTCGCGGGAGATACCCAGGTTCGACCGGCCTTCCGCCATCAGCCGCAGCACGGCGTGCTCACGCTCGTTCAGCGAATCGATCGCTGAGGACTTCCTGGTCCGGTTCAGCAGGCGCATGACGATGCTGTGATCGATCACCTGCTCCCCCGCGCATACCCGGGCCAGGCTGTCCATGAGTGCGTCCACGTCGGTGACCTTGTCCTTCAGCAGGTAGCCGACACCGCGGTCCACCTCCTCGAGCAGCTGGCTGGCGTAACTGGTCTCGGCGTAGGTGGACAGCACCAGGATGCCCAGGTCCGGGTCGGACTTGCGCAGCTCGGCCGCGGTCCGGATGCCCTCGTCGGTGAAGGTCGGGGGCATCCGGATGTCCAGGATCACCGCGTCTGCTGGCGCGGCCCGGATCGTGGCGAGCAGCTCGCTGCCCGAAGAAGCCCGGGCCACCACCTCGGTCCCGTAGGCCTCCAGCAGCAGGGCCAGGCTGCTGCGGAACAGGCCGGAATCGTCGGCCAGGGCTACCCGCACGGGATCGTCACCGCCACCCGGGTGCCGTGGCCGGGGCGGCTGTCCAGGGTCAGCTCGCCATCCAGGGCCCTGACCCGGTCCCGCATGCCGCCGATGCCATGCCCGGTGCCGTCCGCGCCGCCGATCCCGTCGTCGGTGATCTCCATGTCCAGCTGCCCGCCGGCCAGCTGGATGACCACCCCGGCCTGGTGCGCGCGGGCATGCTTCACCACGTTGGTGAGGGCCTCGCAGGCCACGAAGTACGCGGTGGCCTCGGCGGCGGGGCTGACCCGGGTGGCGGGCACCGTCACCCGGACCGGCAACGGGAGCCGTTCGGCCACGTCCTCCAGGGCCGCGGCCAGCCCACCCTGGGACAGCGCGGCCGGGTGGATCCCGCGGGCCAGGTCCCGCAGCTGGGCGAGCACCCCGGCCAGCCCGGCCTGAGCCTGCCGGAAAGCCGCGGTCGCCACTGGGTCGCTGGTGCGGGCCATGGCCGCGGTGAGCTGGGCGGCCAGCCCGAGCAGGTGCTGCTGGGCCCCGTCGTGCAGGTCCCGTTCCAGCCGCCGCCGCTCGGCCAGGCCAGCCTCGACGATGCGGGCCCGGGACGCCCGGACCTGGTTCAGCTCGGCCTCGGCTGCCTGGGCCTGGAGCTGGGCGTTCTTCAGGGCCAGCCCGCTGGTGCGGACCGCGGCGTCGAACAGGCCCCGGTACCGGGCGAGTGTCGGGTCCGCGATCACCACCGCGATCGGCGCCCCCGCCTCGGTGCGGATGAACTCGACCAGGCGGTCCCCGGACAGGGGCTCCCCGGACGGCTCCGCTGGGGTCAAGGCTGGCCCGGCCTCCTCGGGCGGGCCCGCCGGATGGAGGACGGGGCCGGCTGCGTGCTCGGCCGCGGACAGGTCCAGCACGTCCAGGGTCGGGTCACGGAGCACCAAGCGGAGCGCGTGCTGTACCGCGCGCACATCCGCGCCCGCCGCGATCTGGGCGGTCAGCCCGGCCAGGTTGCCGAGCAGCAAGGCCCGCTGCACGACCGACACCAGAAACGCCAGCGGCAGTGCCAGGTCGACGATGCCTTCCACCAGGTAGGCCCCGTTCGGGCTGGTGTCCAGGCTGGTGACCATCTGGGCGGCCGCCGAGGCGATGGCGGCGATGGCGGCGGCAATGCCGGCCACCATGATCGGCGCGATGACGATCCGGTCCAGGCCGGTACTGCGGGCCAGCCGCTGGATCAGCAGCACGATCAGGGCCGCGCCGAACAGCGCCTCGCCGATGTTGACGACCACGTTGATGGCATCGCTCAGCGGGAGATCCGGGAACAGGGCGGGCCACCAGGCGGCCGGGGAATCGCCGTTCCACGACGCGGTGGAGGTGATCGCGATCAGCATCCGGCCGGCCAGCATCCAGGCGGCCAGCGCGATCAGGTAGCGGCGCTGGCCGCGGTCCAGCCGGGGATTGGGGTAGCGGAGCAGGGCCCAGGCGCCGAACAGCCGGTCCAGGGCGCCGAGCACCAGGCCGTAGAACGGCCATGGCCCGGTGTTCCACAGGTTGACGAAATCGAGGCCGCGGCAGATCCCGGTGAGGATCAGCGCCCAGGCCACCCCGCGCTGGCCGGTCTCATACCGGAGCAATAGCCCAGTGAGCACGAAGGCCAGGGTGGTGGCCAGGTTCACCACCGCCAGCGCGGTGCTCTGCGGCCACAACCGCCATTCGGCCGCGATATCGCTCGCCCCGGCCGCGGCCAGGGCGGCGGCCATGAACAGGGACGACCGTGGCCGCCAGAGCCGGGCCCAGCCCCAGAATGGCAGCTCAGCCGCGGCTACGGTGTCGGCGGATGAGGTCATCGCTCCAGCTGGTGCAGACCGGCGGAAATCCCTGAGAAGGGCATAACGAATAAGGGATCGGCTCGTCAAGTGTTTGCCGCTAGGGCGGTGGCCCCGGGGCGGATCTGCCCCGTAGCAGTGGGGCGGTGCGCCAGCCGCCCCCGGCAGGGGCGATGATCGTAGGATGGGGCTTTTCCCTGAGCAGCTGCATCCGCTGTCACGACTGCCGCCGGAGCACAGCCGTCACGTCACACGGGAGCCTTGAGTGAGCGAAGCCAGCGCTGACCTGTCCAGCACCGGCCTGCCCGGGCAGAGCCGGGACGGCCAGCAGGCCAGGATCAGCAGCCCGGGTCCGGCCCAGCGCGGGAACAAGTGGTGGACGCTGGTCGCGGTCTGCCTCGGCACGTTCATGCTGCTGCTGGACATCACGATCGTGAACGTCGCGCTGCCGGACATCCAGCGGGCGCTGAACGCGAGCTTCTCCGATCTGCAGTGGGTGGTGGACGCGTACGCGCTGACCCTGGCGGCGTTCCTGCTGACCGCGGGCAGCCTGGCCGACAGGTACGGCCGCCGCCTGCTGTACCTGATCGGCCTGGCTATCTTCACTGCCGCGTCCGTGCTGTGCGGCTTTGCCGTCAGCACGCTGATGCTCCAGCTGTCCCGCGGCCTGCAGGGGGTCGGCGGCGCCATCATGTTCGCGGTCTCCCTGGCGCTCTTGGCGGACGCCTTCCGGGGCAAGGACCGGGGCGTGGCCTTCGGGGTCTGGGGCGCGGTGACCGGCGTGGCCGTGGCCATCGGCCCGCTGCTGGGCGGGCTGCTGACATCCGGCCTGTCCTGGCGGTGGATCTTCTTCGTGAACGCGCCGATCGGCGTCATCGCCGTGGTCATCTCGGTGCTGAAAGTGGCCGAGTCCCGCGCGCCGCGGGCCAGCCGGCCCGACTGGGCCGGTTTCGCGCTGTTCACCGCGGCGCTGGCGTTCCTGGTGTACGGGCTGATCGAATCGAACCAGCGGTCCTTCACCGACAGCCTGGTGCTGGGCTGCCTCGCCGCAGCAGCCGTGCTGCTCATCGCGTTCGTCCTGGTGGAGTGGCGGATCAGCCACCCGATGTTCGACCTGAACCTGTTCCGGCTGCCCACGTTCAGCGGCGGCTCGGTCGCAGCGTTCGGGCTGAGCGCCTCGATCTTCGCCATGCTCCTGTACCTCGTGCTCTACCTGCAGGACATCCTGGGCTACTCGCCGCTGGGCACCGGGGTGCGGCTCATGTTCCTGTCCGGGGCCATCCTGGTGACCGCGACCGTCGCGGGCCAGGCTCACCTCGCACGTGCCGATCCGGCTGCTCATCGGGCCCGGGCTGATCATCGTCGGGGTGAGCCTGCTGCTGATGCGAGGGCTCGACGCGGCGTCGTCGTGGACCCATCTCATTCCCGGCATGATCCTCGGTGGCATCGGCGTCGGCCTGGTGAACCCGCCACTGGCCTCCACCGCCGTGGGGGTGGTGCGGCCGCAGCAGGCCGGGATGGCCTCCGGGATCAACTCCACCTTCCGCCAGGTCGGGATCGCGACCGGCATCGCCCTGCTCGGCACGCTGTTCTCGAACAACGTCCGGGACGAGGTCCGGACCCGGATCGCCGCCGTGCCCGCGCTGGCGCACCAGGGCCCGCGGGTCGCCGCGGCCGTGCAGTCCGGGGAGATCGGCAAGCTGATCGCCGCGCTGCCCGGGCCGCTCCGGCAGACCGTGGGGATGATCACCCGGGCCGCGTTCACCACCGGGCTGAACCGCATCCTGCTGGTCGCGGCGATCATCGCGCTGGCGTCCGGGGTGGTGTCGCTGGCCACGATCCGGAGTAAGGACTTCGCGCAGCAGCACGGATAGGGTATCCCGCGTGTTCAGGCTAGATCACGCGGCCGAGCAGGCGGTGCGGCAGCGGCTGGGGCTGCCGGAAGCAGACGCGTTCCTGGCCCGGCTGGAGCACCTGTCGTTCGACATCGTCGAGCCGCTCAGCCAGGTGTACGGGAGCACCGTCAACCTGACCAGCTTCGTCACCGGAACGACCCGGCGGCGCTGGAAGGCCGTCGCGGACCTCGCCCGCAGCGGCGCCGGGGACCAGGCGTGACCGGGGCGCCAGCGTCCCCCGGCCGCCCCCGCAAGGTCAGCCCGCGCGCGGCCGCCCGGATACTCGCCGAGCGCGACCCGGTACTGGCCCGCCTAGTGGCCGTGGCCGGCCTGCCCCGGTTCCCGCCACCCGAGGACAGCCATTTCGCCACGCTGGTCCGCTCGATCACCTACCAGCAGCTGGCCGGCGCCGCGGCCCGGGCGATACACGGCCGGCTGGTCCTCGCCCTGGCCGGTGACATCACCCCGGAACGCGTGCTGGCCACCCCCGCCGGGGCGCTGCGCGCCGCCGGGCTGTCCGCGAGCAAGGTGGCCTCGCTGCAGGATCTCGCCAGCAAGGTGCTGGAGGGCACGGTGACCCTCGCCCCCCGGCAGCTGGCCCGGGAAAGCGACGCGGAGATCGTGGCCCGGCTGACCACCGTCCGCGGGATCGGCAAGTGGTCCGCGGAGATCTTTCTCATGTTCCAGCTGCGCCGCCTGGACGTGTGGCCCACCGGCGACCTCGGTGTGCGCAAGGGGTACGGCCTGGCCTGGAACATTCCCACCCCGACTCCGAAACAGCTGGACCTGCTGGGCGAGCCCTACCACCCGTACCGGAGCGTGGTCGCCTGGTACTGCTGGCGCGCCGCCCAGCTTTACGCCGGGTCCGCCGCCACCCCGGTAACCGCCTGAGCGCCGTTATTCCGCGCGTGCCGCGCCGGGCCTGACAGCAGTCTGCTCCGCGTCACTCGGAGGGGCCAAGGAGGGCAGCCAGCCTGCCGGGCTCGTGCCAGCACCACAGCCAGCCGCCGCCGGGCTATCGCGGGCTGACCGGGGCAGCTAGCCTCGGTGTCAGGCCGCACAACAGCTCGCGGGGCGGGGCTCGCGGGGCAGATTGGCAGGTGACATCGGTGCCTGCAACTGCCGCGTCGGCCCGGATCAGTGGACTGGCCATCGCGACGTTGTTCACCTGGCTGTTCACCGCGAGCCTCGGCGCTTTCATGCTCCGCTCGGTCCTGGCCCACGGAGGGCTGCGGAAGCAGCGCGCCGTCCGGGACGGACTGCACCCGGCGGTGCTGGTCGGGCACTTCAGCCTGGCCCTCAGCGGCCTGGTGGCGTGGATCGGCTACGTGGCCACCGGCTGGGATGCCATGGCCTGGCTGGCGGTAGGCCTGCTGACCCCAGCGATCGGGCTCGGCATCTGCACGGTGACACTGTGGACCCCGTACCCGCGGTTTCCCCGGCCAGCCGGGGACGACCCGTTCTCCCGCCCGCATCCCCCGCGTGCCCAGGGCAGCCTGCCCGGTGACGGCATGCTGCCCCGGCGGAACCGGGATCCGGCCCGCGGCCGGATCACTGACGCGTTGCTGGAGCGTGCGCTGACCGATGCCGCCCTCGCGAGTGAGCTCGTGGACGAGGTGATCGCCAGCCTGCCCGCAGGGCCGCCCCCGCGCCGGAAACCGAGAGCGTACCCGGTCGCCGTCATCCCGTTCGGCCACGGCCTCGCGGCCATCTGCACGTTCCTCCTGGCCGTGGTGACCGCCATCAGCGCCCGGTGACTGGGCGGGTCGGCCTGCTGCTGCGGCCGGCCGCAATGCGGTGAACCGGGCCGGCCATTAATTCGTGTACCAGGTTATGACCGGGAGTCAGCGTCGCTGACGCGCTCGGGTCCTTGACGTATTGGGGAAAGCCGGTTACCCCGGCTGACGAGAAACAGGATGCTGGCGGCCGCAGTCGCCAGGTTACCCGCACCGGTGACCGCTGAGTAAATGGCGGCCACGGTCGGCGGCTATTCCAGGTTCCAGGTTCCAGGTTCCAGGTTCCGGGGACCGCTTCTACGTTCATTACTGGTTTCCTGGCGGGCCAGGAAACCCTGACCACAGAGGGCATTTACTTCTAAAAGGGGGCACAGTGAAGCTTCGGCGCCTCGCCACAATTCTGACCGTCCTGCTCGGACTTTCCGCCACTGCCTGCGCATCTACCGCGAATACCAGCAGCGGTAAGGCAGCGGCGGTACCGCACACATCCGCGTCGTTCCTCCGCCCGGTCGGCGCCGTTTCCCAGGTGGCGTCAACCGTTCCGGCGAACGGCGACGTGAATCCCTACGGGGTGGCCGTTGTCCCGGCCTCGGCGGGCCGGCTCACCTCGGGTGACACACTGGTCAGCAACTACAACAGCAAGGCCAACGTCCAGGGCACCGGCACGACCATCGTCGAAATCTCCCCGGGCGGCTCGAAGCAGCTGTTCGCCCAGGTCGGCACGCTGCCCGCAGGCGAGTCCTGTCCTGGCGGGATCGGGCTGACCACCGCGCTCGGCATCCTGCCCGGCGGCTGGGTCGTGGTGGGGAGCCTCCCGACCACGGCCGGCGGCGCGCTGCCCAGCGCCAACCCAGCTGGGTGCCTCATCGTCCTGAACGATCAGGGCACCCCGGTGGAGACCATCACCAACAAGGACATCGTCGGCCCGTGGGACCTCACGACGGCGTCAACCACGACGTCCGCCACGCTGTTCGTGTCCAATGCGCTCGGTGGCAACACCAAGACCGACCATGGCGTGCCGGTGACAGGCAACTGCACCGTGGTGCGCCTCGATCTCACCCTCAGTGCCACGTCACCGCCGGCGCTCACCAGTTCGGCCGTCATCGGCAAGAATTACCCGTGGCGGGCGAACAAGGCAGCGCTCGTCCTCGCCCCCACCGGGCTGGCCCTGGGCCGGAACGGGACGCTGTACGTGGACAACACGCTGACCAACACCATCTCGGCGATCCCGCGGGCGCTCACCCGGACGGGCGCCGTCACGGCCGCCGCGACGACCATCGCCGCTGGCGGCGCGCTGAGCGCCCCGCTCGGCATGACCATGGCACCCAACGGTGACCTGGTCACTGTGAACGGCAACAACGGCAACGCCGTCGAGATCAGCCCCCAGGGCAAGCAGGTCGCGGTCAGGACGCTCGTGAAGAACGGCGCTGGTGATCTGTTCGGCATCACCACCACCCAGGCGGGCGACCTCCTGCTGGTGAACGACGGGGCCAACGCGCTCGATCTCTACCGTCCCTGAGCCAGCGGTCCATCCTGCTCCGAGCCACCGGCGTCAGGCGTCTACCGCTGCCGCCGGTGGCTCACCGACGACCGGCTGGCCCCGCATCAGCCCGTAGTAGACCGCTCAGCGGCTCCAGCTGGGGAAGCTACTTCTTTGCCGGCGGACCCGGGGACGGCAAGCCACCTCCGCTCTGAGCCCCGCGGCCTTTGTGTGGTCGGGTGACGCTCCCCCGCGCGCTGAGCGCGACCCGGGCGGCGTGTACCGGCCGCGCAGCGGACGCTGCAGCGCTGGCCGCCGCCTCCTGCGGTCCAGGTCTACCCGGACAGGGGATACCGCCGGGCCGAACGAGCAGGCGCGACCCGGCCGAGTCCGGCGGCGTGCGGGTACTGGGTCCTACTGATTCACTGTCGCCAGCACCTGCGCGGCGGAGACGGCTGCGCGGAGCCGCCGGTAATCCTCCTCGTTCTGGTCGGCGTAGGCGATGGCGAAATCCGCGATCGCGTGGTCGAAGTCCTCGTTGCTGCCCATGTAACCGGAGATCACGGTGGCCCGCCCGGTACGGGCGTGCGCGCGGGCCAGCGCCCAGCCGCAGAGCCTGCCGTAGTAGTTGAGCTGGTGCGGGTCCATCAAAGAGACGCTCATGCTGCCCTTCATGTCACGCAACTGCCGCACGTAGTAGTCCTTGGCGACCGCGCGTGGCTGTCCGCTGGGGGCTCTGCCGCTGGTTCCGATGCCGGTCGTCCAGCCGAGGAATGGGTCACTGGCGGCCTGCGTCAGCCGCTGGCCCCTGACCACCCGCTCGCCCTGGTGCTTGTATTCGCTCTTCCCGGCGAACGGGGCCAGCACCGACTCCTGTGCCTCTTTGACCTGGAGAAAGAGCGGCTCGTCGGCGCGGTCGCCGAGCAGCAGCAGGACAAAGGCCTCGGTGCCGACTGAGCCGACGCCAACAACCTTGCGCGCGAAGTCGCCGAAATAGTAACGGCGCAGCACCTCGCGCCGGTCCGCGTCCAGCGTCTCCTGGTAGAGCGCAATGGCGTGTCGCAGCTCCTCGAGAATGCCTGGGTGGCGCTCAATGGGGAAGCGGACGATCACCGGATAGGCCGGCCGGATCTGGTAGTGCCCCTCGACCTGGTCGCACATCTTCAGGAAGGCCCCGAGGCTCGTGCGGCGGCGCGCCTTCGCGATATCCCTGCGGCGGCGGAGCACGGCCGCCTTCGGCTGGAGCGCGTCGTACAGCCGGGTTACCTCATCCACGTCGATCCTGGAGTACCAGACCTTGAGGAATCGCATCGCGGCATACTTCGCCATCTCGGTGCGGTAGCTATGCACGGCCAGGCGCGCCGCCGTGTGAGCGTCGCGGCGGCAGAATTCCTTGTCCCGGGCGGCGACGGCGAAACTGGCGGCCAGGCGCTTGACGTCCCACTCGAACGGGGCCGGAAGCGTCTCATCGAAGTCGTTGACATCAAAGACCAGCCGCCGGTCGGGGGCGGCGAACATCCCGAAATTCAGCAGGTGCGCGTCACCGCAGGCCTGCACCTGGATTCCGGTCGTGGGCATATGCGCGAGATCCCAGGCCATCGGCGCTGCCGCGCCGCGGAAATACGCAAATGGCGAGGCGATCATGCGCCCATACCGGATCGGCACGAGATCCGGCACCCGGGTCCTGGCCTGCTCCTCGAGGATGGCGACCGGGTCCGGCCGGTCCGGCGGCAGCTCCCACTGTGCATGGCTCGAACGGGGCACCAGCTTGCGATGGTCCCGGCCGCGGCCCCTCCATTCCTCTGGCGTGAGCAACTCGTGCGGCGGGGCCAGAACCCCGGGAGACATTCGGCTCATCCTTCAGCATTGCTCGCGTCCTGTTGCCGAGTCCAGCGCCGGGCTAGCGTGGTTATGCCTGACTCCACTCACCGGGGGGTGCGGGATGACCGAAGTTGCGCCAGGCTGAGGGCCGTCATGGACCTCAATCGGGGGCTAGAAGACCTGGTGGCCGTGGCGCTGGTGGCTGCGCTTGCGCCGCTCGTGATTGCTGCCCTGCCGGGCCCGCGCATTCCGCAGGTGGTCGTTTTCCTGCTCGGCGGAGTCCTGATCGGCCCGCACGTGCTCGGCTTGGCCGAAACGTCCAACATCCAGCTGCTGTCCAATATCGGGCTGGGCTTCCTGTTCCTGCTGGCTGGTTACGAGCTGGATCCCCAGCTGCTCCGGCAACGGCCGGGTGAGCTGGCGATCCTCGGCTGGCTGATCTCGGCTGTGATCGCCGTGGGGGTGGTGGCCGGGCTAGCCGCAGCGGGCTACATCAAGGACTACGTGCCCGTCGGGCTAGCCCTGACCACCACGGCACTGGGGACGCTGCTGCCCATCCTGCGGGACAATGACATGCTCGGCGGCGAGTTCGGCCGGCACGTGTACGCCGCGGGTGCCGTCGGGGAACTCTTCCCCATCCTGATCATCGCGATCTTCCTCACCCAGCGGGGCCATTTCATCGCGCTTGCCTCGGTGGCCGTGGTCGGGGTACTCGGCCTCGTCCTGTCCGCCGCACCGTGGCTGGCCAGGAATAGCGCGGTACAGCGGATCCTCTGGGAGGGCCAGGAGGCGACCGGGCAGACCACACTGCGCTGGACTGTCGTGCTGCTATTCCTCCTGCTCGCCATCGCGAGCCGGTTCGGCCTGGATGTCGTGCTCGGCGCCATGCTGGCCGGGATGGTGCTGCGCCGCTGGACCCATCGGCTCAACATGGACACCACCAGCCTTGAGCACAAATTCGACGCGGTCGGCTACGGGATATTCATCCCGATCTTCTTCATCTCCTCGGGGATGACCCTTGACCTGAGGGCGATCAGCCAGGACCCGCTGCGGCTGCTTCTCTTCCTGCTGCTGCTGCTGATCGTCCGCGGCCTGCCCTCGCTGCTCGTCTACCGGCGTGCCCTCGCGGCGCGGCAACGCCTGGAGATGACGTTCATCACGGCGACCTCCTTGCCGCTCCTGATCGCCCTCGCCGACATCGGCGAGCGGGATGGGGTCATGCTCCCCGCCACTGCCGCCGCCCTGGTCGGTGCGGGCGTGCTGTCGGTCCTGGTGTATCCGCTCATCGCGGTGGCACTGCACCGGTCAGTTCCGCTCACCCCCGCAGATGCCGGGATCACGAGGGACGTTGCCACCGGAGCTGATGCGCCACCGGAGCCTCAGGGTGAGCCCGGCTGAGGCGTTCTAGCGCAGGCGGCGGGCGAGCCGGCCGGTAGGCCGGGTTCTGTGCACCCGCCGAAGCGGGCCGACGGCCGTCCATGTGAGCGTGCGAGATGCCCAGGCACGGCTGATGACCGAGGTAATCGTCGTCTGCGAGCACTGTGGAATCAGGCGGGGCCGGATTACCTTCAAATCATGCTCAAGCGAAAAATTGTGCTCCCGCCGGAACACCTCTACCCAGCCGACGAGTGGCGCATCGTGGAGGCGCGGTACTCAGATGAGTTTGTCGGCCTGACCGAGACCGTCTTTTCGCTGGGCAACGGTTTCGTCGGGGTCCGCGGCAGCTTCGAGGAGGGCCGCCCGGCGCTGGTCCCTGGGACATTCGTCAACGGGTTCCACGAGACCTGGCCGATCATGCACGCCGAAGGGGCGCATGCGCTGGCGCGGACCGGCCAGACGATCGTGAACGTGCCCGACGCGACGATCCTCAAGCTCTACGTGGACGACGAGCCCTTTTACCTGCCAACTGCGCACCTCCAGGACTACTCGCGGATCCTGGACATGCGGGCCGGGACGCTGACCCGGGAGCTGGTGTGGGCCACTGACGCCGGCAAGCACGTCCGGGTCTGCTCGCGCCGGATCGTCTCGCTCGAGCACCGCCACCTGATCGCGATGACCTACGAGGTCACCATGCTCGACGAGGCGGCGCCCGTCGTGATCTCCTCCCTGGTGTTCAACCGCCAGGACGCCCAGACCAGCGACCTGCCAGAGCACCGGCCGGCCGATCCCCGCCTGGCGACCGTGCTGCCGCACCCGGTGCTCAACCTGCGGGCTGCCGAGCTGGCCGAGCAGCGCATCCTGTTCGGCTACCAGACGACCAGCAGCGGGATGACGCTCGGCGTCGGTGTCGACCACGCGATCGACACGGTGTGCTCGTTCCAGGCCGTCGGATCCCTCGATGAGGAAACATGCGAGGTGGTCGTGACGGCCGATGCGGTGCCGGGCGTCCCGATCCGGATCACCAAGTACGCGACCTATCAGGCCTCCCGCAGCATCCCGGCCCCGGAGCTCGTCAACCGGTGCCGCCGGACCCTGGACCGCGCGGTCCGGGCCGGGTTCGACGGGCTCGTCACGAGCCAGCGCGCCAATCTCGACCAGTTCTGGGACCACGCCGACGTCCAGGTGCAGACCCGGCTCAATCCGGTGCGCCAGCAGCAGGCGGTCCGGTGGAATCTCTACCAGGTCGCGCAGGCATCGTGGCGCGCCGAAGGGGCCGGAGTTCCGGCGAAGGGGCTGACCGGGCAGGCCTACGAGGGTCACTACTTCTGGGATACCGAGATCTACGTCCTGCCATTCCTGACGTACACCCAGCCGAGGATCGCCCGTAATCTACTGCGGTTCCGGCACAGCATGCTCGGCCGCGCGCGGGAACGGGCGGCCGAGATGAGCCAGCGAGGCGCGCTCTTCCCGTGGCGGACGATCAACGGCGAGGAGGCCTCGTCCAACTTCCAGCAGGGCACCGCCCAATATCACATCAACGCCGATATCGCCTACGCGATCACGCGCTACGCCCACGTGGAGGGCAGCGGACACATGCTCGCCGAGATCGGCGCGGAAATCCTCGTCGATACCGCCCGGCTCTGGGCCGACCTCGGCTTCTACGGCACCGATAAGAGATTCCACATCCATGGCGTGACCGGACCCGACGAATACACCACCGTCGTCAACGACAACACCTACACCAACCTCATGGCCCGGCTGAACCTCAATTCCGCCGCCACCGCCGTCCGCCGGCTGCGCAAGGAACGACCCCAGGATTACACGGCGCTCGTGCACGCGGTCAGACTTCAGCCGAAGGAGATCGAGTCCTGGGAGCGCGCGGCGGCCGCCATGCACATCCCGTTCGACGAAGAACGCCGCATTCACCCGCAAGACGAGACTTTCCTGCACCGCGAGGTATGGGATCTCGACAGCACGCCGCGCGAGAAGTTTCCGCTGCTGCTGCACTACCACCCGCTGGTGATCTACCGGCACCAGGTGCTCAAGCAGGCCGACATCGTGCTGGCGATGTTCCTGCTCGGCAACGAGTTCTCCGAGGAGCAGAAGCGCCGCAACTTCGACTACTACGACCCGCTCACCACCGGCGACTCCTCCTTGTCGGCGTCCATGCAAGCCATTATCGCCGCCGAGATCGGCAACGAGCGCCAGGCCCTCGAATACTTCCAGTATGCGCTGCTCATGGACCTGGGCAACGTGGCGGGCAACGTCTCAGACGGGGTGCACATCGCCTCGGCCGCCGGGCGTATGGTCCTCGCTCGTCTTCGGATTCGGCGGCGTCCGCGACTTCGACGGCCAGCTGTCCTTCGCGCCCAGGCTGCCGCGCGCCTGGAACGAGCTCGCCTTTCCGCTGCGATTCCGCGGACGGCAACTCCGAATCAAGCTCACCCACGACGAGGAGCGCTACCTGGTGGAAAAGGGCGATCCGCTGAACGTGCTCGTCCGGGGCGAGTCACACTTGCTCAGCCCAGGTACCCCCGTCGCGATCAAGCTCCCACGGCCGTGACCCAGGACACTGTCTTTATCGGCGCAGCGGGTTAGATTCGATGCATGACGTCTGCAGGACCGGGCCCGCAGGGCCGGTGGATGGGCAGCACGCTGGCGGATTTCGAGCGTGATCTGGCTGGCAATCTATGTTATGAGCGGGGGACGACGGCGGAATCGGCGAGCTTGCAGGATGCTTACTGGACTTTGGCCGTGACCGTCCGCGATCGTCTTGCCGACCGCCGGGCCAGGACGGCCAGGGCGAACTATATGGCCAACCCGAAGTTCGTCTATTGCCTGTCGGCGGAGTACATGCTGGGGCGTCAACTCCGGCAGAACGCGATGTACACCGGTACAGTCGATGTCGCCCGCCAGGCCGTGGCCAGATTCGGCGTCTCCGTCGAGGACCTCGAGGCCCTCGACGTTGAGCCGGGACTGGGGAACGGGGGCCTTGGCCCTGGCCGCCTGCCTGCTCGACTCGCTGGCCACCCTCGACATGCCGGCAGTGGGCTACGGAATCCGGTATGAGCTCGGGATCTTCAAGCAGGCCTTCGAGGATGGCGATCAGGTCGAGTACCCCGACGACTGGACCTTCTACGGCAATCCGTGGGAATTCCCCGCACCCGACGACTGCCAGGTCGTCGGGTTCTACGGCCACACCGAAGCGGCCGACGACGGCCAAGGAGGGCTGCGGGCTCGCTGGGTGCCGGGGGAGACTGTGCGCGGCGAGCCCAGGCTGGGAGCAGGCCTGGTCCATCACCCGCCGCAGCTTCGCCTACACCTGTCACACCCTGCTGCCCGAGGCCCTGGAGACGTGGCCAGTCCCGATGTTCGAGCAGCTGTTGCCACGCCACCTGGAGATCATCTACGCCATCAACCACTTCTTCCTCGACGACGTGCGCACCCGCCTCCCTGGCGAGGATGAGCGCATCGCCGGGTGTCGCTGATCCAGGAGGTCCCCGAGCGCCGGGTCCGGATGGCCGACCTGGCCGTCGTCGGCAGCTTCGCTGTCAACGGCGTGGCCGGGCTGCAGTCGCGCCTGCTCACCCAGACCACATTGCGGGACTCCGCGGACCTGTGGCCCGGGAAGTTCCTGAACCAGACCAACGGCGTCAGCCCGCGCCGGTTCCTGCACCTGGCCAACCCGCGCCTGTCCGCCCTGATCACGGCCCGGCTGGGAGATCAGCGATGGCTGAGCGACCTGGAGCGGCTGGCGGGAACTCGAGGATTCCGCCGATGATGCCGGGTTCCGGGAGCAGTGGCGCGAGGTGAAGCGGCTGAACAAGCTCGACCTGGCCGCCCACACCCTCGCCGCCACCGGCATCACCATCGATCCCGGCTCACTTTTCGACGTGATGGTCAAGCGGCTGCACGAGTACAAGCGCCAGCTCCTCAAGCTGCTCCACGTCGTCACCCTGTACAACCGGATCAAGGCCGATCCGGCCACCACGCTCACGCCCTGCACGGTCATCTTCGGCGCGAAGGCCGCGCCGAGCTACCAGCAGGCCAAGCGCATCATCAAGCTGATCAACTCGGTCGCAGCCGTGGTCAACGCCGACCCCGACGTCGCCGGCCGGATCACGATCGTTTTCCTCCCTGATTACAACGTCTCCATCAGCGAGCTCGTCGTGCCCGCCGGCGATATCTCCGAGCAGATCTCGCTCGCCGGCAAGGAGGCATCCGGCACCGGCAACATGAAACTGGCCCTTAACGGGGCCGTCACCGTCGGCACGCTCGACGGCGCCAACATCGAGATCCGCGACCGGGTCGGAGCCGACAACTTCTTCCTCTTCGGCCTCACCGCCGACGAGGCCACCGCCCGCAGGCAACGCGGCTACTCCCCCGCCGCCTGTTACCGCGACGACGCCGAGCTCAAGACCGCCATCGATGCTCTCACCTCAGGTGCCTTCTCCGACGGGGACCGCGAAGCTTTCGAGCCGGTCATCGCCTCGCTCCTGCAATGGGATGAGTACATGGTCCTCGCCGACTACCGGTCCTACGTCGACTGCCACGACCAGGCCGCCGGGCCGGCCTGGGCCGATCAGGACCGGTGGACCCGAATGTCGATCCTGAACACCGCACGCTAGCTTTCTCCTCCGACCGCACAGTCCGCGGCTACTGCCGCGACATCTGGCACGCCGAGCCCGTGCCCGTACCCCCCGTACGCGGTGACCGGCCCTGAGACCTGCACTGGGTCTTGCCGCACTGGGTCTTGGTGGCGTCAGGTGCCCCGGAAGATCGGCGGGCGCTTCTCGGCGAAGGCCTTGAGCCCCTCGAGATAGTCACGGCTGTCGTAAGCCTCCCGGCGCAGCCCCTGGACGCGCTCATACACATGCGCCGCAATGGGCTGGTAGTCGGTGAGGACACGGAGCTGTTCCTTGATGACCGCGATGGCCATGGGCGATTTCGACGCCATCGTGGCCGCCAGGTCAAAGGTGAACTCCTCGATGTCGGCCGACCCCACCAGGTGGTTGACCACCAGCCATCGCCTCGCTCTCAGGGCGTCGAGGGACGCGGCGGTGAAGAACATCTCCTTGATGAGATTGATGGGCAGCCGCCCGAGGAAGTGCAGCAGCCCGGCGGTGTTGTACGGCAGTCCCAGGTTCGCGGGAGTGATGGCGAACGTCGCCGTCTCGTCGGCAACGACCAGGTCACAGCTGAGCACCAGGTCGAATGCGCCGCCCCATACCGAGCCCTGCACCATGGCGATGACCGGAGCCGGGAAGGTGCGGATGGCGCGGATCAGCTGTTCGAGCGGGTCGTTGTAGCCCAGCGGGTCGCGCCCGCCACGGGGAAGCTCGTCAATGTCATGGCCCGCGGACCAGACGCGCAGTCCCGCCGCCGCGCGAAGCACAACGACACGCACGCCCCCGGCCCGCAGGCTCTCGAGCGCCGCGATGATGCCGTTGGACGTCTGGGCGCTGAGGGTGTTGCGCGTGCGCTTGTCGTCAAGGGAGATGACGCCAACTTGCCCGCGGATATCTGTCCGGACAGCGCCGCCCGCGAGGCCAGCAGCCCCAGCCGCATCGCCACCCCCCTGGGCCACCGCGGGCTGCTCGCCCAGCGGACTGCCGCTCTGGCCGGCCAGGACCACGTAGGTTCGCGCCACCGCGTCGCTGCCCGCCCCGAGGATGGTGCTCACCAGCCGCTGCGCCTCGATCCGCTGGTCGCCGGCGAGGGCGTCGACGACATGGCGCCAGAGCACCTCCTCCAGGACGCTGAATTCTCCCTGGATCTCGGCAATGTCGAAACCGGCCGCGAAGCGGTCCGCCGCGACCTGGCGGGACGACGCAATGATCGGCTCGGTGCCACCCTCACGCACGCACTGAACGACGAGCCCGAACAGATCCCAGACGTAACGACGGCGGTCCGCCGCGCTGGCTGCCCGGCGGTGTGTCTGATCGCGTCGCTCGAGCGCGGCAACCGCTTCGTCGACTACCCGGCCCTGGGCGCTGGCGAGGACGGCTGACATCTCCACGACAGGCACTGGCTCGCCGGTCACCATGGGCTCCGGGCGCTGTTGGCTGCTTGCAGGGCCCGGACATATCCCGCGCGCTGGTAGGCCGCCTGGTCGGTGTCCGGGGGCAGGGCGAGTTTCCCGCGCAGTTCGCCGACCGACGCGTATCCCTTGCGCTCCATCCAGTCAAGCAGGCCAGCGAGCAGGACGGCCGCATGCTGCGGGCCGTGCCGGATCAGCGCGGAGGCGGTCATCACGACATCGGCGCCGGCCAGGAGGTACTTGACCACATCGGCAGCTTCCTCGACGCCGGTGGTCGCCGCCAGGGAGGCGCGGATCCCCGGGCGCAGGATGGAGATCCAGGTGCGCGGCAGCCGGGCCTCGGCGGTGCGGGAGAGCTCCAGGGCGGGTGTCACCGCGAGCGTCTCGGGGTCGATGTCGGGCTGCAGGAACCGGTTGAAGAGCACCAGGCCGTCCGCGCCGGCCTGGTCCAGCCGCATCGCCATCGCACCGGTCGAGCTGAAGTACGGGCTCAGCTTGACCGCCACCGGCACGGTCACCGCGGCCTTGACCCGGCACAGGATGTCAATGTGCCGCTGCTCGACGTCCCGGCCGGAAATGCGCGGGTCGCCTGGTATGTAGTAGATGTTCAGCTCGATCGCCGCGGCCCCCGCGTCCTGCATCGCGCGCGCGTAGCTGGTCCAGCCCCCCATTGTGACACCGTTAAGGCTGCCGATTACCGGGACCTCCACCGCGGCCGCGGCGCGCTCCAGCAGGCTCAGGTAGCGACGCGGGGCAGCGTCAAACGCAGCGCCGTCCTCCGTCACCTCGGCCGGGAAATAGGACAGCGACTCGGCGAAGTGCTCGGTGCCGGCTTCGGCCAGCCGTGCGTTCTCCTCCATCTCCTGGCGCACCTGCTCCTCGAACAGCGAGTAGAGCACGACAGCGCCGACGCCGACGTCGGCCAGCCGCCGGACGCCGTCGACGGTGTTCGAGAGCGGCGAGGCAGCGGCGACGAGCGGGTTGCGCAGCGCCAAGCCCAGGTAGCTGGTCGCAAGGTCCATTAGTCATCCTTCCGCGCGTCGGCCGGGAACCGCTGCGCTCCGCGGGTAGCCATCTCCTCGTAGGTGCTCCAGCGCTGATCAACCGCTTCCTGCGCCAGCGCCCCCAGGCGCTCGGCTTCGGCCGGATTGGTATTGCTGAGCGCGCGGTACCGCAGTTCCCGCTGGGTGTAGCTGGACAGGCTGATGCGCGGCCGCGGCGAGTCGAGCAGGAACGGGTTACCGCCGGCCGTCCGTACCAGCGGGTCGTACCGGATCAGCGGCCAGTGCCCGCTGGCCACGGCGCGGTATTGCTGGTCAAGCCCGTCCCGCATCTCGATGCCGTGTGCGATGCAGTGGCTGTAGGCGATGATCAGCGATGGCCCGTCGTAAGCTTCCGCCTCGCGGAAGGCACGCAACGTCTGCTGCGGGTCAGAGCCCATCGCCACCCGCGCGACGTAGACGTTGCCGTAGGCGATGGCCTGCAGCGCGATGTCCTTTTTCGGCACGATCTTGCCGGCGGCGGCGAACTTGGCGACGGCGCCGAGCGGCGTCGACTTGGATGACTGCCCGCCCGTGTTGGAGTAGACCTCGGTGTCGAGCACCAGCACGTTCACGTTCCGCCCGCTGGCCAGCACGTGGTCGAGGCCGCCAGAACCGATGTCGTAGGCCCAGCCGTCCCCGCCGACGATCCACACGCTGCGCCGGACCAGATGATCTACAACGCTGCGCAGGTCGGCGACATGCCCGGCATCCTGGTCCAGGGCGTCGAGCCGCCGCTTCAGCTCAGCGACCCGGTCGTGCTGGGCGGCCAGTTCCGACTCGTGCAGCTGCGACGCGGCCAGGATGTCATCCGCCAGCTCGGCGCCGACCGCATCGCGCAACTCGGCCAGCCGGCTGCGGGCAAGCTCGGCGTGCCGGTCGGCGGCCAGCCGGAACCCGAGGCCGAACTCGGCGTTGTCCTCGAACAGGGAGTTCGACCAGGCCGGCCCGCGCCCGTCGGCCCTGACCGTCCACGGCGTGGTGGGCAGGTTCCCGCCGTAGATCGAGGAGCAGCCGGTCGCGTTGGCGACCATCAGCCGGTCGCCGAACAGCTGTGACAGGAGCTTGACGTACGGCGTTTCGCCGCAGCCCGCGCAGGCGCCGGAGAACTCGAAGAGCGGCTGCAGGAACTGGGTGCCGCGCACCGTGCCGAAGTCCACCCGGGAGCGGTCGGCGACGGGCAGCGTCTCGAAGAAGGCAATGTTGCCCCGCTCCGCGGCGACCAGCGGCTCGCGGGCCGTGAGGTTGATCGCCTTGCGCTCCGGGTCGTCCGGTGCCCCGACCGGGCAGGCCTGGACGCACAGCTCGCATCCGGTGCAGTCCTCTACGTACACCTGCAGCGTGAAGCGGGTTCCGGGGAGCCCGCGGGCGTCCAGCGGAGCCGACCGGAACTCCGCGGGTGCGCCGGCCAGCAGGGACTCGTCGTAGTAGGTGGACCTGATGACGCTGTGCGGGCAGACGAAACTGCAGTTGCCGCACTGGATGCACAGATCCTGGTCCCATTCCGCGACCAGCTCGGAGATGTTGCGCTTCTCGTAGGCCGTGGTGCCGCTCGGGTAGGTGCCGTCCACCGGCAGCGCGCTGACCGGCAGCTCGTCGCCACGGCCGGCCATCATCGCCGCGGTAACGGTACGGACGAACTCCGGCGCGCTCGCGGGCACCACCGCAGGCAGCTCGCGGCTCGATGTCACCTGGCCGGGTACCGCGATCTGGTGCAGGGCTTCCACCGCGCGGTCAACGGCGGCCTGGTTCCGCTCGACCACCTTGGCGCCGCGCCGACCGTAGGTCTTGGTGATGGACGACTTGATCTTGGCGATCGCCTCATCGCGGGGCAGCACGCCGGAGATGGCGAAGAAGCAGGTCTGCAGGATGGTGTTGGTCCGGCCGGGCAGGCCGACGTCGCGGGCGATCCGGGCCGCGTCGATCGCGTAGACGTTGACCCGCTTGGCAATGATCTTCTCCTGGACCGGCCGGGGCAGCGCGTCCCAGACCTCGCCCGGCGGCAGCGGGCAGTCGAGCAGCAGCGTCGCGCCCGGTGCCGCCCGGCCGAGCACGTCGACCCGGTCCAGCAGGCCGAAGTGATGGCAGCCGACGAAGCTGGCCTGCTCCACCAGGTAGGGCGCGCGGATCGGCTGTGACCCGAAGCGCAGGTGCGACACGGTCTGCGAGCCCGATTTCTTCGAGTCGTAGACGAAGTAGCCCTGCGCGTTCAGCTTCTCCTCGGCTCCGAGGATCTTGATCGTGTTCTTGTTGGCGCCGACCGTGCCGTCCGAGCCGAGGCCGAAGAAGACCGCGCGGATGGTGCCGGGCGGCTCGATGTCCAGGGACGGGTCATACGGCAGGCTCAGGCCGGACACATCGTCGACGATGCCGATCGTGAACCGGGGCCGCGGCCGCTCGCGCGCGAGCTCGGCGTACACCCCGGCGACCATGCCCGGGGTCAGCTCCTTCGACGACAGGCCGTAGCGGCCGCCGGTCATCAGCGGCAGTACCGGGCGCTCACCGCCGGTATGCGCCTCAGCCAGCGCGGCGACCACGTCAAGGAACAGCGGCTCGCCACTCGAGCCTGGCTCCTTGGTCCGGTCGAGCACGGCGATCCGTGCCGCGCTCGCGGGCAGCGCATCGAGCAGTGCCCGGGTCGGGAACGGCCGGTACAGCCGGACCTGCAGCACGCCGACCTGCTCGCCCTGCGCGCACAGGTGGGCCACGGTCTCCTGGATCGTCTCCGCTGCCGATCCCATCACGACGACCACCCGCTCGGCTTCCGGGTGACCGGCGTATTCCACGTTGTGGTAACGGCGCCCGGTGCGCTCGGCCAGGGCGGCCATCGCGTCCTCTACCGCGCCCGGCACGGCAGCGTAGAACGGGTTCACCGTCTCCCGCGCCTGGAAATAGACATCCGGATTCTGCGCGGTGCCCCGGATGAACGGCCGCTCCGGTGATAGCGCGCGCCCGCGGTGTGCGCGGATCAGCTCCTCGGGCACGAGCGCGCGCAGGTCGTCGTCCGACAGCATCTCGATCGTGTTCAGCTCATGCGAGGTGCGGAATCCGTCGAAGAAGTGCACGAATGGCACCCGCGTCGCCAGCGTGGCGGCCTGCGCCACCAGCGCGAGGTCATGCGCCTCCTGGACCGACGCGGAGGCCAGCAGGGCGAAGCCGGTCTGCCGGACTGCCATCACGTCCGAGTGGTCACCGAAGATGGACAGCCCCTGCGCGGCCAGCGACCGTGCTGCGACGTGCAGCACGGCAGGGGTCAGCTCACCAGCGATCTTGTACATGTTCGGGATCATCAGCAGCAGGCCCTGCGACGCCGTGAAAGTGGTAGCCAGCGCGCCGCTCTGCAGCGCGCCGTGCAAAGCGCCCGCGGCCCCGCCCTCGCTCTGCATCTCCACCACGGACGGCACGCCGCCCAGCAGGTTGGGCCGTCCCTTGCTGGACCACTCGTCCGCAAGCTCGGCCATCGGCGACGACGGCGTTATCGGGTAAATGCAGCAGACCTCGTTGAGCCGGTAGGCGACTGACGCCGCGGCCTCGTTGCCGTCGACTGTGGCACGCATCACAGGTCCTCCGGCTCCATCTCGATCGAATGCACCGGGCACTGCTCGAAGCAGCTGCCGCAGCCGGTGCACTTGTCGTAGTCGAACTCGTAGCGATGCCCGGGACCCAGCTTGATCACCGCATCCTCCGGGCAGGCGCCCAGGCATCCGTCACACTCGCAGCAGTTACCGCACGACAGGCAGCGGCGCGCCTCGTAGGTAGCCTCCGGCTCGGACAGGCCACCCGTTACCTCGCCGAAGTCCGCCATCCGCTGTTCCGGCGGGGTCTCTGGCTGCCGCCGGCGGGCGGCGTCGCCGAAGTACCACAGGTTCAGCTGGTCGAAGCGGACAAGCTCGTGCTTGGGCAGGTTCACCGCCGCGGTTTCCCGCAGCCACGCGTCTATCTGCCTGGCTGCCTTCTTGCCATGCCCCGTGCCGACCGTCACGGTGCGCTCGGCCGGCACCATGTCGCCGCCGGCGAACACGCCGGCGCAGCCGGTCATCATCGACGCCGACACCTGCACGGTGCCGTCCCGGCTGAACTCCACTCCGGGCACCTGGCGCAGGAACGCGGTGTCGGTCTCCTGGCCGAGCGCCAGGATCACGGTGTCCGCGGCGAGCTGCTCGAACCGGCCGGTCGGCTGGGGGAATCCGTTCTCATCCAGTTCCATGGCCTCGACCGTCAGTTCCGGGCCGTCGAAGGCGGTGATCGTGCGCAGCCAGTTGATCCGCACCCCCTCCCGCTCAGCCTCCTCAGCCTCGTCTTCATGAGCGGGCATCTGGGCGCGGGTGCGGCGGTAGACGATGGTGGCGTCGTTCGCGCCCAGGCGGCGGGCTACCCGGGCGGCGTCCATCGCGGTGTTGCCGCCGCCGTAGACGGCGACGCGCTGCCCGATCACCGGCCGGTCGCCCGAGGCGACGCTGCGCAGGAACGACACCGCGTCCACGATCCGCCCCGCGTCCTTGGCCGGGATATCGACACGTTTGGACAGGTGCGCGCCCACTGCGACGAACACGGCGTCGAACCCGCCCTCTCGCCGCTCGGCGTCAAGATCCTCTACCCGGTGGCCGCAGGTCATGCGCACGCCCAGCCGGGCGATCCGGTCAACCTCGGCGTCGAGGACGCCGCGCGGCATCCGGTAGGAGGGAATGCCGTAACGCATCATCCCGCCGGGCTGGTCGCCGTTATCCCTTATCTCTACGTCGTGGCCCAGGCGGGCCAGGTGATAGGCGGCGGACAGGCCGCTCGGCCCGGCGCCGATGACAAGCACCCGCTTGCCGCTGCGTACCGGCGGCAGGTCGAATGACCATCCCCGCTCAAGCGCGAGGTCCCCCAGGAACCGCTCGACCGAGTGGATCGAGACGGCACTGTCGAGGCTGGCACGGTTGCAGACGCTCTCGCACGGGTGGTAGCAGACCCGCCCGTGGATCGCTGGCATCGGATTGTCGGCGACCAGCTGCCGCCACGCCTGCTCATGGTGGCCGACCTCGGCGTGCGCCAGCCACGCCTGGATGTTCTCGCCGGCCGGGCACCCCGCATTGCACGGTGGCAGCAGGTCAACGTAGACCGGGCGGCGCTCGCGGACCGGCCCGGCCCGGGAACTCCCGTGCAACAGGTCCGGCAGCGCCGTAATATCCCGCAGCCGAGGTACCGGGGGATCTGACGGTTGGTCCATGTGTCTGTGCTCCCTAGTCCGCCACCCGCCGAGTGGGTCATGGCGCCGGGGTCCGGAGCGACACGATCTCCTGCACCACGTAGAGGAAGTGCGCTGTGCTCTCCTGCGAGACGCTACCCCGCGTCCGGATCAAAGGAAATGCCAGAGCCCGCGGCACAGCCGTGCCCGGCCGCCACTGGGATGAGCCTCGACTCGAATGCTCGCTCAGTCTTAACCTTTTGCTTAACTGTCTACGCGAAACCCTCAATAGACATCAAGAAGGTGACCTGGCATCGTAGTAGGCAGGCAGGAGGGTGCGGGAAGCGGCGAGACGGAGGCCCGCACCACCAGCCCAGACGAACGAACACGTTGTACCCAACCGGCAGTTGCATGGCTCCACGAGGCCCTGCGTTTCTCATGCAGGTAGTACGCCTTAGGAGTCAGCCTTGAAGGAAATCCTCGACGCGATCCTCAGTTCCGACAGCCAGGCCGCGGACTTCGCCGCGCTGCCGCTGCCGGAGGCCTACCGGGCAGTCACCCTGCACCGGGACGAGGAGCACATGTTCGACGGCATCGACACCGGCGACAGGGATCCCCGCAAGTCCCTGCACGTGGAAGAGGTGCCAGTCCCCGAACTCGGCTTGGGTGAAGCCCTGATCGCCGTCATGGCCAGCGCGGTCAACTACAACACCGTGTGGAGTTCCATCTTCTCGCCGATCTCCACCTTCGCCTTCCTGCGCCGCTACGGCAGGCTCTCCGAGCTCACCGCGCGGCACGACCTGCCGTACCAGGTGGTCGGCTCGGACCTCGCCGGGCGTGGTGCTGCGCACCGGCCCCGGCGTGAACATCTGGAAGCCAGGCGAGGAGGTCGTCGCGCACTGCCTGTCCGTCGAGCTGGAAAGCTCCGACGGTCACAACGACACGATGATGGACCCGGAGCAGCGCATCTGGGGCTTCGAGACCAACTTCGGCGGCCTCGCCGAGCTGGCCATCGTCAAGACCAACCAGCTGATGCCCAAGCCCAAGCACCTCACCTGGGAGGAGGCGGCGACGCCTGGGCTGGTGAACTCCACCGCCTTCCGCCAGCTGGTCTCGCGCAACGGAGCTGGGCTGAAGCAGGGCGACAACGTCCTCATCTGGGGTGCCAGCGGCGGTCTCGGCGCCTACGCCACCCAGTACGCGAAGGCCGGCGGCGCCATCCCGGTCTGCGTCGTCTCCAGCGAGGCGAAGGCTGAGCTGTGCCGGTCGATGGGCGCGGAGCTGATCATCGACCGGAAGGCCGAGGGCTACCAGTTCTGGAAGGACGAGCACACCCAGGATCCGAAGGAATGGAAGCGGCTGGGCGCCAGGATCCGCGAGCTGACCGGCGGCGAGGACGTGGACATCGTCTTCGAGCATCCGGGCCGGGAGACCTTCGGCGCCTCGGTGTTCGTGACCCGCAAGGGCGGCACCATCGTGACGTGTGCCTCCACCTCGGGGTACATGCACGAGTACGACAACCGCTACCTGTGGATGAGCCTCAAGCGCATCATCGGCTCGCACTTCGCCAACTACCGCGAGGCGTGGCAGGCCAACCGCCTGATCTCCAAGGGCATGATCCACCCGACCATGTCCGTGGTCTACCCGCTGGAGCAGACCGGCCAGGCCGCACTGGACGTGCACCGGAACCTGCACCATGGCAAGGTCGGGGTGCTCTGCCTGGCGCCCGAGGAGGGCCTCGGCGTACGCGACGGCGAGTTGCGCGCCAAGCACCTGACGGAGATCAACCGGTTCCGGAACGTGTGAGAACGGGATGGCATGACCGAATCGAACGAGCAGCCGCAGCGGCCCCCCAGGGACCGTCCCTGGCTGATGCGGACCTATGCCGGGCACTCATCCGCGACGGAGTCCAACGCGCTCTACCGTCGCAACCTCGCCAAGGGCCAGACCGGCCTGTCGGTCGCGTTCGACCTGCCCACCCAGACCGGGTACGACGCCGACCACATCCTCGCCCGCGGCGAGGTGGGCCGGGTCGGCGTCCCGGTCGGGCACCTGGGCGACATGCGCACCCTCTTCGACGGAATCCCGCTGGAGCAGACCAACACCTCGATGACGATCAACGCCACCGCCATGTGGCTGATGGCGCTCTACCAGGTCGTCGCCGAGGAGCAGGGCGCCGACATCGCCAAGCTCACCGGCACCACCCAGAACGACATCGTCAAGGAGTACCTCGCCCGCGGGACGTACGTCTTCCCGCCCGGGCCCGTCGATGCGCCTCACCACCGACGTGATCGCCTACACGGTCACCCACCTGCCCAAGTGGAACCCGATCAATGTCTGCAGCTACCACCTCCAGGAGGCCGGGGCCACCCCGGTGCAGGAGATCGCGTTCGCGATGTGCACCGCGATCTCCGTCCTGGACGCCGTCCGCGACTGCGGGCAGGTGCCACTGGAGCGGATGGGCGAGGTCGTCGCGCGGATCTCCTTCTTCGTCAACGCGGGTGTCCGGTTCGTCGAGGAGATGTGCAAGATGCGGGCCTTCGCCCGGCTCTGGGAGCAGGTCACCAGCGAGCGGTACGGCATCGCCGACCCCAGGAGCCGCCGCTTCCGCTACGGCGTGCAAGTGAACTCGCTGGGCCTGACCGAGGCGCAGCCGGAGAACAACGTCCAGCGGATCGTGCTGGAGATGCTGGCCGTCACGCTGTCCAGGGACGCCAGGGCCCGCGCCGTGCAGCTTCCGGCCTGGAACGAGGCGCTGGGCCTGCCGCGGCCCTGGGACCAGCAGTGGAGCCTGCGCATCCAGCAGGTGCTCGCCTTCGAGTCGGACCTGCTGGAGTACGGCGACCTGTTCGACGGCTCCGCGGTGGTGGAGGCCAAGACCGCGGAGCTGCTGGCGGGCGCCGAGGCGGAGATCGCCAAGGTGCTGGACATGGGCGGGGTGATACCGGCGGTGGAGTCCGGCTACCTCAAGGCCCAGCTCGTCGCCTCGCACGCGGCCAGGCGCGCCCGGATCGAGTCCGGCGAGGACAAGGTCGTGGGCGTCAACTGCTTCGCAGACCACCGAGCCCAGTCCGCTCACCGCCGACCTGGACGCCGCGGTCCAGCAGGTCGACCCGGCCGCCGAGCGGGAGATACTGGCCAGCCTGGCGCAGTGGCGCGAGCAGCGCGACGAGACCGCGGTGCTCGCCGCGCTCGACCGGCTCAGGGCGGACGCGGCGCAGGACGGGCGTCAACCTGATGGCGGCCAGCCTGGCCTGCGCCCGGGCGGGCGTGACCACCGGCGAATGGTCCTTCGCGCTGCGGGATGTGTTCGGCGAGTACCGGGCACCCACCGGGGTCAGCGGCGCCCCGGTGGCGGTGACCGCCGAGCCGGGCGGGGAGCTGACCGCCGTCCGCGCGGCCGTGGCCGCCACCGCCGAGGAGCTCGGGGTGGGCAGGCTGCGGCTGCTGGTGGGCAAGCCCGGCATGGACGGGCACTCCAACGGCGCCGAGCAGATCGCGCTGCGGGCCCGCGACGCCGGGTTCGAGGTGATCTACCAGGGCATCCGGCTCACCCCGGAGCAGATCGTGGCCGCCGCGGTCGCCGAGGACGTGCACTGCGTGGGATTGTCGATCCTCTCCGGTTCGCACGGCGAGCTAGTGCCCGAGGTGCTGCGCCGGCTGCGCCAGGCCGGGGCGGCGGACCTCCCGGTGGTGGTCGGCGGGATCATCCCACCGGCCGACGCCGAGTCCCTGCGCGCTCAGGGGGTGGCCGCTGTCTTCACCCCCAAGGACTTCGGCATCACCGCCATCATCGGCCGCATCGTCGACGAGATCCGGCTCGCCAACAAGCTCCAGCCGTGGCAGAGCAGGCCTGGCAGCCTGGCCGGGACGGCCTGACAGTGCCGGGATGGACGCGCCACGGCATGGAACAAGCTTGGCTGCGGCCCGGCTGCTGGCGCATCCTGAGCCTTAGCGACCGCCCCACACCGACCCCGCCGACCAGCACCGCAACCTGCAAAGGATGGCCCGACCCGACATGACCACCGCCCCAGCTGTCCCGACCAACCGCCTGCGCCCCCGCCGCTCCTGCCTGGCCGTCCCGGGCAGCAGCCCGCGCTTCCTGGAGAAGGCCCAGGGCCTGCCCGCGGACCAGGTGTTCCTGGACCTCGAGGACGCCTGTGCGCCGCTGGTCAAGGAAGGCGCCCGGCACGCCATTGTCGATGCGCTGAACAACGGCGACTGGAGCGGCAAGACCCGCGTCGTCCGGGTCAACGACTGGACCACCCACTGGACCTACCGGGACGTGATCACGGTGGTCGAGGGGGCGGGCCCTAACCTGGACTGCATCATGCTGCCGAAAGTGCAGGATGCTGACCAGGTCAAGGCGCTGGACCTGCTGCTTACCCAGATCGAGAAGACGATGGGCTTCGAGGTCGGCCGGATCGGCATCGAAGCCCAGATCGAGAACGCCAAGGGCCTGGTGAACGTCGATGCGATCGCCGCCTCCTCGCCGCGGATCGAGACCATCATCTTCGGCCCGGCCGACTTCATGGCCTCGATCAACATGAAGTCGCTGGTGGTCGGCGAGCAGCCCCCCGGCTACCCGGCGGACGCCTACCACTACATCCTGATGCGCATCCTGATGGCGGCCCGCAGCCACGACCTGCAGGCTATCGATGGCCCTTACCTGCAGATCCGCAACCACGAGGGGTACCGAGAGGTCGCCCAGCGAGCCGCCGCCCTGGGCTTCGACGGTAAGTGGGTGCTGCACCCGGACCAGATCGCCGCGGCCAACGAGATCTTCTCCCCCTCGCAGGAGGACTACGATCACGCCGAGCTGATCCTGGACGCCTACGACTGGTGCACTTCGGAGGCCGGCGGGGCCAGGGGGTCGGCCATGCTCGGTGACGAGATGATCGATGAGGCCTCCCGCAAGATGGCCCTGGTGATCGCGGGCAAGGGCCGCGCGGCGGGCATGCAGCGCACCTCGAAGTTCGAGCCCCCGCAGACCTGAGGAGGACACCGAGATGCAGTTCGGACGGACCTATGAGGAGTTCGAGGTCGGGGCGGTCTACAAGCACTGGCCCGGGAAGACGGTCACCGAGTACGACGACCACCTGTTCTGCCTCCTCACCATGAACCACCACCCGCTCCACCTGGACGCGAACTACGCGGAGCAGGCCACCGACTTCGGCAAGAACGTGGTGGTGGGCAACTACATCTACTCCCTGCTGCTCGGCATGTCGGTGCCGGATGTCTCCGGTAAGGCCATCGCCAACCTGGAGGTCGAGTCCCTGAAGCACGTGGCGCCGACCTTCCACGGCGACACCATCTACGGCGAGACCACCGTGCTCGGCAAATGGCCGTCCAAGTCGAAGAACGACCGGGGCATCGTCCACGTCGAGACCCGCGGCTACAACCAGGACGGCACCCTGGTCTGCGTCTTCCGCCGGAAGGTGATGGTGCCGACCGAGAGCTACATCAAGGAACGCGGCGGCGAGCACCCAGGCCGTCCCGAACCGCCCGCATGACCCCCTCGAGCCCAGCCCTCACCCCACAGCTCTTCCCATCTGGAGTTACGGAGCCGCATCATGGGACGCCTGGCACAGACCGACGGCCTGACCGAGATCCAGCGGGACATCCTCGCCACAGTCCGGGACTTTGTCGACAAAGAAATCATCCCGGTCGCCACCGAGCTTGAGCACAAGGACGAGTACCCCACCCAGATCGTCGACGGGATGAAGCAGCTCGGCCTGTTCGGGCTGACTATCCCCGAGGAGCACGGCGGTCTCGGGGAATCGCTGCTTACCTACGCGCTGGTGGTGGAGGAGATCGCCCGGGGCTGGATGTCGGTGTCGGGCATCGTCAACACCCATTTCATCGTCGCGCACATGATCGTCCAGCATGGCACCCAGGAACAGAAGGACTACTTCCTGCCCCGCATGGCGGCCGGCGAGATACGCGGTGCCTTCTCGATGTCGGAGCCGGGCATGGGCTCGGACGTCGCAGCGATACGCACCAGGGCGGTGCGAGTGAAGGGGGAAGGGGAGGTGGGTGGGGACGACTACGTGATCAACGGCCAGAAGATGTGGCTGACCAACGGGGCCACCTCAACCCTGGTGGCGGTGCTGTGCCGGACCGACGAGGGCCATGACGCGCCGCACCGGAACATGACCACCTTCCTGATCGAGAAGGAGCCAGGCTTCGGCGCCAACCCGACGGTGCCGGGCCTGACCGTGCCAGGGAAGATCGAGAAGATGGGCTACAAGGGCGTCGACACCACCGAGCTGATCCTGGAGGACGTCCGGATCCCCGCGGACCGGGTGCTCGGCGGCACCACCGGCCAGGGGTTCTACCAGATGATGGACGGCGTCGAGGTCGGCCGGGTCAATGTCGCCGCCCGCGGCTGCGGACTCGCCCTGCGTGCCTTCGAGCTGGGCATCGCCTACGCGCAGCGGCGGTACGCCTTTGGCAAGCCGATCGCGCAGCACCAGGCAATCCAGTTCAAGCTGGCCGAGATGGCCACCAAGGTCGAGGCCGCCCACCAGATGATGGTGATGGCGGCCCGCACGAAGGACTCCGGGTACCGGAACGACCTCGAGGCCGGCATGGCCAAGTACCTCGCCTCCGAGTACGGCAAGGAGGTCGTGGAGGACTGCTTCCGCATCCACGGCGGCTACGGCTACTCCAAGGAGTACGAGATCGAGCGTCTGTACCGGGAAGCCCCGATGCTGCTCATCGGTGAGGGTACTGCTGAGATCCAGAAGATGATCGTGGCACGCCGGCTGCTGGAGGAGTACCGGATCGCCGACTAGCCAATGGGCCAGGGCCCGGCGCCGCAGGGCGAACGTCCCGCTGTTTCAGGCCCGTCGGCTCTGCTGGACCTTCTGGCTGGCATGATTCGCTGGCCTTTGGACATTCGGCTCCGACCGGTCCCCCTGGCTCGCCGGAATATGGCCAGCACCGCAAGGTGGACCAGAAGAAGGACGTGATCACCCGTGGCGGCCGCAACGAATACACACGCACCCGCTGACACCACGCCCACGCCAGGTGAGTCAGCTGAGCCCGAAGCTGCCAGGGCAGTCGGCATGCTGGATCTCGTCCTGCCCGACGCCACCCTCGGCACGCTGCGCCGGTTCCGGCCGGATACCAGCATCGTGCGGTACGCGGCCCGGCTGGCCAGCCGTCCGGGGACGGTGACCCGGCGGGCCGGCCAGCTGGCCGCGGCACTCGGCGGCATCGCGACGGGCAAATCCGACATCGCCCCGGCGCGCCGCGACCGCCGCTTCGCAGACCCCGCGTGGAGTGAGAACCCGCTGCTCAAGCGCGCCGTCCAGGCCTACCTGGCCATCGGCGGGACGGCCGAGGAGCTGCTCGCTGACGCCGAGCTGGACTGGCGGGACAACACGCGCCTGAAGTTCATGCTGACCAACCTCATCGCCGCGTCCGCGCCGAGCAACAACCCGCTGCTCAACCCAGCCGCATGGAAGGCGTTCATCGACACTGGCGGCCTGAGCGCCGTGCGGGGTATCCGGGCCCTGGTCTCGGATATGTCCTCGGCTCCGCACATTCCGACGATGGTAGAGGCCGACGCGTTCGAGGTCGGCAAGGATCTCGCCGTGACGCCGGGAGCGGTGGTGGCCCGCACCGACGTCTACGAGCTCATCCAGTACAAGCCGACCACGCCCACCGTGTACCAGATCCCGCTGCTCATGGTCCCGCCGATGATCAACAAGTATTACATTACCGACCTCGCGCCCGGCCGCAGCATGCTCGAATTCTTTGTCGCGCAGGGATACCAGGTCTTCGTGCTCTCCTGGTGCAACCCCGGCAAGAACGCCAGGAACTGGGACCTGGACACCTACGGTGAAGCAGTCGTGGACTCGATCGGCACACTGCGCGACATCACCAAGGCGCCCAAGATCAACCTCATCGGCCTGTGCGCCGGCGGCATCCTCTCCTCGATGGTCAGTGCGCACCTGAGCGCGACCGGGCAGCTCGATCAGCTTGCCAGCCTGGGCCTGGGCGTGACGCTGCTGGACATGACGCAGGCGGGCACGACAGTCTCGCTGATGGACGCGACCACTGCCGCAGGGTCGATCCTCGCCTCCCGCACCCGTGGCTACATGGACGGGCGCACGCTCGCCGAGGTGTTCGCCTGGCTCCGGCCCGATGACCTGATCTGGAACTACTGGGTCAACAACTACCTGCAGGGCAAGACCCCGCCGCCGTTCGACATCCTGTACTGGAACGCGGACACCACCAGGATGCCCGCCGGGCTGCACCGCAATTTCATCGAGATTGCCATGGACAACTCACTGACCAAGCCAGATGCCACCAGCATGCTCGGCTCCCCCGTCGACCTGTCCAAGATCGACGTGGACAGCTACGTCGTGGCCGGCATCGACGACCACATTTCACCCTGGCCGTCGGCCTATCGCGCCACCCAGCTGCTCGGCGGCAACTCCCGGTTCGTGCTCTCCAACAGCGGGCACATCGCCGCGATGGTCAACCCGCCATCGAACCCGAAGGCGACCTTCCGGCTCGCGGCCGGCAACCCGCCCGACCACCGCGAATGGCTGGCCCAGGCCGAGACGGTGCAGGGCAGCTGGTGGCCGGACTACACCACCTGGCTGGTGGAGCGAAGCGGCGAGATGAAGCCAGCCCCGCGCACGCTGGGCAACGCAAGATTCCGGCCGCTGTGTCCCGCACCAGGTACCTACGTCCTTCAGCGGTAAGAATTCTCGCCGGGCACTACCCCTCGCGGAACTGGACGCCGAACCCGCCGCGGGGGTAGTGCCATTTCAGGGCCCCGGGAGCGGCGACGGCCAGGCAGGTCCCACACTCGAGACAAGCTGCGTACTCGACGGAGATGGTCCCGTCGGGTTCCTCGGTGTAGACGTGGGCCGGGCAGCAGGCGACTATGGCCTTGCCGGTTCCGGTGGCCTTGGCGATCTCCTGGTTGACCTCGATGTGAGATTCCTGCTCGTCGAGGACGAACCGGTTCTTCGTCAGCCGCTCAGGGACGGACAGTGGTTTCATAGCGCGCGTGCTCCTGAAATGCCGTCGCGGACCAGTTGCCTCATCTTCACCGGCGACTGGGTCAGCGTCTTACGTGCGACGCTCAGGAGATGCCGGCGGGGCTGGGTGTCGAGGTTGAATGCGCCGTACAGGACGTCGGCGAAAAGCTCGCCATAATGCTTGTACATGCGCTCGGCTTCAAGAAAGGCGGGCGCCCTGGCGTAGGTCTTCATGTCCTGGCCAGCGTACGAGGCAAAGAATCTCTGCCGGTACCCGGCCAGGCCTGCCTTGGACGTGTCGTTTCGCTCCAGGCCGGAGATGATGCCCTCGGCGGCGGCGACCGCGGAGGCGACCGCCAGGTCCATGCCGCGCACGGTCAGCCCGGTATTGAGGGTGAGCCCGGCGGCGTCACCGACGACGAGCATGCCGTCCATGGCGATCTCGCCGATCATCTTCATGCCGCCCTCGGCGACCAGATGGCAGCCGTACTCGGCCAGCTCTCCGCCCTCAAGGTACGGGGCAATGAACCGGTGCTCGAGGAAGTGGTCGAAAATGTCCGTGACGACCTTCCCCTTGGCGGTGAGATCGTCCAGGCGCACGACCACGCCAACGGAAAGGGAGTCGATGTTGGTGTAGAGAAAGCCACCGCCCCCGACGCCCTCGGTGCAGTCACCGACCGCGGCGATGGCTGCGCCCTCATCGCCGGTCAGGTTGAATCGTGCCTCGATCGTCTCCCTGGGCAGCGACACCACGGATTTCACGCCGACGGCCAGGTGGTTCAGCGGCTCGCTGCGGCGCAGCCCGGCCTCCTTGGCGATAAAGGAATTCACCCCGTCGGCCGCGACGACCACACGGGCACGCAGTTCGTCCTCGCCGGCCTGGACGCCCACGACCCGCTGGCCAGCGACACCGTCCTCGGTAAGCACCCGGTCCACGCGGACGCCGGGCATGATGAGCGCGCCCGCCTCCTCGCACTTCTCGGCCAGCCACGCATCCAGCTTGGCGCGCAGCACCGTGACCGCGTTGACCGGGTCCGCCAGACGCGCGTCCTGGTAGTCGATGCCGACAGAACTCCCGGCATTGAGGAAGTTGATGTAGTTGCGCGTGATCCGGCGCTCGACTGGAGCCTCGTCGAGGAACTCCGGGAAGACCTCCTGGATGCCGCGGGAGTACAGCACGCCACCGGAGAGGTTTTTTGAGCCCGGGGCCTCGCCCCGCTCGATCAGCAGCACTGAACGTCCCTGCCGGGCGAGCTGGTACGCCGTAACACAGCCGGCGATACCGGCGCCGATAACGATGACCTCGAAGTCTGGCTCAGCCGTTTCTGGCATCTGGCACCGTCATTTCAGGGCGGCGGTGATCGCCGGCACGAGCTGGTAGAGGTCGCCGACGAGGCCATAGTCGGTTTGCTTAAAGACGGCGGCGTTGGGGTCGGAGTTGATCGCCACGATCGTCTCCGCCCCCTGCACGCCGACCATGTGCTGCAGCTGGCCGGAGATCCCGACCGCGAAGTAGAGCTGAGGAGCGATGTGCGCGCCGGAACTCCCGATGTAGCGGTCCTTCCCCATCCAGTTCAGGCCCTCGGCCACCGGGCGGGAGCAGGCGATCTCGGCGTTGGCGGCGTTGGCGAGTGCCTCGATCATGGCGAGGTCCTCCTTGGCCTTGAGGCCGCGGCCGACGCCTATCACCCGGGGGGCGGCGTTGAGGTCAACCTCATCGAAGCCGGACGTCTTGGTCTCGATCACCTTCATGGCCAGCGGCGTGGCGGCCGCCTCCTCGATGGGCACGCTGCCGCCGCCCGCGGGAGGGACGCTGCCGCCGTCCAGCAGCAGGGCTACCGGGCCGGAGACAGCGACGGTCTCGTCGGCGATGTCGCCGAAAACCGAGTTGACCACGATGACGCCGTCGCCGTCGGCTGAGACCGAACGCGCGCCGGTCAGCACGGCCGCCCGCAGCCGGGCCGCGGCAGCGCCAAGGAGCACCCGCTCGCCTGGGTTACGCCCGCCGAGGACCACGCGGGGTGGCTCGGCCGCGACGATGTCGGCGACCGCTGGGGCGTAGGCCTCGGCGGGAGCTTCGCCCGCCGCGCCGCACCAGACCACCTTGTCCACACCGCTCGCCGCCACCGTCTCGGCCACCGACCGGGATCCGGCCACGACCGCCCCGACCTGCCCGCCCAGGGAACGCGCGACGGTGATCAGGTTGCCGATGGCCGGCTGCTCCCCGACGACGATCCAGGCGCTCACGCTCATTGTCGAGTCCTTTCTCAGGTCCTGTGGCGGGCCGTCACAACGCTCCGGCGCCGCGCAGTGCGGCGACGAGCTCGGCAGCGGCGGCCGCTGGGTCGGTAGTGTCGATGAGCTGGCCCTGGCGGGCCTTGCGGTCCGGGCGTGACCGGCCCGTGACCGTCATGACCGCGCTCCTCGCCGGCACGTTCACGGCCGTGAGCTCCAGATGCTCGACCGGCTTCTTGCCCGCCGCGAGGAGGTCTTTCATGCCCGGTACCCGCGGCACCGCGGCATCCGCGGACGCGGCCAGCACAGCGGGACCGGAAATCTCGAGCACCTGCGTGCCACCCGGTATCGCGCGCTCCACGCGCAGCGCGCCAGCCTGGCCATCAGCCGCGGTGACCTCAGCGACAGCCGGCCAGCCGAGGTCACCGGCCAGCACAGTCGGCACCATCTTGGCCGCCACATCCACCGACGAGTCGCCGGTGATGACCAGGTCCACGTCGCCGATATGACGGACCGCCGCAGCGAGCACCGCAGCCAGCTCGGACCTCCCGGCTTCCTGCAGGGACTCATCCTCGATGATCACCACTCGGTCCAGGCCGCGGGCCAGCGCGGCCTTGGACGCGATGGCGGCACCGACCCCCTTCGCCCCCACCGTCACGCCGATCAGCTCGGCCCCCGCGGCTTCGGCGAGACGGCGCGCCAGCTCTATGGCCACCGGGTCATAGGCGCTGATGCCGGGCTTCGCCCGGCTCCAGTCCACCGTGCCGTCGCCGCGTACCGTGGCCTCCTCCGGGTCGCACGTCCACTTGTAGGCGACCACAATCTTCATAGCGCTCCTCTCGGCGGCGGCCACCGCGGCAGGCAGACGCGGTGACTGCTCGAAGACACTCGCGTCACCTCACGCACCGGCCAGCCTACAGACCCATTTTCTTGACGACCGCGCTGCCGTCCACGACCACCTCGCCCCGCTGATTCGACACCGTGGTCCTGAGCTTCAAGATTCTCTTGTCATCGCGCTTCTCTGTCACCGTCACTACCGCGGTGACCGTGTCGCCGATCTTGACCGGGGCCGTGAACTTGAGGTCCTGCCCCAGGTAAATAGAATTCGGGCCCGGAAGCAGGGTGCCCAGCACCGCGGAGATCAGCCCCGCTACGAGCATGCCGTGCGCGACCCGCTCCTGGAACATCGACTGGCTCGCATACACGGCGTCGATATGAATTGGGTTGAAATCCCCGGTGATGCCAGCGAAATTTACGACGTCTGCCTCGGTGATCGTCTTGGCGAGCGACGCGCTATCGTCGATCTTGATCTCATCGTAGGCTAGCTCAAGCGCCAATGCTCGCTCCTCCACCCGCACCGTGCACAGTCGGGATTCCCGGCCCGCTTACCCTCACCGCAGGCAGCTTCTCGCGATAACCATACGCTGCACCTCGGACGTGCCCTCGTAAATCTCGGTTATCTTGGCGTCGCGCCAGTTCCGCTCCACCGGATAGCTCTCCGTATAACCGTATCCGCCATGGATCTGGATTGCCTTGCCTGCCACCCGGGTGGCAGTCTCCGAGGCGAACAGCTTGGCCATCGCCCCTTCGGTGGAATAGGGACGGCCGTTGTCCATGTTTGATGCGGCCCGGTAGGTGAGGAGCCGGGCGGCGTCGATCTCGGTGGCCATATCGGCTATCATCCACTGAATAGCCTGCAGAGTGGCTATCGGCTTGCCGAACTGGACACGCTCCTTGGCGTACGCTACCGACGCGTCGAGCGCCGCCTGGGCTATGCCCAGTGCCTGCGCGGCGATGCCGATCCGCCCGCCATCGAGCGTCTGCATGGCTACCCTGAAACCGTTGCCTTCCCCGCCGAGGAGCGCATCCCTGGGAATGTGGCAGTTACTGAAGTAGAGGGGCGGCGTGCTGGAGCCGCGAATTCCGAGCTTGTGCTCTGCCTCTCCGACGGAGAACCCGGGAGTGTCTTTCTCGACGATGAAGGCACTCATCCCCCGCGTCCCCTGGTCCGGATCCGTCTTCGCGAAGACGATGTAGACGTCGGCGTACGGGGCGTTGGAGATGAAGATCTTCGATCCGTTGAGAACGTACTCGTCCCCGCTCAGGATCGCCGTGCACGTGCCGGCGCCCGCGTCCGTTCCCGCGGCCGGCTCGGTCAGGGCAAAAGCGCCCAGGCGGCGGCCGGAGGCCATGTCGTAGAGGTACTTGTCTTTTTGGGCCTGAGTTCCGAACTTGAAGATGGGCCAGGTGGCAAGCGTGGTGTGCGCCGTCATGATGACCCCCGTGGTGGCGCACGCTCTCGACACTTCTTCAAGAGCTATCACGTAGCTCACGTAGTCTGCCCCGGCACCACCCACCTCCTCGGGGTAGGGCATGCCCATAAGGCTCAGGCCTGCCATCTTGGGGATGACTTCCTCGGGAAAGCGGTGATCACGATCGATCTCGGCCGCGACCGGAGCGAGTTCGGCGTCGGCGAACTCTCTTACCGTGCTGCGGACCAGCTCCTGCTCGTCAGTCAACTCGAAGTCCATGTACGGGTACCTCTCTACTGTCGGCCATCCCGGGCCTGGTTTAATATCCCGTTCCGGGAGGGCCAGGTCGTCGGCGAGAGCGGCCGAAACTGAAGTTTCTTTGCAGTTCTCCCCAACCAGGTAGTTGTGTATTAGAGACGTGTGGCTCCTGAACGCCAACAACACATAACCAACGTCCCAGAATACATATGATGAACATAGGCTGACAGGCGCTGGCCGCGTAGGGTCGAAGGTCCCGCATGCCGGTGCCCGTTCCACGGGAACGTCGCGTGAACGGAGTGCCCTTACCGCCGTCAGTGCCGCAGTAACTCGCCGGCCACCTGGGTCCACGTGAAGGGCGGCAGCGGTCGTTCCAGCCGTCGGTGAAGGTCTCGATGGCGGCGACGAGGTCCCAGACACTGGGGACACTGCAGGCATGGCACGGTGATTGCGGGACGTTCGTCCCTAGCCAGGGCGCGGTCTTTCAGCACAGCATCGAAGGCAAGGCTCCAGGACAGCGCGGGCAACAGGGCACCCGTCCGAACGAGGGGACGGCGCTGATGAAGGTGACGCCGGATCTCGATCTGTCGCCCATGTTCGCGGGAAACCCGGATCAGGTGCCTGACCGTATCAGGGCACCGGGTGCTGTCGGCCGACTTGGCCAGCCCGAAGAGCTCGTCCGCGTTGAGTGCCTCCTGGCTGCGGGCCGGTCTGCCTGCATAACCGGGTGGATCCGGGCAGTAGGCGACGGCCTGGACATGTAGAGGGGAACGTCATGACCGAACTGAACGATGTTGTCGTGCTGTCTGGCACCCGGACCGCCATCGGCCGGTATGGCGGCGGCCTCATGGGCGTGCCGCCGTGCGACCTGGCGGCGACGGTGGTCCGCGAGGCGGTGCACCGGTCCGGCGTCGATCCGGAGGACTTCGGCCACGCGGTCTTCGGCAACGTGATTCACACCGAGCCCAGGGACATGTACCTGAGCCGGGTCGCCGCCGTCAACGGCGGCCTGCCCGTCACCATGCCGGCGTTCACCGTGAACCGGCTCTGCGGCAGCGGGCTGCAGGCTATCGTCTCGGCGGCTCAGGCCATCACCCTGGGTGACGCCGAGGTCGCGGTGGCCGGCGGTGCCGAGTCCATGAGCCGTGGCCCGTACTGGCTGCCGGGCATGCGCTGGGGCCAGCGGATGGGTGACGGCAAGGCCATTGACGCGGTGGTCGGCGCCCTGGGCGACCCGTGGGATGGCTGCCACATGGGCGTGACAGCTGAGAACGTGGCCAAGGACTTTGGGATCTCGCGTGAGGATCAGGACGCGCTGGCGGTCGAGAGCCACCGCCGGGCCGCCGCGGCGGTCGCGGCGCGGCTACTTCGACGAGCAGATAACGCCCGTCCAGGCGCCCGCCAAGAAGGGCACTGTCGAGGTGACAGCCGACGAGCACATCCGGCCAGACGCTAACCTGGAGGGGATGGCCCGGCTGCGGCCGGCGTTCTCCAAGGACGGCACGGTGACAGCCGGAAACGCCTCAGGAATGAACGACGCGGCGGCCGCTGTCGTGCTCACCAGCGCCACGTACGCCAGCAGCCACGGCCTGCAGCCGATGGGCCGCCTGGTCGCCTACAGCCACGCCGGCGTCGAGCCCAGGATCATGGGCATCGGCCCGGTACCGGCCGTCAGGAAGATCCTGGACCAGACCGGCCTGAAACTCGATGACATCGACGTGTTCGAGGTGAACGAGGCATTCGCCGCTCAGGCCCTCGCCGTGGTTCGCGAACTCGGCCTGCCGCTGGACCGGACCAACCCTAACGGCAGCGGCATCTCGCTGGGGCACCCCGTTGCCGCCACCGGCGCCATCCTGACGGTCAAGGCGCTTTATGAGCTGAAGCGGATATCTGGGAGGTACGCGCTCGTCACCATGTGCATCGGCGGCGGCCAGGGCATCGCCGCGATCTACGAGCGTATGTGATCATCTGCCGGCGGCTGAGCCGCGCGGAGCACCGACCGGGCAGAAAGCCGATCGTGGCGGACTGCTCCGGTGCGCGCGGCCTCAGCGGCCCGCAGCCGGGGTGCACGGGTCGATGAGCAGTTACTGCTGCGAGCAGGTGCAGTGCCCGGTCATTGTTGTGCCGTCAGCTGAAGGGGCGGCCTGGTGAGCACGCCGGCTGCGGCCATGTTCGCGCTGCTGACCGACGGCAGCACGGTGGAGATCAGGCCGGCCCGGCTGCAGGATGCTGAGGCGGTGCGCGCGATGCACGCTGCCATGTCGCCGGACAACATGTACCTGCGGTTCTTCAGCCTGAGCCCGCGCGCCGCCGAGCAGGAAGCCAAGCGGGTCTGCCGCGAGCCGGATTCCGACCATGCGGCGCTGCTCGCCTGGCAGGACGGCCGGCTGGTCGGCGTCGCCGCCTACGAGCCCGCCGGGAAGCCCGGCGTCGCGGAGGTCTCGTTCGCCGTCCCTGATGACATGCACGGCCGCGGTATCGCCAGCCTGCTGCTCGAGCACCTGGTCTGGCAGGCGCGGCAGCGCGACCTGCGGGCGTTCACCGCGGAGACGCTGGCGGAGAACTCGGCGATGCTGCGGGTATTCGCGGACGCCGGCCTGCCCATGACGCGGCGGATAGTCGAGGGCGTCGTCGAGCTGACCTTCCCCCTGCCCAGCGGCGACGACAATTACCGGCTGGGCAGTTACCTGGAATCTGTGGCCAGCAGGGAAAGCCGGGCGAATGTGGCGAGCCTGCGCCCGCTGCTGCAGCCGCGCTCGATCGCCGTGGTGGGCGCGAGCCAACGCCACGGCACCGTGGGCGAGGCCATCCTGCACAACATCGTGACTGGCGGCTTCACCGGGCCCGTCTATGCGGTCAATCCGCATGCCCAGACCATGGACGGGGTGCCCTGCGTGGCCTCCGTCGATCAGCTGCCCGGGCAGGTGGACCTGGCGGTCATCGCAGTGCCGTCGGCCGCGGTGCCTGAGGTGGCGGCGCAATGCGGCCGCAACGGAGTCCGGGGCCTCATAGTAATAAGTTCCTGCCGGGGCGCCGCGGGCGCGGAACTGCTGGCCGTCTGCCGCCGGTATGGCATGCGGCTGGTCGGGCCGAACTGCTTCGGCGTGATCGTGCCCTGGATCGGCCTGGACGCGACCTTCGCCGCCGACCACCCGCTGCGCGGCGTGGTCGGCCTGGTCGTGCAGTCGGGCGGCGTGGGGATCGCGCTGCTCGAGCAGATGTCCAGGCTTGGCTTCGGCGTGTCCTCCTTCGCGTCGGCCGGCGACAAGTACGACGTGTCCCCTACCGACCTGCTGACCTGGTGGGCGCAGGATGAGGTGACTCAGATAGCGGTCATGTACGTAGAGTCTTTCGGCAACCCGCGCAAGTTCGCCGGGACGGCCCGCCGGGTCGCACAGCAGATGCCGGTGCTGACCGTCGTCGGCGGCCGGTCCCCGGCAGGCCACCGCGCGGCCACCCACACCGCGGCGGCCGCGACGCCGCTGACCACCCAGGAGGCCATGTTCAGCCAGGCGGGTGTCATCGCCACCACGAGTCTCGGCGAGCTTGTCGATACTGCTGCGCTGCTCGCCTGCCAGCCGCTGCCCGCAGGCAACCGGGTCGCGATCATCGCCAATGCAGGCGGCGCGGCCGCGCTGGCCGCCGACGCCTGCGCCGACCACGGCCTGCAGGTCGTGCAGCTGAGCGCGGCCACCCGGCGCACGCTGCGCGGGCTGCTGCCGCCCCGTGCGGTGGTGACCGGACCGGTGGACACCAGCCCGGTGGTGACGACTGATACCTTCCGTGCCTGCGTCGAGGAAGTGGCCGCTGACGACGGCGTGGACGCGGTGCTCGCGGTGGCGGTGCCCACGGCGTTCTCCGACCTGAGCGCCGCGGTGGCCGAGGCGGTCGTCAGCAAGCCGCTGGCGGTCGCCCTGCTCGACCGGGCCGAGTCTGTGACACGGCTCAAGCGCCTGCCCGTCGCGCAACCGCCCTCCGGCCTGCACGCGGGCACCAGCCCGGCGGGCGGTGCCGCAGCCGCCGGCCCGGTAGCTGCCGGTCAGGCGGCGGCGATCATCGACGTAGCGGCGGCGGCTGTCACCGGAGTGCCCTGCTACGCCGACCCCGATAATGCGGCCCGCGCGCTGGGCCACGCAGCCCGGTACCAGGCCTGGCGGCGACGGCAGCGCGGCAAGGTCCCCGAGCTGGGCGGGCTGCGCGCGGCTGACGCGCGCACCCTGGTCACTGGTTTCCTGGCTGGCTCGCCGGCCTGCGGCTGGCTGCCGGAAGGACGGGCCGCCGACCTGCTGTCCTGCTACGGCATCCCGGTGGTTCCCACCGTGGCTGCGGCCAGCGAGCAGGAAGCAGCTGCGGCCGCCGGGCAGTTCGGCGGCCACGTCGTGCTCAAGGCGGAGGCTGAGGGACTGGTGCACCGGACCGACGCCGGGGGCATCCGGATCGATCTGCGCACTCCGCAGGAAGTGGCCGAGGGTTACCGGATGCTGGCGGCCGACTTCGGGCCGCGGCTGCAGCGGGTGCTTGTCCAGCCGATGCTGGCCGGCGGCGTCGAAGTGTTCATCGGCGTGGTGCAGGAGCCCGTGTTCGGGCCGCTGGTGGTGTTCGGGCTCGGCGGCGTGGCCAGCGAGATGCTCGGTGATCACATGGCCCGGCTGACCCCGCTGACCGACGCTGACGCCGACGAGATGATCAATTCAGTGCGCGCCGCGCCGCTGCTGTTCGGCCATCGGGGCATCCCGCCGGTGGACACCGCCGCGCTCGCTGACGTGCTGCTGCGGGTCTCCCGGCTCGCTGACGATCTCCCTGAGGTCAGCGAGCTGGACCTCAATCCCGTCGTCGCCCGGGAGGACGGCGTCTACAGCGTCGACGTCCGGGTGCGGGTCAGCCCCGCGGAGCCCAGGGACCCCTTCCTGCGTCGGCTGCTCTGAGCACGCCCCAGCCGCTTCAGTGCGGTCGCATGGTTCCCTCGCGCAGGTACCGCACGTGCCAGGACAAGGCCTCGTCGAGCAGGTGCGGGGTATGCCTGCCGGGTCCGGTGGCGGTGGCCCGGTCGAGGTAGTCCTGCAGGGCCGACCGGTAGTCGGGGTGCGCGCAGTGGTCGATGATCTGCTGGGCACGGCGCCGCGGCGGCAGGCCGCGCAGGTCGGCGATGCCCTGCTCGGTGACGATGACATGCACGTCGTGCTCGGTGTGGTCGACGTGGCTGGCCATCGGCACGATGCACGAGATCGCCCCGTTCCTGGCGGTCGAGGGGGACAGGAACATGGCGAGGTAGGCGTTGCGGGCGAAGTCACCGGAGCCGCCGATGCCGTTCTGCATGCGCGAGCCCATGATGTGGGTCGAGTTCACGTTGCCGTAGATGTCGGCTTCGATCATGCCGTTCATCGCTAGGCAGCCCAGCCGGCGTATGACCTCGGGGTGGTTGCTGATCTCCTGCGGGCGCAGGATGATCCGGTCATGGTAGCCGCCGATGTGGTCGTGCAGCTCGGCGAAACCGTCCTCGCTGAGGGAAAAGCCGGTCGCCGAGGCGATGCTCATCGCACCTGAGCGCAACAGCTGCAGCATGCCGTCCTGGATCACCTCGGTGTAGGCAGTCAGCGGCGGGAACGGGCCGTCAAGCCCAGCCAGCACGGCGTTGGTGATGTTGCCGACGCCGGATTGCAGCGGCGGGAGCGGGGCGGGCAGCCGCCCGCGCCGTATCTCGTGGGTCAGGAAGTCCAGGACGTGCCCGGCGATCAGCTGCGTGTCACCGTCAGCCGGCCTGAACGGGAGGCTGTAGTCGGGCTCGTGTGTCGGGACGATAGCGATGATCTTCTCCAGCGGGCAGCGCAGGTAGGGCACGCCGATCCGGTCGGAGGGCCGGAGGATCTGGATCGGCGTGCGGTGCCCGGGCAGCGCGGTGCCGTGGTAGATGTCGTGCATGCCCTCCAGCTCGATGGGCTGCCAGGAGTTGACCTCGAGGATGACCCGGTCGGCCACGTCGATCCACGTCGTGTTGTTGCCAACCGAGGAGGACGGGATCAGCGCCCCGTCGGGGGTGATGCCGGCGACCTCGATGAGCGCGACATCGAGGTGACCGAAGAAGCCTTCCGACACCATGTCCGCGACGTGCGACAGGTGCACGTCCACGTAGTCGAGCAGTCCTGCGTTGATCTTGGCGCGAGTCACCGGGTCGGACTGGTAGGGCATGCGCAGATCGATCCCGTCCACCGCCGCCAGCGCCCCGTCCAGCTCGGGCGCGGTAGACGAGCCGGTCCAGACGCTGACCGCGAAACGCTCACCGCGCTCGGCCGCGTCGGTGACGCGGCGGACCAGCGCGCCCGGCACTGCCTTCGGATGGCCAGAACCGGTGAACCCGCTCATCCCGACATGATCGCCCGGCGCGATGAACGCGGCTGCGCCCTCAGCCGGCATCACCCTGTCGGCGAGAACATTGCACCGAAGACGTGACCGGTCGGTCATCCTCACCCTCCCGCCCGCACCCACGAGGTTATGACGATCCGGACTACGCCGACGGTGTTACGGATCTCTGCCCCGGCCGACCATGCTCGCCACAAAGGAGTCAACAGCACCGAACGCGGTTGAAGATCATTCCTTGTCGATCGTTAGATAGATGAGGCCGGCGATGTCGCGAAGCGTTGCGTCCGCCAGGTCGGTGGCATTCTCCACATGGTGACGAGCCGGCTGATCCGTGGAGTCTTCCACCCACATGGTGTATGGCCCGGTCAGGACGGCGTGCACATCATGAAGGTCATGTTCGCCAGCCTCGAAGAGCTGTCCTGTGTCGGTGTCGTACGCCAGGTTAATGATGATCTTCATGCAGCGGACCCTAGCGGTCCCGGCGAGACAGGTCAACGAAACATAACCACAGTGCGGTAACTGACTTACCGGCCCGTCCAGACCCAGCAGCGAGAACACGCTGCCTGCCGCGATCCTCAGGTCCACTCCATCTGCCTTATTCAAAAGTCGCGTTATTCAAATGATCGTGCACCGGCTGACGTTTTCCTGACCTGCACCGAGCACTCGCGCAGGTCCTCCGGGCCTGCGCTCGCTAGTCGGTTTTGAATAACGCTCCATGCAGCGATTTATATGACTTCTTCAGCCCGCAATTTAGATAGCTGTCAATTCCGACAGGACGGCGCGCCAATGATTGAGGAGAATGCCAGCCAGCTGGCTCTAAGCGCAGCCTGAGCCTGGAGAAAGATAGCCAGGTCTCGCGGGATCCCGGTAAATTCATGTGAGCTTTGAGTTACATTCATGTGAGCTTTGAGTTACGGGCGATTACGCTCCAACCAGCTCGTCCGGGAGGCGGTCGTCCTCGGCGATCACGGGAACGCTGCGTGCATCGGGACGCGAACGGAAGCGGTCCGCCGCGCGTCAGCGACGCTAGGGTTGGCTCGAACGGCCTTTCGACCCGGCCGGTAAGGACTTGTGCCTCTGGTGCCGGCGCCTTGCCTCCGCGAGCGTTACCGGCAAGTAGTGGTACTGGACTAGCGGAGGCGACGCCATGTACCGGAATGAGATCATGTGGAGAATCCGGCTAACCCTGTCCGACGATCCGCGCAGCCGTGCGCTGTTTCACGCGGCCCTCTCCGACCAGGCAGTGAGCGTCGTCCGCCTGATACCCGGCAGTATCGGCAAGGCCGGGATAACGGGTGAGGCGATAATCGGGCTTACCGAGGGCGAGGCCCTGGGCACCCTGCTCGGCGCGCTGCACATGATCAGCCCGCAGGTCTTCGTGACCCGCGCTGATCCGCCGGCACCGCCCGCCACAAGCTCCGAGTTCCTGGCCTCACGCTAGCTGCCGTCAGGTGACCTTCGTGGTCATGCATTGCCGAACTGGAGGTGTACGTGCATGACCACTGACCGGCCTCAGCCGGCGGAAGTCGGCAGCAACGGGCGGCCGGCCGGGCTGCGCACGATGGTCAAGGGCTGGCGTCGGCGCGCTGCGGCGGGTGAGCAGAAGCGGACACTAGCCCTGCCGGGCCGGGTCCTGCAGGTCGCGGTGCGCGGCGGGAACTCCCGATGGCCGCCGCTGGTGCTGTGCAATGGCATTGGCGCCCGCCTTGAGCTGCTGCAGCCGTTCGTTGACGCACTCGACCCGCAGCGGGCAGTGATCCGCTTCGACCTGCCCGGCATCGGCGGGTCCCCTCCGCCGGTCATCCCCTACCACCTGTGGACCTCGGCGCCGTTGCTGAGCGATCTTCTTGATCAGCTCGGCTACCAGCAAGCTGATGTGCTGGGCATCTCCTGGGGAGGCGGGCTCGCCCAGCAGTTCGCGCTGCGCTACCCGGCCCGGGTGCGCCGCCTGGTGCTGGTGGCCACTGGCACTGGGGCGCTGATGGTACCGGGCCACCCCCGCGTCCTGCGGCACATGCTCACCCCGCGGCGCCACCGCGACCCGGAATACGCCGCCAGCATCGCCGGTGAGATCTATGGTGGCAGCCTGCGCGGCCACCCCGCCCGCGCCAGCCAGCTGCTTGACCCGGCGGCACTCCCCGGGCCAGGCAAGGGCTACTACTACCAGTTGCTGGCCGCGGCCGGCTGGACAAGCCTCCCGCTGCTGCCACTGCTACGCCCTCCCACCCTGATACTCGCGGGCGACGACGATCCCCTCAGCCCCCTGGCCAACGCGCGGATAATGCACCGGCTGATCCCGCGCAGCGAACTGCACATCTACCACGGCGGCCACCTCGACCTCATAACACAGCCCAATACCATGGCCACCATCGTGGAGACCTTCCTCAACACCCAGGCCAAGGCCCCCGACAGCACCGCCAACGGCGCGCCCGCCACCCGCGGCACGTGGAGAAAAGCCCGGCGACGCCCCAGAGCTGGTCATCGCTGAGGGATGAGCTGCCAGGCCGCGTTAAGCCGTTCTGGCCAGGCGCGCCCCGCCGGCCGAACCGTCGGCGGCGTGCAGCACCATGACCGAGCGGCCGGAGATGTTGACCGCCGTCCCGCTGGCCAGCACCTCAGGCCAGGCGTCTGCACCGGTGCCGGGCACGCTCGGCAGCGCCGCCGTGTTCGACGACAGGATGCCAACCGCCGGCCTGCTCGGCGTCGGGCAGCACGAACTGCACGGCGTCGCTGTGCGCGTTAAACAGCAGCAGGAAGTGCTTGTCACGCACGGTCTCGCCGCGTGGGCCGGACTCGGTAATCGCGTCGCCGTTCAGGAACACTGCCACCGACGAGGCATAGCCGACGTCCCAGTCCGCGTCGGTCATTTCCCGGCCGGACGGGGTCAGCCAGATGATGTCCCGCAGGCTACCGTGGCCGGCCCGGGCGGGGCGGCCGCTGAAGAACCTGCGCCGCCGGAACACCGGGTGCGCCCGGCGCAGGGCTGACAGCATCCGGGTGAAGTCAATCAGGTCGGCGTACTTGCCGACGTTCTCCCAGTCCACCCACGACAGCGGCGAGTCCTGGCAGTAGGCGTTGTTATTGCCCTGCTGGGTGCGCCCCATCTCGTCACCAGCCAGCAGCATCGGGACGCCCTGCGAGCAGAACAGCGTGACCAGGAAATTGCGCATCTGCCGGGCGCGCAGCTCGCTGACCGCCGGATCGTTGGACGGGCCTTCCGCGCCGCAGTTCCAGGACCGGTTGTCATCGGTGCCGTCCAGGTTGTCCTCGCCGTTGTCCTCGTTGTGCTTGCGGTCGTAGCTGACCAGGTCCGCAAGGGTGAATCCGTCGTGGCACGTCACGAAGTTAACCGACGCCACCGGCCGCCGCCCACTGGCCTCGTAGAGGTCACTGGAGCCGGTCAGCCGGACGGCGAACTCCGGCAGGGCCGCAGGCTGGCCGCGCCACAGGTCCCGCACGCAGTCGCGGTACCTGCCATTCCATTCCGACCACAGCGGCGGGAACTTCCCGACCTGGTAGCCGCCTTCCCCGACATCCCACGGCTCGGCGATAAGCTTCACCTGCGACACGACCGGATCCTGCTGGACCAGACCGAAGAACGCGGCCAGCCGGTCCACCTCGTGCAGCTCCCGGGCCAGGGCCGCGGCCAGGTCGAACCGGAACCCGTCCACATGCATGTCCAGGATCCAGTACCGTAGCGAGTCCATGATCAGCTGCAGGGCATGCGGACTGCGGGCATTGAGGCTATTGCCGCAGCCGGTGTAGTCCAGGTAGACCCGCGGGTCGCCGTCGGCAAGCCGGTAGTACGCGGCATTGTCGATGCCGCGGAAGGACAGCGTCGGACCGGACGCGCCGCCTTCCGCCGTGTGGTTGTAGCCGACATCCAGGATCACCTCGATACCCGCCGCGTGCAGCGCCTTGACCATCAACTTGAACTCGGCGACCTGGCCGTCTGGCTCGGTTGACGACGAGTAGCCATTGTGCGGAGCCAGGAACGCGATCGTGCTATAGCCCCAGTAGTTGGCCCGGCCCCGGGCCGCCAGTTCCCGCTCCGAGACGAACTGATGCACCGGCATCAGCTTGACGGCGGTCACGCCCAGCCGGGTCAGATGGTCGATGATCACCGGGGACGCCAGGCCCGCGTAGGTGCCACGCTGCTCGGGCGCAATCTGCGGATGGCGCAGGGTCAGGCCGCGGACATGCGCCTCGTACATGACCGTCTCGTGATACGGCGTTCGCGGCGGCCGGTCATCCCCCCAGCCGAAGTACGGGTTGATAACAACATTGCGCGGCATAAAAGGGGCGCTGTTGCGAGTGTTGACCGCCTCCGGCCTGCCGGGCCGGTGCGAGAACAGGGCCTCGTGCCAGCGCACCTGGCCCTCGACGGCCTTGCCGTACGGGTCGAGCAGCAGCTTCGCCGCGTTGCACCGGTGTCCGCGGCCCGGCGCGTACGGGCCGTGAACGCGATAGCCGTACCGCTGGCCCGGGCCGACGCCCGGCAGGTAGCAGTGCCAGACGAAGCCGTCCATCTCGGTGAGTTCGACGCGCGTCTCGCGGACCTGGCCGGATTTGAACAAGCACAGCTCCACCCGGTCGGCCACTTCGGAAAACAGGGCGAAATTAGTGCCCGATCCGTCCCAGGTGGCACCGAGTGGATAAGCAGTTCCCGGCCAGACGCGCACACTCTGAGCTTACCGAGGAACACCAGGCCGGGACCGGGTGGGCACGACCGCCCGGCACGCCCGCGGGTTACCGGGCCGAGGCTGCGCCGTCAGCCCGATGTTGCTGGGTCTGGCGCAGCGGACAGGTTGGTCTCGGGCTCGTGGGCGAGCCACAGGACGCCAAGGGGCGGCAGCGTGAGCGTAGTGGAGTAGTCGAGGTCGTTCCAGCCGGTGGGCTCGGAGGTGATGGCGCCGGTGAGGGTGTTGCTGCCGCCGAACTCCGCGTTGTCGGAGTTCAGGATTTCCACCCAGCGCCCCGGTTGTGGGAGGCCGATACGGTAGTCGGGTCGGGGCAGCGGGGTGAGGTTCGCGACGCAGGCGACGGGGCGCCCGCCAGTGGCCGGGAAGCGCAGGAATGACAGCACGCTGTTTTCTGAATCGTTGGGGTTGATCCAGCGGAAACCGGGCCAGTCGAAATCCTGCTCCCACAATGCGGGCTCGTGGCGGTAGACGGTGTTGAGCGCGCGGACTAGTGCCTGCACTCCGGCGTGCTCGGGGTAGTCAAGGAGGTGCCAATCGAGGCTGCTGTCATGCCGCCATTCGTCGTTCTGGGCGATTTCGCCGCCCATGAACAGCAGCTGGCGGCCGGGATGTGCCCACATCCAGGTCAGCAGCGCGCGCAGGTTCGCGAACTGTTGCCAGCGGTCGCCTGGCATCTTGCTGAGCAACGATCCCTTTCCGTGTGCGACCTCGTCGTGGCTCAGTGGCAGCATGAAGTTCTCGCTGAACGCGTACAGCAAGGCGAACGTGAGCTCGTGATGGTGATAGCGCCGGTGCACCGGATCCTTAGCGAAATAGACCAGGGTGTCGTGCATCCACCCCATGTTCCACTTGAACCCGAAACCGAGCCCGCCTAGGTAGGTGGGCCGGGAGACAGCCGGCCAGGAGGTGGACTCCTCGGCGACCAGCATGACCGAGGGATGGTGGCGGTATACCACCTCGTTGACTTCCTTGATGAAGTCGATGGCTTCCAGGTTTTCCCGGCCGCCGAACCTGTTGGTGACCCACTCGCCTTCCCGGCGTGAATAATCCAGGTAGAGCATGGAGGCGACGGCATCCACGCGCAGGCCATCGACGTGGAACTCCTCGATCCAGAACAGCGCGTTCGCGAGCAGGAAGTTCCGGACCTCGTGGCGCGCGTAGTTGAACACCAGCGTGCCCCAGTCGGGGTGCTCGCCCAGGCGGGGGTCGGCGTGCTCGTACAGCGCCGTGCCGTCGAAGCGTGCCAGCGCCCAGTCGTCCTTGGGGAAATGCCCGGCGACCCAGTCGACCAGGACACCGATGCCTGCCTGGTGCAGCCGGTCGACTAGGTAGCGGAAGTCATCAGGAGTCCCGTGCCGTGCCGTCGGCGCGTAGAACCCCGTCACCTGATAACCCCAGGAGCCGGAGAACGGGTGCTCAGCGATCGGGAGGAACTCAACATGGGTGAAACCGAGGTCGCTGAGGTACCCGGGCAGGGCCTCAGCCGCTTCACGGTAGGTCAGCGGCCGCCACCCGCCATCGGAATCCTGGGTCAGCCGCCACGAGCCCAGGTGGCACTCATAGACCGACACCGGAGCATGCAGCAGATCGGCAGTCTCCCGGTCAGCGAACCATGCCGCGTCCTGCCATTCGTGCCTGCTCTGGGTGACAACACTCGCCGTGGCTGGCGGCACCTCGGTCGCGAAGGCGAACGGGTCCGCCCGCAGGCTCACATATCCGTGCTGGCTCATTACCTCGAACTTGTAGCGTGCGCCAGGGCCAGTCCCAGGCAGGAAGATCTCCCAGACCCCAGAGTTGCCCAGCACTCTCATCGGGTGAAGGCGGCCGTCCCAGCCGTTGAAGTCACCAACGACGCGCACCGTCCGGGCGCCAGGCGCCCACACCGCGAACGACGTGCCGCGCGTCCCCTGGTGCACTCGCACCTGCGCCCCAAGATGGCGCCATAGCCCCTCGTGCCGGCCCTCGGCCAGCAGGTGCAGGTCGAGTTGGCCGAGCGTGGGCCAGTACCTGTATGGGTCATCAACCGTCACCACGACACCACCTGGATAAATCGCCTCCAGCTGGTATTCCGGGATCTCCGGCCCCTCCACCACCCCGGCGAACAGCCCCGCGGGGTGCACGCAGCGCATGTCGATTCGCCGCTCACCGACGAGGAGGACCATGCTGACCGCGTCAGGACGCCACCCGCGGATCACCACACAACCACGGCCCTCACTGTCCCGCGCCGGGTGAGCGCCTAGCAGGCTGTGCGGATCGTGATGCAGGCCAGTGACCAGACGCTCAAGGTCCGCACCGTCCACCGTCAGGCCGGAATCAGCCGGTGTGCTCATACTGGGCTCCTTCCACCCGGCGGCTGCACGCGAACGCCGACACACCCAGTCTGCACACCCAGTCACCAATCACGGCATCACCCGGCCACGGATCGCAGCAGAGGCTGTTCAGCCGCACGACGCCGCGAAGCCTCTGCACCGTGAGCTACCGGCTCGACCAGGTCGCCCGCCTCCATGTTTTCGCCCGATTATTTCCGCTGGAACTGCGTCAACGGAACCCCCTTGGTCAGGCGGCGGGCGAGCCGGCCTGTAGGCCGGGTTCTGTGCACCCACGTGCGTGGGCCGGCGGCCATCCAGCTAGGGCTGCCGTTGCTGGCAGCCTCATGCAGTCTACCCGCGAGCATCGGGCGGGCCGCCCTCAACCGCTCGCGCAGTCCCCCGGCACCAGCGGGGTCCCTTCTGACCTTGCTCCAGGTGGGGTTTACCTAGCCGCCGCAGTCACCTGCGGCGCTGGTGGTCTCTTACACCACCAGCAACTACACCCCGAGCTGCGGCCATGATCCCAGCCGCCACGAGGAACGACAGCCGGTAGGCGGCGACCGGGGAGCCGTGCGCGGCGTACGTAGCTGCTGCGGCCGTCACCGCTGTGTCCAGCGGTGACGGCCGCAGGGTCATGTTCCCTGGGTTGCGGTCCGGTTCCTGCGGTGCTGCCGGGTTTGCTGTCAGCTGCCGTTGCCGACCACTGTGCCGGGCGTGAGGGCGCCCTGAGGCTGGCCGGCATGCACGGTGATCCGCTTGGCCTGTACTTCCTGTGCCTTGGGGATCAGGATCTGGAGCACGCCGTCCTGCGCCGCGGCCTCGATCTTGTCTGCCTCAACGTGGCTCGGCAGGGTGATCGAGCGGCGGAAGGCGCCGTAGCGGCGCTCGGCCCGGTGGACCTTCTCCCCGGCAGCATCGTGGGTGGGGTGCCGTTCGCCCTGGATCGTCAGCAAGCCGTCCTCGAACGTGATCTCCACGTCGCCGGTCTTGACACCGGGGAGGTCGGCCGCCACCAGGTATGCGTCCTTGCGTTCGGAGATGTTCGACCGCCGGCGCCCAGGCTGCGGCGGCGGCTGCGCTGTCACGCTGCTGGCCTGCCCGCCAGGCGAGTGTCCTGGCCATCATCATTTCCTCCTGCGCGGCACGCAGATCTTCAAACAGGTCCCAGCCGGTCATGAGTGTCATGTTTTCTCCCTTGTGCGACTGGCCGGGCCATCGGCCCGGCGGTCCCGGAAGAACACCGCTCGTAGTGAACACTATTTACTCCCGAGCTACACTGTTCATTGTATAATGAACAGTGTTCACAGTCAAACGCGGCCCGGGAGGCAGGCATGACGAACCAGCGGCAGGCAGCCGGCGGCGGCGCGGGCGCCCACCGGCTGTGGTTCACCCCCCCAGACGGCGAGGAAAACCGCCGCCGCGCGCTCACCCGCGAACGCGTCGTCACCGAGGCCCTCGCGGTCATCAGCGGCGATGGCGTCGAGGCCCTCAGCATGCGCACCCTCGCCGCCCGGCTCGGCGTGGTACCAGGCGCGCTGTACCGCCACGTCCGCAGTAAGGAGCAGCTGCACGACCTCATCCTCGACGGCGTGCTGAGCGAGGTCGACTGCCTGACCGATCCCTCCCACGGCTGGACCGGGCAGGTCATGACCCTCGCGCAACGGCTGCGGACTGTCCTGGAGAACCACCCCGGCATCGCCGGGCTGCTCAAGACCCGCGACCCCCTCAGCCCTGCCTCCCTCGCCCTGGCCGAGGCGTTCCTCGCGCCGCTCCACGCGGCTGGCCTGCCCGAACGCGAGGCCGCCCGGGCCTACCGCCTGATCTACGACTACACCCTCGGCTTCGCGCTCAGCGACCGCACCACCGCCGCCGAGCAGCGCATCCAGGACACCGCGACCAGGCGCGAGATGCACGCATTCCTGCGGTCACTGCCCGCCGACCGTTTCCCCGTGCTGGCCGTCCTCGGCGAGCACGTCTGGGCCAACGACCGCGACGAAACCTTCACCGTCGGCCTGCGCACCATCATCAACGGCCTCCAGTCAACCTCGCCCGGCCATCAGCCCGGTGGCCACCAACCTGTGGGCAGCTGACCCTGGCCAGGCAAGCTCATTCCAGCCAGGCCACCGTCCGCTGAGCCCAGGGCACTGCTCCCCCCGGGGCCCGTTCGGGCCAGCACCGTGCGGGAAGAACTACGCCAGGCCGGTTCTCAACAGCCACAGCCCGCCCCCGGCCCCCGCGTCAGATGGCGCCCCGGCCAGAGGCAGCTTGGCGTTAGCGGTGGTCGCGTCATGCCGCTAGGGAGACGCGTCATGCTGCCAGGGAGAGGGGGCACCAGATGAGCGCCTTCGCGGTGGAGTTGGAAAATCAGCCTGGCGAGCTTGCCCGTCTATGCGAGGCAATGGCCGACAGCAGAGTTAATCTCCTCCTCTGCGCGACGACGCACGGCGACAGCGGCACCGTCGTCCCGGGCGTCTGCGTGGCCTAGAGGACGGAATCGGTTGGGCAGGGGAGGCACGCCACCCATCGCGTTGCCCCGCGCAACAGGTGGGCACGGCACCTGGAGGTAGTGTCTGGTGGAGGCTAGCGATGGACCATGCCACGGTGGCGACGCGGTACTGGCACCGCACGCAGGACGGGCGGGTCCAGTGTGATGTGTGCCCGCGGGCATGTCGTTTGCAGGAGGGTCAGCGCGGGTTCTGCTTTGTGCGGATGCGCCGGGACGACGCGATTGTCCTGACCACCTATGGGCGTTCCAGCGGCTACTGCGTTGACCCGATCGAGAAGAAGCCGCTCAACCACTTCCTGCCAGGCTCGCCGGTGCTGTCGTTCGGCACAGCCGGATGCAACCTGGGCTGCCGGTTCTGCCAGAACTGGGACATCTCCAAATCGCGGGAGATCGACACGCTGGCCGATGAGGCATCTCCGGAAGCGATCGCCCGCACCGCGAGAGAACTTGGCTGCCGCAGCGTTGCGTTCACGTACAACGACCCGGTCATCTTCCTGGAATACGCGGTGGACGTGGCCGACGCGTGCCGCGAACTCGGCATCAAGGCGGTGGCGGTGACGGCCGGGTACATGTGCGCGGAGCCTCGGGCCGAGTTTTACCGGCACCTGGACGCGGCGAACGTGGACCTCAAGGGATTCACCGGCGGCTTCTACCACCGCGTGTGCCTGGGGAAGCTGGACCAGGTGCTGGAGACCCTGCAGTACCTCAAGCACCAGACCAGCGTGTGGCTGGAGATCACCAACCTGCTGATTCCCGGGGCGAACGATTCCGACGAGGAGATCGGCGCGCTGACCCAGTGGGTCACCGGGCACCTCGGAGCGGACGTGCCGGTGCACTTCACTGCGTTCCACCCGGACTTCAAGATGCTGGACCGGCCGCGCACGCCGCCCGGGACGCTCGCCCGGGCCCGGCGTATCGCCCTCGACAACGGCGTCCGCTACGCCTACACCGGCAACGTCCACGACCCAGCAGGCCAGAGCACCTGCTGCCAGGAGTGCGGCGAGCTGGTGATCGAGCGCGACTGGTACCGTCTGGGCGCCTACCGGCTCACCAGCGACGGCCGGTGTCTAACCTGTGGCACGCGCATGCCCGGCGTGTTCGACGGGCCTCCCGGAACATGGGGACCCAGGCGGCTGCCGGTGCGGCTAGCCCCGCCCGCCAGGCCGGCCGGGCAGCCCTGATCCGCGCCGGGGATGCCCGGCTCCGTATAGCGCCACCATCACCAACGTCAGCACCGCCGAGTTCCCCGCCAGCACCGCCGGAAACTCCAACATCGACGCCACGGTGGGCCTCCCCAAACCCTGCATCGCCCCCATCGTGTTCGTGACCTCACCCGGCGGCAGCTGGTTCGCAGCCACCGGAGGCTGAACCCAGGCAACTCTCCCTGCGCAGCCACGCGGGGGCCACCGCAGGCCAAGCCCGCCGTCGCCAGGCACCGTAAGCCCCGGAGGACGAGGTTCTCCCCCGTCTCCCCTCTGGTCAAGCGGCGGGCGAGTCGGCCTGTAGGCCGGGTTCTGTGCACCCGCCGAAGCGGGCCGACGGCCATCCATCTCGGACTGCCGTTGCCGGCAGCCTCATGCGGTCTACCCGCGAGCATCGGGCGGGCCACCCTCAAACGCTCGCGCAGTCCCCCGGCGCCGCCGCAACGGCGCCAGGGTCCCTTCTGACCTTGCTCCAGGTGGGGTTTACCTAGCCACCGCAGTCACCTGCGGCGCTGGTGGTCTCTTACACCACCGTTTCACCCTTACCCCGGCCCGGGCGCAAGCCCGGAACCGGGGCGGTCTGCTTTCTGTGGCACTATCCCGCGGGTCACCCCGGGTCGGCGTTACCGACCACCCTGCCCTGCGGAGCCCGGACCTTCCTCACCGGGGCCAGCAGCCCCGGCGCGGCCGCCCGGCCAACTCGCCCGCCGCATCCCCTAGCTTAGTACGCCAGCCGGCCTCGGCCATGATCATGGGCAATTGGTGCCATATACCACCCCGATTGCCCACGATCATGACAGCCCACCCCGGCCCGCGCTCGCCGGTTAGCCGCGGGGGCGCAGGTGGCCGGTGTCGTTGAGCGACCGGACCACCGCGGGCCCGTCGGCGTACCAGTCGACCTCGGACAGGCAGGCCACGTCCAGGTGCATCCGGCGCAGGGCGGCGGGCGGGGCGAGCAGCGCGTGCCGGAGCACGGTCTTGATCGGCGACACGTGGCTGACCACGACGACCGTGCCGGCCGCGCGCCGGGCCCGCAGCCGGTCCAGCGCGGCCAGCACCCGCCGGGTGGTGGCGGTGAAGCTCTCCCCGCCCGGCGGCGCCAGTGCAGTGTTGGTCAGCCAGGCGGTCATTTCCGCAGGCCAGCGCTCCATCGCCTCGGCGTAGCTGAGCCCCTCCCATTCGCCGAAGTCCGTCTCGATCCAGGCGTCCTCGACCCGCAACGGCGCGCCGGTCGCGGCCGCCACCGCCTCCGCGGTCCGCCGGGTCCGCTGCAGCGGGGACGTCACGACCTCGTCGATGCCGCCGCGGGCCGCCAGTCGCTGCGCCGCGGCCTCGGCCTGGCGCATCCCGGCCGCGGTGAGCGGGACGTCGCCGCGGCCCGCGAACCTGCGCTCAGCGGACAGCGGGGTCTCGCCGTGCCGGAGCAGCACCGTGGTCAGCGGCTCCCGCAACGCCGCGGTCCATCCCGGTCCCGGCCGCGCCGCGCTCTCCCCGGCCGCGGCCGCATCCCCGCAACGAACACCGTCCCCCGGCTGGTCCTCCTCGTTCCCGGACGTCGCGGCGGGGCCGCTGTCCGCGCCGTCCATGGCCTTGTTGGCCAGCCGGTCGGCGTGGGAGTTGCGGGCCCGCGGTACCCATTGGTAGGTCACCCGGCCCAGCCGCCGGGCCGCGTCCCGGGCCGCGGCCGCGAGCGGCTGCAGGTCGGGATGCTTGATCTGCCAGCGGCCGGACATCTGCTCGACCACGAGCTTGGAGTCCATCCGGACCTCGACGCCGGCGCCGGGGGCCAGGTCGGCCGCGGCGGTCAGCCCGGCGACCAGCCCGGAGTACTCGGCGACGTTGTTGGTGGCGGTGCCGAGGCCGCGGTAGATCTCGGCCAGGACCGCGCCGGTCTCAGCGTCCCGGACCACCGCGCCGTAGCCGGCGATCCCCGGGTTGCCCCGCGAGCCGCCGTCCGCCTCCACGATGAGGCGGCGGGGGCTGGCGGGCGGGCCCGTCACAGGCCGGACTCGGCGGTCCGGACCAGGATCCGGCGGCATTCCTCGCAGCGCAGCACCTCATCGGGTGCGGCCGCGCGGATGTTGTTCAGGTCCACCGTGTTCAGCGACAGATGACAGCCCTGGCAGCGCCCGGCGCGCAGCGCGGCGGCGCCCACCCCGTGCTGGGCCCGCAGCCGCTCGTACAGGGCCATCAGGTCGGCTGGCTCCCCGGCCGCCACGCCCGCCCGGTCCTCCTGCGCCTTGGTCGTCTCTTGCGCGATGTCGCCGAGCAGGATGTCCCGGCGGGCCACGACCTCGCCGAGCTCGGCGGCGAGCGTGGCTCGTTCGGCGTTGAGCGCCTCCAGCCGGGCCTGCGCCGCCTCCTGCCGCTCCATCACGTCCAGCACGATCTCTTCCAGGTCCCCCTGCCTGCGGATGAGCGAGGTGATCTCCGACTGGAGGTTCTCCAGCTCGCGCGCGGAGGAGACCTGCCCGGCGTCCAGCCGCTTCCGGTCCCGGTCCACCCGGGTCCGCACCTGCTCCACGTCCGCCTCGGCCTTGACCATCTCCCGGCCCAGGTCCTTCTCCCCGGCCTGGAGCGCGGCGATCTCATCCCGCAGCTCACGGTCCCGCGCCTCGAGCCGGTCGGCCTCAGCGGCCTCGGGCAGGGTACGCCGGCGGTGCTCGAGCCGACTCAGCTCACTGTCGAGATCGGCCAGTTCAAGGAGCCGCTGCTGGGCCTCGGGAGATGCTTTCACGGATCACCACGTTAGCCTGCCGCCGGAGTGGGCGGAAACCGTCACGCCCGCCAGCCGCAGCGGTTCCGCCGGAGCGGTTGCGCCGGAGCCGGTCAGCGGGACAGGTCGACCACCAGGATCACCGGGGTCGTTGGGCGCCTGGTGCCCGCGGCCGGCTCAGCGGTCACCCCGACCTTGTCGCCGGAGCGCAGGCCGGTCACGATGACCGGCCCGGTCATGCCCTGATGCGGGACCGGGAGCATGCCCGCGGGCCGCGGGCCGCTGGTGTTCACGAGCCACAGCTCATACCGCTGCGAGGCGGGCAGGGCGGGCAGCCGGGCCGCGGTGAACACCAGTGCGCGCTTCCGGTGCGACATGATCACGGTGGCCGTGCCGGTGGTGGTCGCGTCCGCCGTCAGCATGGTCGCGTCCGGGGCGTTCAGCACGCTCGCGATCGCCCCGGCCCGGGTCTGGTCCTGGCTCAGCTGGTGCCGGGTGCCGACCACGACACCCGCGATGGCCAGCGCGACGGCCAGGGCCCCGCAGGCGATGGCCATCCCCCAGCGGCGCCCGGGCCACGTGTCCCGGCCCGGGCGGGCTGGGCCTGGCTCGGGCTGCACCTGGCGGGTGGCGGCGGCCTCGGCCAGCACCCGGTCGCGCAGCCCGGCAGGTGGCGGGGCCGCGGTGGTGGCCGCCAGCTGGGCGGTCGCCTCGGCCAGCCCGCGGGCATCATCGGTGCAGGCGGGGCAGCGGCTCAGGTGGCGCTCGAACCGGGCCCGGTCCAGGCTGTCCAGGGCGTCGAGGGCATAGGCGGCGGCCAGCGTGTGCGGATTCGCGCGGCGGAGCCAGGCGGCAGTCACGGCTAGCTCACCTCCAGGCAGTCGCGCAGCCGGATCAGGCCGTCCCGCATGCGCGTCTTGACCGTGCCCACCGGCACGTCCAGCAGGCGGGCCACCTCACGATAGGTACGGCCGCGGTAGTAGGCCAGGGTGATCGATTCCTGCTGCTTGTCGGTGAGCGAGCCCAGGCAGCGCCGGACCCGTTCCGCGTCGAGGTGCGCCTCCACCGTCTCGGCCACCACGTCGAACGAGATGTCCGGCTGCGCGACGCGCTGCTCCCGGGCCATCGCCGCCTGGTGCGAGCGGACCCGGTCCACGGCCCGGCGGTGGGCGAGGGTCATCACCCACGCGGTCCCGCTCCCCCGCCGCTGGTCGAACCGGGACGCGGTGCGCCACACCTCGACCAGGACCTCCTGGGTGACCTCCTCCGCCTGGGCAGCGTCCCGCAGCACGCTGCGGGCCAGGCCGAACACCATCCCGGAGACCCGGCCGTAGACCGCTTCGAACGCGGCCTCATCGCCCCGGCCGACGCGCACCAGCAGCCCGGCGATGTCGGCCGCGGCCCCGGGCACCGCGGGCTCGCTGTCGCTGTGCCCGTCCGGCGAGCGCCGGGCCTGGCTGTCGGTCATCCGCACGTCCCTAATTCGTTGCCGTCATCCGCCTGGTTTGCTAGTCCGGCCGATGTACGGCAATCCAGATCGTCTTAGGCTACGAATAGTCCCTGTGAGTGCCCCCTCTGACTCGCCACCTACGGATTCCGCAGGCACCGGTGCACCAGGCGTGCGCCGGGGCGTGGTGGCTGGCCTGATCACCGCTGCTGTCGCGCTCGGCGTGGCCCAGCTGGTGGCCGGGATCTTCCAGCCCCAGGCCTCGCCCGTCGCCGCCGTGGGCAGCGTGGCCATCGACAATACCCCGCCCCAGGTCAAGAACTTCGCCATCGCCACGTTCGGCTCGCACGACAAGCTGGCTCTGGTCATCGGCATCCTGGTGCTCCTCGCGATCTTCTCCGCCGGGATCGGCCTAGTGGCCATGCGGCGGCTGGCCTACGGTTACGCCGGGCTGGGCGTGTTCGCGCTGATCGGCCTGGCCGCCGCGCTGACCCAGCCACACGCGTCCGCCGAGTACGCGCTGCCCACCCTGGTCGGCGCCGGGGCCGCTGCGTTCGCACTGGCCAAGCTGGTCCAGGCGGCCGCTGCGACAGCGCGGGCGCCCGCCCCGCGCCGGCCGCGGGCCGCCCCGCGGGCCCGGCCTCGGCTGGCTATGCCGGGCTTCCCGGTTCCTGAGGATCCCGCGCAGGCCGGTCCCGCCGGCACCAGCCGCGGGGATGACGCCGACGACGGTGACACGGCCGGTACTGGCGACGACGCCGCAGGCGGCGGGGCGGACTGGGTTCCGGCCGGGGAGGCGGAGGACACCGGGGAGGCAGAGGACACCGGGAGACCGGAGGACGCGGAGCTCGCGGGCGCGGGAGCGGGCGATCCAGGCCGGGGCCAGGGTGGCCGTCCGCGCCGGGGCCAGGGTGGCCGTCCGCCCGGCGGATCCTGGGCCGGACCGCCGCGGGTGGCGGAGCCGCCGTCCGGGCCCGGCCGACGCAGCTTCCTGACCGTCAGCGGCGTCGCGATCGCGGGCGCCGGGGTGAGCGCGCTGGCGGGCCGGGCCCTGGCCGAGCGGACGAACGTGTCCCAGGCCCGGGCTGCGGTGCGGCTGCCGCGGCCCGCGCATCCCGCGCCGCCGCTGCCACCCGGAACCGACCTGGACATCCCGGGGCTGAGCCCGTTCATCACCCCGGACGGCTCGTTCTACCGGGTGGACACCGCGCTGATCCTGCCCCAGGTCTCGCCGCAATCCTGGCAGCTGCACATCCACGGCATGGTGGAACGGGAGATCACCATCAGCTTCGCGGAGCTGCTCCGCCGCCCGCTGATCGAGGACTACCTCACGCTGACCTGCGTGTCCAACCCGGTGGCCGGGCCCTACATCGGCAACGCCAAGTGGCTCGGCGCGAGCCTGGCCAGCCTGCTGCGCACCGCGCGGGTGCGGTCCGGGGCCGACCAGTTGCTGTGCACGTCCACGGACGGCTTCACCTCCGGGACGCCCATCGCCACCGTGCTGGACGGGCGGGACGCCCTGCTCGCCGTGGCCATGAACGGTACCCCGCTGCCGGTCGCGCACGGCTTCCCGGTGCGGATGGTGACCCCAGGCCTGTACGGGTACGTGTCGGCGACCAAGTGGGTGACTGACATCAAGGTGACCACGTTCGCCGCGGAGGTGGCCTACTGGGCCCAGCGCGGCTGGTCACAGCAGGCCCCGATCAAGACCGAGTCCCGCATCGACGTGCCGAACAGCGCGATCAAGGCGGGCCGGACCCGGGTGGCGGGGGTGGCCTGGGCCCAGCACAAAGGGATCGACGCGGTGCACGTCCGGGTGGACGGCGGCGCCTGGAACCAGGCCACGCTGGCCGCGGTGCCGGGCATCGACACCTGGCGGCAGTGGGTCTGGGACTGGGACGCGCCCCGCGGGACGCACATCATCGAGGCCCGGGCCACCGACGCCACCGGCTACACCCAGACCGCGCTGCAGGAACCACCCGAGCCCAACGGTGCCTCCGGCTACCCGAGCGTCACGCTGGCGGTCCAGTGACCCGGGCGGGGTGTTCGTTGCATCAGAGCAGCTGATCGCGGATCTGGACGGACAGGTAGGCACTCAGCTACTGGCCGAGCTCGTCGAAGAACCCCCGGGCCCGCGGGCCCGGGGCGCCGGGCTGGCCCCTGTAGCCGCAGCCGCTGGACCCCGTGGCCGCTGGACCCCGTGGCCGCTGGACCCCGTGGCCGCTGGACCCCGTAGCCTCTGGGCATGACCAGCGGCGAGCAGTCGATGATCGAGACCGAGCAGAAGTACGACGTGGATACCGGCTTCACCCTGCCCGACCTGGCCCGGCCACCCGGCGTCACCGCGGCGCCGCCGGTGACCCAGCGGCTGGCCGCCATCTACTTCGACACCGCTGGCCTGCGGCTGATGGCCGCCAAGATCACGTTGCGGCGGCGCACCGGCGGGACCGACGCGGGCTGGCACATCAAGCTCCCGGTGAGCGCCGACACGCGCCGTGAGCTGCACTTCCCGCTAGGCCGGGCCACCCGTGTGGTACCCGCCCAGATCGCAGCCGAGCTGGCGGAGTGGACCGGGGGCGAGCCGCTGCGCCCGGTGGCCCGGCTGCAGACCCGGCGCACGGTCCACCGGCTGACCGGCCCGGATGGCCAGGTCCTGGCCGAAGTCGCGGACGACCTGGTGACCGGATCCGAGCCGGACCCGGCCGACCCGGACCGCTGGCAGCAGCGCGACCGCTGGCGGGAGGTCGAGGTCGAGCTCGTCACCGGGGACCGGGATCTGCTGGCGCAGGCCGGGCAGCGGCTGCGCGCGGCCGGGGCCCAGCCCGCCCGGTCCGCGTCCAAGCTGGCCCGGCTGCTCGGCACCGGCTGACCGCCACGCCTGACCGGGCTGGGACCCGGCGTCAGAGCAGCAGATCGTCGGCGGGGCGGCGGGCGGTGGCCGGTGCAGTGTGCGCCGCGCCGAACTGGAGCAGCAGTTGCGGTGCCCCGGGGAGGCTGAGCCGGGAGCGGACCAGCGTGCGCAGCGCGGGCGATTCCATCGGCTGGCTGTTCAGCGCGGCGAACACCCACCGGCTCGCGGCGTGGATCAGCATGCGGTTCAGGGCCTGCCCGCCGCGCAGCCAGTCCACCGCCGTGTCCCCCGGTGTGACCAGGATGGCGGTGGCCGAGGGCGGTGCGCCGCCCAGCTCGAGCTGGCCGTCCCCGCGGCCCAGGTCGAAATCACGCCGGGCCAATAGCGCGGGCTCGGCGCTGGCCAGCTGGTCCTGGGCGGTGGGCGTCGGGGGGTAGGCCCAGGCCGGCACGCCGTCCCGTGCGGTGGCGCCCGTCCCCCGGGTCCACCGCCTCAGCTCCGCCGTTACCCGCGGGTCGCGGCGCTGCCACCGGGCCGCCGCCGCGACCAGGCTGGCCAACCGGTCCTGGGCGGGCTGGCCGAGCAGCACCAGGACGGCGCCCTCGGCGGTCGCGTCATGCTGCATCCCGGCCAGCAGCCCACCCGGGAGGGGGTCCGCCGCGAACGGGCCGCGATGGGTATGCCGGTGCGGCACCGCGGCGAGCAGGTTCCATTCCGCCGCGCTCAGCGGCACCTCGCGGCCCAGCCACAGCCGGGCGAGCAGGTCCGGCTCAGCCGGGCTGGGCAGCACCTCCAGGACCGGGACATGCCCGAGCTGCCGGGTGCCGAGCCGCAGCCCGTACAGGGCGGCGCCACAGCTGATCAGCATCTCCCGGCCGTCCGGGTCTACCGCCCGCAGCCACCGGCCCGGGTCGGTGTGCATCTCCAGGGCGCCACCCGAGACCCGGAACCGCCAGGGCTGGGTGTTGTGCACCGACGGGGCCCGCGCAGCGGTGGAGATCAGCAGACTGGCCTGCTCATCGGTGATGGGCACGCAGCCCGCGGGTGGGGCCGGTGGGTTCGCTGCCCTGACGCTGCCGCTCATCTTTCCCCCTGCCTGCCTGCTCACAGCGTGAGCGCGGACGTTGCGGCCAGGCAGGGCCGTCCGCCCCCGGTCCGCGGGACTAACGGCCCGCAACCGGGCCGGGACTCAGAGCGCACGCAGAGGATCAGCCCAGCCCAGCCAGATTCCCCGGGGCCATGCTCATGGTGTTGACTACAGCGGAAGGAGAGACCCGGATGAACGAGCACCACGGGCGCACCATGACGGCCGTGCTGGCCCGGGAGCGGGCCCGGAACCGGCTGCGGGCGGTGACCGTGGGCACGGGCATCGCCGGGGTGATCGCCGCCGGTGCGGTGGAGGTTAGCCTGCCCGCGTCGGCGCACAGCAGTTCCACCTCAGCATCCGGCACCTCGGGCTCCAGCACCTCCAGCACCTCGGGCACCTCGGGCTCGACCGGTAAGTCCGCCTCGGGCAGCTCCAGCTCCGGGACGTCGAGCTCCGGGACGTCAAGTTCCGGGTCGTCGAGTTCGAGCAGCCTCGGTTCCTCCTCGGCACCGTCCTCGAGTTCCGGCTCCGGCTCGGTCACCTCGGGAGGCTCATGATGCCGTCCACTGACGTCGTGGCGTCAGCGGACTGGCCTGCCCTGGGTACCCAGGTCTGGCTGCTGGTCACCGACCCGGCTCAGCTCGGTGCCGGGCGCGAGCTGCTGGAGGCCGACCTGGCCGAGGTGGACGCGGCCTGCAGCCGGTTCCGGCCGGACTCCGAGCTGATCGCGCTGGATCATGCGCCCGGGCGGACGGCGGGCCAGCCGGTCCCGGTCAGCCCGCTGCTCGCCGAGGCCATCGCGGTCGCCCTGCGCGCGGCCCGGCTGACCGACGGCGACGTGGATCCCACGGTCGGCGCGGCCATGGACGCCATCGGGTACGACCGCGATTTCGCCCTGGTGCCCGCGGCTGGCCCGCCGGTCACGCTGCATGTCCGGGCCGTGCCGGGCTGGTACCAGGTGCACCTCGACGAGCGGGCCGGGCTGCTGACCCTGCCCCCGGGGTCCGCCTGGACCTCGGCGCTACCGCCAAGGCCTGGGCCGCTGACCGCTCGGCGGCCCGGCTGGCCGCCGCGCTCGGCTGCGGCGTGCTGGTCGGCCTCGGCGGTGACATCGCCGTCGCCGGGGAGCCGCCCGCTGGCGGCTGGCGGATCCGGGTGCAGGACGTGACCGGCCGCCCGGAGGACCCGGCCGACGGCCCCGCCGCCGTGGTCGCCATCCGCGAGGGAGGGCTGGCCACCTCGAGCACGACCGCACGGCGCTGGCAGCGCGGCGGGGACATGCTGCATCACATCCTCGATCCACGGACCGGCCTGCCCGCCCCCGTGCACTGGCGCACGGTGTCCGTGGCCGCGGCGACCTGCACAGACGCCAACACGGCGAGCACCGCGGCGATCATCCGGGGCGCCGCGGCCGCCGACTGGCTGGGCCGCCTCGGCCTGCCGGCCCGGCTGGTGGACGCCACCGGCCAGGTCCGCACCACCGGCGGCTGGCCGGACGACGCCCGCTGACGACCGGGCGACACCTTAACGTCCTGTTACGACACCCCCTAACAACCCGTTAAGCGGGCCGATCGCCGCGCCGCCCGAGGCTACGCTGCTGGGCAGCCCCCGAGAGGACGTCCATGACCCACCGCAAGCATGACCTGCGGGCCGCCGTCGCCAGCCGGCAGCGGAGCCAGGAGCACCTGCGGGCGACCACCACCACGATCGGCCTGGCGAGCCTGCTCACGGCCGGCGGCGTCGCGCTCATCCTGCCCGGCGCCACGCATCACACGGCGGCCCGCCCGGTCGCGAACGTGGCCCGGCCGGCCTCGCCGGCCGACCTCTCCTCGGCCCCCGCCAGCACCGCCCCGGCCTCCCCGGCGGCCAGCTCGGCCGCGCCCAGCCCGCATCACCACCACGCGGCCGCGCCCGTGGCGGCCAGTGGCTCCGGCGCTGGGTCCGGCGGCGGGTCCAGCCCGGCGGCCGCGCCCACCACCGCACCTGCGCCCGCGCCCACCCAGGCTTACAGCCCACCGCAGACCACCTCGGGCGGTTCCTGAGCCGGGCCGCCGGGCCCTCGGTGCTCAGCCCGCCGGTGCTCAGGCCGCCGGGTTGCTGGCCGGGCCAGGTTCGGCCTGGCCCGGGCCATCAGCCGGGGAGCTGGTGACATGCGAGTCGTAGCGCCAGATTCCGGGCATCATCCAGCAGGTGAGCGCGGCGGTCAGCACGCTGAGCAGGCCTCCCGACCAGGCGGCGAACTGCGGGCCAGCGATGGCCGCCGCAGCGCCGGCCTCCGCGTCGCCCAGCCGCGGCCCGCCCTGGATGCCCGCGTAGATCAGGCTGTTCACCCGGCCCTGCATGGCGTCCGGGGTGACGTGCTGGACGATGACCATGCGGAATACCGCGGAGATGACGTCGGCGCCGCCCGCCACCGCCAGCAGCGCCAGCGCCGCGGGCAGCCAGGGCACCAGGCCGAACCCGGTGATGGCGATGCCCCACACCGCCACGCAGATCACCACGGCCCGGCCGGCCCGGTGCACCCGGCTGACCCGCCCGGTGAGCAGCGACCCGGCCAGCGCACCGAGGCCCGGCGCGGCGTTGAGGTAGCCGACCGTGACCGCGCCCCCGCCGTACACGGTGGCGGCCAGGGCCGGGAACAGCGCCCGGGGCAGCCCGAACACCATGGCTCCCAGGTCGATCACGAACACCCCGGCCAGCGGCGGGCTGGACCGCAGGTAGGAGATCCCGCCGATGAGCGACGCCAGGGTGGCGGGCTGGCCGCCGCCTTCCGGCGGCAGCGCCGGGAGCACCAGCACCGAGCAGAACGCCACCGCGAACGATGCCACGTCCAGCCCGTAAGCCAGCGCGAATCCGGCCTGCGCGATCAGCAGCCCGGCGGCCGCGGGCCCGACCACCGAGGTCACCTGGAACGCGGCCGACTGCAGCGACAAGGCCGCGGGCAGGTCCGCGGGCGGTACCAGCCGGCGCAGCGAGGCCCGCCGCGCCGACCAGTCGAGGCCCTGGAACGCAGCGGCCCAGGCGGTGCACACGAACACCGGCCAGAGCAGCGGGTGGCTCAGCAGCGAGTCGGCCATCAGGCCGGCGCTGCCGGCCGCCAGCATCAGCTGGGTGACCAGCATGACCCGGCGCCGGTCCCAGGCGTCCACCAGCGGCCCGCCGACCAGTGATCCCGCCAGCAGCGGGACCAGCTGGCCCAGGCTGACCAGCCCGACCATGGCCGTGGACCCGGTCAGCCGGTAAACCTGGTAGGACACGGCCACGATGGTGAGCTGGCTGCCGGCCTGGGAGACCAGCTGGCCCGCCCACAGGCGGCGGAAGTCCCGGTGGCGGCGCAGCGGCCCGGCATCGACCAGGATGCCGGTGATGCCACGCCGCCTGCCCGCGGGCCTGCTGGGCCGCGCGGACGGTGCGGGCATGCGGCCTCCAAGGCAGGTCGGGACGTTGCCCGGGCCGCCCGGGTGAACTGGGCGCGGCCGCGACACGTTCTGACTCGTATGTATATCGAACCGGCCAGTCTCATACTGTCCCTGGGATGGGTCTGGGCAGGCCAGGGCTCTGGCTGGGAGCAGCGGGCACGGCTGAGGCGACGGCGCCCCGGCGGCGGGGCCTCGAGAGAAATCTGACGGCGCCCGGAGGCGGGGTCTTCAGAGAAATCTGAGAGCTACCCCATAGGGCGCGCTGCAGCTGATCGGCCATTGTTGTCAGGTAACCATCGACCAACCGGGGACGAACATGAGCGGAATTACCGGGAGCACCGCGCTCTGGTACGCCAGCCGGGCCACCGGCGTGGTGAGCCTGCTGCTGCTGACCGCGGTGATGCTGCTCGGCTTGCTGGTCAACCGGCAGGGACGGCTGCCCGGGATGCCGCGGTTCGTGGTCACCGGGCTGCACCGGAACCTCTCCCTGCTGTCCGTGGTCTTCGTGGCGGTGCACGTGCTCACCGCCGTGGCCGACCCCTACGTCACCATCCGGCTGATCGCCATCGTGGTCCCGTTCACCTCGGCCTACGAGGGCTTCTGGCTCGGCCTCGGCGCGGTCTCGCTGGACCTGATGGCCGCGCTGATCGTGACCAGCCTGGCCCGGGCCCGGATCAGCCGCGGGCTGTGGCGGGGCACCCACTGGCTGGCCTATGCGGTCTGGCCGGTCGCGGTCGCGCACAGCATCGGCAGCAGCACCGACCTGCAGCGCGGGTTCCTGCTCTACCTGGCGATCGGCTGCATTCTCGCCGTCGGCGCCGCGCTGGTGTGGCGGGTGTCGGACTCACTGCGCGAGGTGCCGCGGGAAGAGCGGGCGGCGGTCACCCTCGCGAACTTCTCCCCCCGGCTGGGGCACGGCCTGCGCCGGGATGCCCGCAAATCATCCGCTGACCGACTCACGAAAGCCGATACGCGATGACACACGGCGCCACCGCGGCGCAGCACGGCCAGCCGCGCTCTCAGCCGCGGTCCCATGCCCGGACGCACCCGCCCACCCGGCCGCAGGCCCCGTCGGCCAGTGGCTGGGCGGCCGGTGGCCAGCCGGACGGCAGCAGGACCGGCGGCGGCGGTGCGGGCCTGCCCCGGCTGCTCCCGGCGCACGGCGCGGTGCCTGTGGACCTGCGCACCCACCTGGCCCGGCACGGCGAGCCGCCGTACCAGGGGCAGCGTGGGCGGCTGATCCACGAACTGGAAGCCGCTCAGCTCACCGGGCGCGGCGGTGCCGCCTTCCCGGTGTACCGCAAGCTCACCGCGGTGGCCACAGCCCGGACCCAGCCCATCGTGGTCGGCAACGGCGCCGAAGGCGAGCCCGCCAGTGACAAGGACAAGTCGCTGCTGTGGATCTCCCCGCACCTGGTGCTGGACGGACTGCAGCTGGCTGCTGAGGCGGTGGGGTCCACCACGGTCGGCCTGTACGTGCACCGCGATCCCCGGCTGATGGAGCGGCTGCGGGTCGCGATCGCCGAACGGGCCGCGGCCCGGGTAGATCTGTTCCCGGTGGAGATCATCGACGCGCCGCCCAGGTTCCTGGCGGGCGAGGAGTCGGCCCTGGCCAACCGGGTCAGCGGCGGCCCGGCGATGCCCCGGTTCAAGCCGCCCCGCGTGTTCGAGCGGGGGGTGGTGGGCCGCCCCACCCTGGTGCAGAACGTGGAGACGCTGGCCCACATGGCGCTCATCGTCCGGTACGGGGCTCGCTGGTTCCGGGCGGCCGGCACGGCCGGCGAGCCGGGCAGCATGCTGTGCACGCTGCACCAGGCTGACGGCAGCCGGAACGTGGTGGAGACCGAACTCGGCACCCCGCTGCGGGACCTGGTCCAGCTGGGCGAGCACACCCAGGCCGTGCTCTGCGGCGGGTATCACGGCGCCTGGCTGCCCGCCGTGGACGCGGCGCGGCTGACGCTGAGCAACGCGGACCTCCAGCCGGCCGGCGCCTTCGTCGGCGCGGGCGTGCTGGTCGCGTTCCCGGCGGACCGGTGCGGGATCGCGGAGACCGCGCGAGTCGCCCGGTACCTGGCGCTGGAATCCGCCGGGCAGTGCGGGCCGTGCTTCAACGGGCTGCCGCGCATCGCCGCCGCCCTGGACGAGGTGGCCAGCCCGCGGCCGGATCCCCGCGCGGTGACCGACATCGTTCGCTGGGCGGGCCTGGTCGAGGGCCGGGGCGCGTGCCACCACCCCGACGGCACGACCCGGTTCGTGCGCAGCGCGCTGCACGTGTTCCGCGGATGAGATCCGGCTGCATTCCGCGGGCCGGTGCCTGGACCCGGGGCGGCGGCCGTTCCTGCCGCTGCCCGCCGGAGCGTGGCCATGGACGCGACCGACTGGAGCTGACATGAAGAAGCAACTGCGGGTGGACCCGATCGCCTGCACCGGCCACGGCCTGTGCGCCGAGCTGCTGCCCGAGCTGATCACGCTGGATGAGTGGGGCTATCCGGTGCTGTCCCGGCAGCCGGTGCCCCGGTCCCTGGACAGACACGCTCGGCGCGCTGTCACGGATTGCCCGGCGCTCGCGCTGAAACTGCTGCCCGCGCCGTGACCGAATACAGGCCGGCCGGGTACGCTACTCCTCAGGAACATCGCATCACACAGACTGGAACCGCTATGAGTGACACGCAGACAGCGCAGCCGGGCATGGGCCGCCGGGAGGCCGCGATCAAGCGGCCGGACGGCAGCCCGGTCCGGGTGCTCGTCGTGGACGACGAGCCGAGCCTGGCCGAGCTGCTCGCCAGCGTGCTGCGCTACGAGGGCTGGGAGATCCGCACCGCGGGCGACGGCGCGGCCGCGGTGCGCACGGCGCGGGAGTTCCGGCCGGACGCGGTCGTGCTGGACATCATGCTGCCGGATTTCGACGGCCTGGAGGTGCTGCGCCGGGTGCGGACCGAGTCCCCGCACGTGTGCGTGCTGTTCCTGACGGCCAAGGACGCGGTCGACGACCGGGTCGCCGGGATCACCGCCGGCGGTGATGACTACGTCACCAAGCCGTTCAGCCTGGAAGAGGTGCTGGCCCGGCTGCGCGGCCTGCTCCGCCGGGCCGGGCTGGCCCGCGCCCGCGGCGAGACCCAGCTGGTCGTCGGCGACCTGACCATGGACGAGGACGCGCGCGAGGTGCGCCGCGGCGAGGAGCTCATCGACCTGACCGCGACCGAGTTCGAGCTGCTCCGGTTCCTGATGCGCAACCCGCGCCGGGTGCTGTCCAAGGCGCAGATCCTGGACCGGGTGTGGAACTACGACTTCGGCGGCCAGGCCCACGTAGTCGAGCTGTACATCAGCTACCTGCGCAAGAAGATCGACGCCGGCCGGGAGCCGCTGATCCACACCGTCCGCGGCGTCGGCTACGTGCTCAAGCCCGCAGGCTGATGAGTCGCAGGTACCCCACCCGGGCCCGCGGCTGCGCCGGCCGGGCGGCTGGCTGAGCCGCCGCACCCTGCGCGGCCAGCTCATCGCCGGCCTGGTCACCCTGCTCGTTCGCTCGCCTGCGCGGGCGTCGGCCTCGTCACCTATGTGGTGCTCAGCCACACACTGATCAACCAGCTCGACTACCAGCTCCAGGCCGCTGGCGGGCGGTATGCGAGCTGCATGGAGCAGAACGCCGACGAAGGCCCGCCGCCGCCGCAAGGAACGCACACGCAGAACTGCAACACGGCACCCGGGCTGCCGCCTGGCACATTCGGCGCCAGGCTGAAGGACGGCGTGGTCACCAACCAGGGCATCATCTTCGGCAAGTGCGACCTGTCCGCCGCCGACATGGCAACGCTGGCCCGGCTGCCCGCCGACGGCGCCTATTACACCGAGAACCTGGAGTCGCTGGACGGTGACTACCGGCTCACCGCGATCACGGGCGAAGATAATGACGTGCTGATCACCGGCCTGCCGCTAGCCGACATGGAGGCCACGCTGCAGAAGGTGGAGATCGCGGAGATCATCGCCTTCTCCGCGGCGCCTGGTGCTCACCGGCATCCTGGGCACCGGGCTGGTCCGGCTGTCGCTGCGCCCGCTGCGCCGGGTGGCGGCCACCGCGACCCGGGTCACTGAGCTGCCGCTGGCCAGCGGCGAGGTGTCGCTGCCGCGACCGGGTGCCGGACGCCAACCCGCGCACCGAGGTCGGCCAGGTCGGCGCCGCGTTCAACCGGATGCTCGGGCACGTGGAGACCGCGCTGGCCCGGCGGGCGGCCAGCGAGGCCCGGCTGCGCCGGTTCGCCGCGGACGCCAGCCACGAGCTGCGCACCCCGCTGGCCGCCATCCGCGGCTACGCGGAACTCGCCCGGCGCCATCCCGGGCCGGTCCCCGACGACATCGCGCATGCGCTGCAGCCGGGTGGAGTCGGAGTCCGCGCGGATGAGCGTGCTGGTCGACGAGCTGCTGCTGCTGGCCCAGCTCGACGCGGGCCGCCCGCTGGCCCGGGAGCCGGTGGACCTGACCCGGCTGGCGCATCGACGCCACCAGCGACGCCCGGGTGGCCGCCCCGGACCACCGCTGGCAGCTCGAGCTGCCCGGACGAGCCGGTCCTGGTCCGCGGCGACGAGCACCGGCTGCACCAGGTCATCGCCAACCTGATGAGCAACGCGGCCCGGCACACCCCGACGGGCACCACGGTCACCGTCTCGCTGACCACCGGCCCCGGACCCGGCTGCGGTCGTGCTGACCGTGACCGACAACGGCCCCGGCATCCCTGCCGAGCTCCAGCCGACGCTGTTCGAGCGGTTCGTCCGCGGCGACTCGTCCCGGTCCCGGGCGGCCGGGCAGCACCGGCCTCGGCCTGGCCATCGTAGACGCGGTCACCACCGCGCACGGCGGGAGCGTGGAGCTGGACAGCAAGCCTGGCCGGACCAGGTTCATCATCACGCTGCCCCGGCTGGACGGGGACTCGTTAACGCCCCGGCTCACCGCCAGTTCTCCCGCGCCCGCCTCGCGCTCCTGACTCAGCCCGGCCAGCTGCCGGCCTGCCCACAGCCGGACTTGCTCAGAACCCGTTAATGAGACAGTCAGCTCGTTCCCAGCCGGGCCGGTTCTAGCCAGGCCGCTCATAGCCAGGTCAGAGACCGGTTCCAGTCCCGCCGCAGACCCGCCCGGCACAGTGGGAGCATGACATCTTTGCAACATCTTTACAGCTCTGACGACCCTCCAGCCCCGGGCGCCCAGCCCGCACCGCGCGTCGAGATCATCGTCCCGGTCCGCAACGAAGAGCGGGATCTCGGCCGGAGCGTTCAGCGGCTGGTGACTTACTTGCGGACCAGCTTCCCGTTCCCGGCCCGGGTCACCATCGCGGATAACGGGAGCACCGACCGCACCTGGGCCATTGCCACCGGGCTCGCGCGGGACCTGCGCGAGGTACGGGCGGCCCGGCTGGCCCAGCCGGGCCGCGGCCGGGCGCTGCGCACGCTGTGGGCAGCCAGTGACGCCCAGGTCCTGGCCTACATGGATGTCAACTTGTCAACTGATCTCAACGCGCTGCTGCCTCTGGTCGCCCCGCTGCTGTCCGGCCACAGCGACGTGGCCATCGGCACCCGGCTGGCCCGTGGCGCCCGGGTGGTCCGTGGCCCGCGCCGGGAAGTGATCTCCCGTTGCTACAACGTGCTGCTGCACGCCACGCTGGGGACCCGGTTCTCCGACGCGCAGTGTGGCTTCAAGGCGATCAGCACCGACAAGGCCCGCATCCTGCTGCCGCTGACCAGGGACACCAGCTGGTTCTTCGACACCGAGCTGCTGGTGCTGGCCCAGCGGGCGGGCCTGCGCATTCACGAGGTCCCGGTGGACTGGATCGACGACGCCGACTCCCGCGTGGACGTCGTGGCCACCGCCCTGGGCGATCTGCGCGGCATCATCCGGATGGGCTGGGGGCTGGCCCGCGGCACGATCACCGTGCCACAGCTGCGCAGCGCGTCCCCGGCCCTGGCGGCCGCGCCCGACCTGCCGCGGCAGCTGGCCCGGTTCGTCGCGGTCGGCATCGCCAGCACCGCCGCCTACCTGCTGCTGTACCTGGCGCTGCGAGGCGCGATGGCCGCGCAGGCGGCTAATGCGCTGAGCCTGCTCGTCACGGCCATCGCCAACACAGCGGTCAACCGGCGGTTCACCTTCGGCGTCCGCGGCGCGCCCGGGACCGCCCGGCACCAGCTGCGCGGGCTGATCGCGTTCGCCGCCGGGCTGCTGCTTACCTCAGGCGCGCTGGCCGGGCTGCACGCCATCGCCGCGCAGCCGTCCCGGGCCGCCGAGGTCACGGTCCTGCTGGTGGCGAACCTGCTGGCCACCATCCTCCGGTTCGGCCTGTTCCGGTCCTGGGTGTTCCGCGGCCCGCTGGGCCGCAGCAGCGGGCCGCCCGCGGTCACGTCCCTGCCTGAACCCGCCACTGCCCCGAGCCAGCCGGAAGGATCCAGCCGATGAGCGCCACCACCTACCCGCGGCGGCGGCCAGTGGCGCCGCACGCCCGGCCCAGCCGGGTGCCCCGGCTGCTGCGCGGGCCCGGGGCCGACCCCCGGTGGGCCCGCCCGGCCCTGCTGGCCGTGCTGGCGCTGACCGCGCTGCTGTACGCGGCCGGGCTGCGCCGCAACGGCTGGGCGAACGACTTCTACGCCGCCGCTGTGCAGGCGGGCACCCAGAGCTGGAAAGCGTTGTTCTTCGGCTCATTCGACGCCTCGAACTTCATCACGGTGGACAAGACCCCCGCCTCGCTGTGGGTGATGGAGCTGTCCGCGCGGGTGTTCGGGCTGAACTACTGGAGCGTGCTGCTGCCTCAGGCGGCCGAGGGGGTCGCGGCGGCCGGGATCCTCTACGCCGCGGTGCGCCGCTGGTCCGGGCCGGCCGCCGGGCTGATCGCCGCGGCCGCGCTGGCCTGCACCCCGGTGGCCACGCTGATGTTCCGGTTCAACAACCCAGACGCGCTCCTGGTGCTGCTGATGACCGCGGCCGCGTACGCGATGACCAGGGCAGTGGACTCCGGCCGGACCCGGTGGATCGTGCTGGCCGGCGGCCTGCTCGGGTTCGGCTTCCTGACCAAGATGCTCCAGGCTTTCCTGGTCCTGCCTGCGTTCGCGCTGGTCTACCTGGTTGCCGGGCCGCCCCGGCTGGGCCGCCGGATCTGGCAGCTGCTGGCCGGCGGAGCCGCTCTCGTGGCGGCCGCGGGCTGGTGGGTGGCGATCGTCCAGCTCACCCCCGCCGCGGACCGGCCCTACGTCGGCGGCTCGACCACCGACAGCATCCTCCAGCTGGCCCTGGGCTACAACGGGCTCGGCCGCCTCGACGGCAACGAGACCGGCTCGGTCGGGTTCACCGGCGGCCGGGGTGGCAGTCCCTCGTTCAGCGGCGCGGCCGGCCTGACCCGGCTGTTCGGCGCGGACATGGGCGGCCAGATCAGCTGGCTGCTGCCGGCGGCGCTGCTCGCCGTGGCCGCGCTGGCCTGGCTGACCCTGCGGCGGCCACGGACCGACCGGCTGCGCGCCGCGATGCTGCTGTGGGGTGGCTGGCTGCTGGTCACCGGGCTGGTGTTCAGCTTCATGAGCGGGATCATCCATCCCTACTACACGGTCGCCCTGGCCCCGGCCATCGGCGCACTAACCGGGATCGGTGCGGTCACCGCGTGGCAGGCCCGCGGCCAGGCCGGGCTGGCTGGGCTGGCCGCGCGGCTGCTGCTGGCGGCCGGGCTGCTGGTCACGGCGTTCTGGGCGTATCTGCTGCTGGATCGCAGCCCGGGCTGGTTCCCCTGGCTGCGGCTGCTGATCGTGGCCTGCGGGGTGCTGGCGGCCGGGCTGGTGGCGGCGCCGCCGTGGTGGCTGTCCCGCAGCCGGCCCGGCCCGCTGGCCGGTGGGCGGCTGGCCGGAGAGCGGCTGGCCGGGGCGGGCCGTGTGGGCCACCACCCGGTGGCGCTGGTCATCGCGCCGCTCGCGCTCATCGCCGGGCTGGGCGGCCCGATCGCCTACAGCCTGGACACGGTGGCCACCGCGCATACCGGTGCGCTGCCGAGCGCCGGCCCGGCGGTGGCCTCGTCCGGCGGCCCGGGCGGTGCGGGCGGCTTCGGCGCGGGAGGCCCCGGCGGCGGATTCGGCGGCCGGCGCGGGCGCCCGGCGCCGCGGGCGGCTCCGGCGGCGCCAGCAGCCAGGCTGGCCCCGGCCACGCGGGCGGGACCGGGACCGCCCCGGCGGGCCAGCCCGGGGCGGCGGCCGGGTTCCCGGCCGGTACCGGCGCCCGTCCCGGCCGTGCGGGCGCGGGAGTGGCGGGCGGCCGCGGGGCCGGCGGTGGCCCCGGCGGCGGATTCGGTGCCGGCCTGGGCGGCAACACCCAGGTCAGCAGCGCCATGACCAGCTTGCTGCGCAGCGGCGCGGCAGGCTACCGGTGGGCCGCGGCAACCGTGGGCGCGGAGAGCGCGGCACCGTTCCAGCTGGCTAGTGGTGAGCCCATCATGGCCATCGGCGGGTTCAACGGCACCGACTCCGCGCCGACCCTGGCCGAGTTCAAGGCCATGGTCGCGGCGCACGAGATCCATTACTTCATCACCGCGAACGGGCACAGCTTCGGCGGCGGGTCCGGTGACGCGGCGCAGATCACCTCCTGGGTGACCGCGCACTTCGCCAAGGAAACCGTGGGCGGGCAGACGGTCTACAACCTGAGCCAGCCGAGCACGTCGTGACCAGGTGGCCAGCTCCTGGCCACCTGGTCAGGAGCTGGCCACGGCCCGGCCTGCCCGGGCGAAGTCGCCCGGGGTGATCCCGTAGCAGCGGCGGAACCAGCGGGTGAGGTGCGCCTGGTCCGCGAATCCCGCGGCCGCCGCGGCCCCGGCCGCTGGCGTGCCCTGGGCCAGCGCCCGCCGGGCGGCGCGCAGCCGCAGCTGGCGCTGGTAGTCGCTGGGGGCCAGCCCGTAAGCGGCGCGGAAGGCCCGGTACGCGGCGTACCGGCTGCACCCGGCGGCCGTGGCCAGGTCAGCCGCGCTGACCGGGGTGGCGTACCGGTCGTCCAGGAAGCTCCGGACCCGGCGCGCGGTCCCGGCCACCTCGCGCGTGGCCGGGCGGGCCGGCCACGGCGCGGCGGTCCGCGAGGCAGCGAACCCGGCCAGTACCGCGATGGCTGCGGTCAGCTGCTCATCCCGCTCCAGCCTGCTGGCTGGCCCGGTCAGCGCGGCGTGCAGCCGCCGCACCGCCGCGGCGGCCCGGGCGCTGCGCAGCACTGGGTCGGCGAAAAGCGGCCATCCGGCTGGCCGGCCGCTCACGTCCGCCAGCACCTCGGTCACCAGGGCCGGACCGACGTGGACCATTCGGTAGCGGAACCCGCGGCCGGTAGCGGCGTGCCCGTCGTGCGGGTCATCCGGGTTGAAGGCCATCACCATCCCGGCCCCGCTGACGTGCGTGGCGTCGCGGCAGCGGAACGCCTGCGCGCCGGTCTCGGTCACGCCGAAGGAGTAGCTGTCGTGACTGTGCCGGTGGTACACGTGCCCGCGAAAGTGAGCGTGCATGGCTTCTAGCGGCTCGTCGGCGGAGCGCCAGTAGGTGGCCCAGTCCGCAGCCGTCTCGCGGCTCACTCCCCCAGTATGCCGGGACCGCGCGCCGCGCTCCGCCGTTCAAGACTTCCGGGCCGCGGCCCGCCAGGCTGCGGCCATGCGTTTCGACACCAAGATCGCCATCGCGGTCCGCGCGGACCTGGCTGCCTGGCAGAAGCTGAACGTGACGGCCTTCCTGGCCAGCGGGGTGGCGGCCGGGTTCAGTGAGACCATCGGGAAGCCCTACGAAGACGGCTCCGGTCACCGGTACCTGGAACTGTTCCGCCAGCCCGTGCTCGTGTACACGGGGACCGGCGGCGACCTGGCCGCGATCCGGGAGCGGGCGTCCGCCCGCGGCCTAGCGGCCGCCATCTACACCGAGGACATGTTCACCACCAGTCATGACGAGGCCAACCGCGCCGTGGTCCGGGCCGTCGCGGCCGGGGACCTGGTGCTGGCCGGCATCGCCGTGTACGGCCCGCGAACCATCGTGGACAAGGCCTGCAAAGGCCTCGCCCTGCACCCGTAAATATCCCTGAGTATGAGGGTTATTCACAAGATCATCAACTGTGAGTTGATCAAGCTCTGACCAGTGGCGACGCCGAGAGAGCTGGTGCCACGCCAGATCCACCTGATCTGCGCGCCGCAGTTGATGAGCGCAAAAGCGTTGATCGCCGCGCCGAACGGCGGCAGTGTGCTCGGCGGCGAGCCGGAGACCGATCATGTACGGCAGACCGTATCCAGCAGCGATCGCGCATGTTCCCGGGCCGAATGAGGGCCGAGACGCAAAAGCCCCCGTTACCCGGGGGCGGGGTCTGCGCAAAACGGAGCGGGCGGGCGCGCATTCGCTGCAATTTGGGACTTACGCCCTATGGGCTGCCGGGCTGCTGGCCGCGCTGGCCGTTCGGCTCGTTCCGTCTTGCTGTGCCAGTGTACCACCTTGCTGTGCCAGTGTACCACGCGACGTGAATGATCAACTACCCAGTGACGTGTGCCCAGTTCAGGCGGCTTGCAGATGCCTCCGGTCGGCGATGACGCTGAGGCCTGATCTCTCGTACCTGACCAGGCTGGACGAGCTGTCCTGGAATCGTCTCCACGTCCGGTCGGCGGGCCGGAAGTGCGCGTTGCCGCAGGGATGCCGGGTGCGTGTCCTTCGCGGACCTGAAGCGAGCGACGTGCGACGATGACCCTCACTGACCATCGTGGGCTGGCCAGCGGCGTATCGCATCCCAGCGGCGCGCCGCTGGCTGATCTGCACGCTGTGCGCCGCGCGCGTTCGCTGGCCTGCCGTGCGCGTTCGCTCCCGGCGTAGCTGGGACTCTGCTCCCTTGGGGTGAGCGCCCTGGCGGCGGGGAACGTTTTACTTGTGCGACATCCGCATGCGCAACGTCGCCCGGTGCGCGGGCTAGCCATGCGGAAGAGACGAGCAAGACTTCAGTTGCCTCGCCAGCCGCTCGGTGAGGGGGCACGAGATGTTCGAGAGGTTTACCGACCGGGCGCGGAGGGTTGTGGTGCTGGCTCAGGAAGAGGCCAGGATGCTGAACCACAACTACATCGGCACCGAGCACATCCTGCTTGGCCTGATCCACGAGGGCGAGGGCGTGGCAGCCAAGGCCCTGGAGTCGCTGGGGATCAGCCAGGAAGCCGTACGCCGGCAGGTTGAGGAGATAATCGGCCAGGGTCAGCAGGCACCTTCCGGGCATATCCCGTTTACGCCGCGCGCGAAGAAGGTGCTCGAGCTCTCGCTGCGCGAAGCGCTGCAGCTCGGCCACAACTACATCGGCACCGAGCACATCCTGCTCGGCCTCATCCGTGAGGGCGAGGGTGTCGCGGCGCAGGTGCTGGTCAAGCTGGGCGCGGACCTGAACCGGGTGCGCCAGCAGGTCATCCAGCTGCTGCACGGCTACCAGGGCAAGGAGCCCGCCGCGGCGGGCGCACCGTCGGAGTCGGCGCCGTCGGAGTCGGCGCCGTCCACCTCGCTGGTGCTGGACCAGTTCGGCCGGAACCTGACCCAGGGCGCGCGGGAAGGCAAGCTCGACCCGGTGATCGGCCGGGAAAAGGAAATCGAGCGGGTGATGCAGGTGCTCTGCCGGCGCACCAAGAACAACCCGGTGCTGGTCGGCGAGCCCGGTGTGGGCAAGACCGCCGTGGTCGAGGGCCTGGCGCAGAAGATCGTCAAGGCCGAGGTGCCGGAGATCCTGAAGGGCAAGCAGCTCTACACGCTGGACCTCGGCGCCCTGGTGGCCGGCTCGCGGTACCGCGGTGATTTCGAGGAGCGGCTGAAGAAGGTTCTGAAGGAGATCAGGACCCGCGGCGACATCATCTTGTTCATCGACGAGCTGCACACGCTGGTCGGGGCCGGAGCCGCCGAGGGCGCCATCGACGCCGCCTCGATCCTGAAGCCGATGCTGGCCCGCGGCGAGCTGCAGACCATCGGGGCGACCACGCTGGATGAATACCGCAAGCACCTGGAGAAGGACGCCGCGCTGGAGCGCCGGTTCCAGCCGATCCAGGTGGCCGAGCCGACGATCTCGCACACCATCGAGATCCTCAAGGGCCTGCGCGACCGCTACGAGGCGCACCACCGGGTGTCGATCACTGATGGCGCGCTCGTGGCCGCGGCGCAGCTGGCGGACCGCTACATCAGCGACCGGTTCCTGCCGGACAAGGCGATCGACCTGATCGACGAGGCGGGCTCGCGGATGCGGATCCGCCGGATGACCGCGCCGCCGGACCTGCGTGAGTATGACGAGAAGATCGCCGGCGTGCGCCGGGAGAAGGAGTCGGCCGTCGACTCCCAGGACTTCGAGAGGGCCGCTGCGCTCCGCGAGATGGAGAAGCAGCTGATCGCGAAGAAGGAAACCCGGGAGAAGGAGTGGAAGGCCGGCGACATGGACGCCGTCGCCGTGGTGAATGAGGAGCTGATCGCGGAGGTTCTGGCCACCGCGACCGGCATCCCGGTGTTCAAGCTCACCGAGGAAGAGTCGCAGCGGCTGCTGCGCATGGAAGACGAGCTGCACAAGCGGGTCATCGGCCAGGACGTGGCGATCAGGGCGCTGTCGCAGGCGATCAGGCGGACCAGGGCCGGGCTGAAGGACCCGAAGCGCCCGGGCGGGTCGTTCATCTTCGCTGGCCCGTCCGGGGTCGGCAAGACTGAGCTGTCCAGGACGCTCGCGGAGTTCCTGTTCGGGGATGAGGATTCGCTGATCCAGCTCGACATGAGCGAGTACATGGAGAAGCACACCGTGTCCCGGCTGTTCGGCTCACCGCCTGGGTATGTGGGCTATGAGGAGGGCGGCCAGCTGACGGAGAAGGTGCGCCGTAAGCCGTTCTCCGTGGTCTTGTTCGACGAGATCGAGAAGGCCCACCAGGACATCTTCAATTCCCTGCTGCAGATCCTGGAGGATGGGCGGCTGACCGACGCCCAGGGCCGGGTGGTGGACTTCAAGAACACGGTCATCATCATGACCACCAACCTGGGCACGAGGGATATCTCCAAGGGTGTGTCCGTCGGTTTCGCCCGGTCGGGTGAGTCCAAGGGCTCCTATGACCGGATGAAGTCGAAGGTCCAGGAAGAGCTCAAGCACCACTTCCGGCCAGAGTTCCTGAACCGGGTGGACGACACGATCGTCTTCCACCAGCTCACCGAGGCCGAGATCGTCACGATCGTGGACCTGATGATCGCCAAGGTGGACGAGCGGCTCAAGGACCGGGACATGGGCCTGGAACTCCGCCCAGGCGCCAAGGCGCTGCTGGCGGAGCGTGGCTATGACCCGGTGCTCGGGGCCCGGCCGCTGCGGCGCACCATCCAGCGGTCGATCGAGGACGCCCTGTCGGAGAAGATCCTGTTCGGTGAGCTGAAGGCCGGCCAGATCATCATCGTGGACGTCAAGGGCACCGGCGAGGAAGCCGAGTTCACGTTCAAGGGCGTGCCCAAGCCCGGCGAGATGCCCGACGCGCCGCCCGCCGAGATCGCGAGCGAGAGCAAGGCGGCCGCCGGCGGGACCGGCGGGCGCCTCACCAACGGCGAGTAGCACCCCATCCGGGCAGCGGTTAAGCAGCCGCTCCTGGGGCGTTCCCCGGTCCCTGACACGGCTTCGGCGCGGGCCGCCAGCTACCGGGACCGGCCCTGGCGGGGATTCGCTCGGAGTGAGGTCACCGCCCGGGTAGTGCCCCACCTGGAGCGCTGCGTCGAGTACCTCACCGCCACCCACGGCCACGATCGGCTCTCCTCGGTGGCGCCCCGGGACGTGTTCGGCTGGCGGGACCACCTGGCAGGTGGCCTGGGCCCCTCCACGGTGAACCACTACCTGGCGTATCCGGCCCGGCGCCCGGTGAGCCGCCGTTGCCCTGCCGCGGCCACCCAGACGAGGGCATGGCGGGATAACGGCCCCAGGGTGGGCCGGATGTGGCTGGAGGCAGGAACTATCCGGCGGGCAGGCCGGCCGCGTCTATCGCATGAGATGCCGGATCGGGCGCCCCGGCCGGTACGAACGATGTGCCGGGCCGCAGCTGTGGTAGCAGAAAGAGGCGCTGGCTGACTTCCAGCAGTTCGTAGCGCCGGTAGCATTGGTGTCACCGTCGGTGAAGCTGCCCCGGGCTCTTGTCCAGGATTGCGGGGCTGCGCAGGGCCGGGTGGCGGGTTGTTGTACTGGTGGTGTGTGATGCGCCCAAGAGGTTCCGGCTGCGGGCCATGAGCCCTAGCAGACCACCATCACGGGCGGCCAGGCCGCCCTGGGTTCCGGCATCGGGCGGCCGCCAGCCGGAGGCTATGGTCACGGTTGCTGATCCTGGCCGCTGTCATCGCCGTCACCGCGGTGGCCTGGGTGGCGGTGCAGCTGCTGCGCCCGGTCCCCGGGATGACCCTGACCGCCTCGGCCGCAACGGTGAGCGTCCTGCCGGGCACTCCGCCCCGCCCGGACTGGCCCAGCGGGGCGGAAGCAGCCGTCGGGCTGCCCGGGGTCGGCCTGCTCGGCACGCACGGCGGCAGCCAGCCGGTGCCCATCGCGAGCCTGGCCAAGATCATGACCGCGTACCTGGTGCTTGGTGACCATCCGCTGCCCTCGGGCGGCTCGGGCCCGGCGATCGGTGTGACCGCGGCCGACGTCGCGGCCTATGCCGGCGACGAGCGGCAGGGGCAGTCGGTCGTCGCGGTGGCGGCCGGGGAGAAGCTCACCGAGCGTCAGGCGCTGGAGGCGATGCTCATTCCCTCCGGGAACAACATCGCCTCGATGCTCGCCGGGTGGGACGCCGGCTCGGAAGGCGCGTTCGTGGCCAAGATGAACGCCGAGGCGCGCTCGCTCGGGCTGCGCGGCACCCGGTACGCGGATGCGAGCGGGGCTGACCCGGCCACGGTGAGCACGGCCAGCGGCCAGTTCCGCCTCACGCTGCGCGCGCTGCAGATCCCGGCCTTCCGCCAGATCGTGGCCATGCCGCAGGTCACGCTGCCAGTCGCGGGCGTGGCCTACAACGTCAATGCCGGCCTCGGGCACAACGGGATCACCGGCGTCAAGACCGGCTCAAGCCCGCAGGCAGGCGGCTGCCTGGCGTTCTCTGCCACCAGCACGGCCGCGGGCCGCCAGGTCACGATCGCCGGCGTCGTGCTGGGCGTGCAGGCAACCCCTGCCCAGCCCAGCGAGCTGGCCGGGGTGATCTCCGCTTCGGGGAATCTCCTCGCCAGCGTCAGCGGGGACCTCGAGCACGTCGAGGTCGTCAAGCCCGGCACGGTCCTCGGGAGCGTGTCGAGCGCGTGGGCCACCGGGCCCGCCGCGGTCGCAGCGACCGGGGTGAGCGTGACCGCCTGGCCCGGCACCCCGGTCACGGTCACGGTGACACCCCGCCCCCTCGCCCGCGCCATCCGCCGGGGCCAGCCCGTCGCCCAGGCAACCGTCACAGTCGGCAGCGACGTCAGCAAGATCACCCTCGACGCCAGCCAGGCCACCCCGCCGCCGTCGGTGCGCTGGCTCCTCACCCGGCTCTGAGCGGCGGCGAGCCCGGCCCCGGTACTCACCCCCGCCCGGCTGACACCGGCGGCGGCCCGGCCGGCCGTAACCGGGTCAGGGCAGGCCAGGGCATCGTTAAATCTGGGTAAACGGGGTTCCGGGCTCTTGACCCGCTGATGCCAGCAAGTAGCGTTCGCAGCGTGCTGATCTCCCCTCACGAGCAGGAGCGCCTGCTGCTGCACGTGGCCGCCGGACTGGCCCGCGAGCGCAGGGAACGGGGGCTGCGGCTGAACTACCCGGAGGCCACCGCGGTGATCGCGGCCTATGTGCTGGAGGGTGCCCGGGATGGGCGCACCGTCGCGGATCTGATGGAGGCCGGGCGGCATGTGCTGACCGCCGACGACGTCATGGAGGGGGTGCCCGAGATGCTGGAATCCGTCCAGGTGGAAGCGACGTTCCCGGACGGGACCAAGCTGGTCACGGTGCATCGGCCGGTCCCGTGATCCCGGGCGAGATCAGCCATGGGGAGGCGCCGGTCCCGCTGAACCCGGGACGCGAGCGGATCGCCGTCACCGTGACCAACACTGGCGACCGCCCGGTCCAGGTCGGCTCGCACTATCATTTCGCGGCCGCCAACCTGGCACTGCAGTTCAACCGGGCCGCGGCCTGGGGCTGCCGCCTGGATGTGCCCGCGGGCACCGCGATCCGGTTCGAGCCCGGGATCACCCGCGAGGTATCCCTGGTGCCACTGGCGGGCCGCCGGCTGGTCCCGGGACTGCGCAGCGAGCACGCCGGGCCCCTCGACGGCCCTGGGCGCGGGATAACCAGGCCCGCAGCGGCCGGGCCCGGATCAGAAGGGCAGGCAGTCGCCGGGCCCGGATCAGAAGGGCAGGCAGTCGCCGGGCCCGGATCAGAAGGGCAGGCAGTCGCCGGGCCCGGATCAGAAGGGCAGGCAGTCGCCGGGCCCGGATCAGAAGGGCAGGCGGCCGGCCGATGAGCGAGCCATCGTTCCTGAGCCGGGCCCGGTATGCGGACCTGTACGGGCCCACCGCGGGTGATCAGGTCAGGCTGGCCGATACGAACCTGTTCATCGAGATCACCGAAGACCTGTCCCGGGGCGCCGGGGCTGGCGACGAGGTCGTGTTCGGCGGCGGGAAAGTCATCCGCGAGTCCATGGGACAGGCGGTCGCGACCCGGGCCGAGGGCACACCCGACCTGGTCATCACCGGCGCGGTGGTGCTCGACTACTGGGGCGTGGTCAAGGCCGACGTCGGCATCAGGGACGGCCGGATCGTCGCGCTCGGCAAGGCCGGTAACCCGGACATCATGGACGGCGTCCACCCAGACCTGGTCATCGGCCCCTCGACCGAGATCCTGGCCGGCAACGGCCGCATCCTGACCGCGGGCGCGGTGGACTGCCACGTGCACCTGATCTGCCCGCAATTGCTGGACGAGGCGCTGGGCGCCGGGGTCACCACCGTGATCGGCGGCGGCACCGGGCCCGCCGAGGGCACCAAGGCCACCACGGTCACCCCGGGCGCCTGGTACCTGGCCCGGATGCTGGCGGCCGCCGACCCGTGGCCCGTGAACATCCTGCTGCTCGGCAAGGGCAACACGGTGTCCGGGGCCGCGCTCACTGAGCAGCTGGCCGCGGGCGCGGGCGGTTTCAAGCTGCACGAGGACTGGGGATCCACGCCGGCCGCGATCGACGCCTGCCTGCGCGCCGCCGATGCTGGCCAGGTGCAGGTCGCGCTGCACAGCGACACGCTGAACGAGGCTGGCTACGTGGAGTCCACGCTGGCGGCGATCGCGGGCCGGGGCATCCACGCGTACCACACCGAGGGTGCGGGCGGCGGGCATGCCCCGGACATCATCACCGTGGCCAGCTACCCGAACGTGCTGCCGTCCTCGACCAACCCGACCCGCCCGCACACGGTGAACACGCTCGACGAGCACCTGGACATGCTCATGGTCTGCCATCACCTGAGCCCCCGGGTGCCGGAGGACCTGGCGTTCGCCGAGTCACGCATCCGGCCCACCACCATGGCCGCCGAGGACATCCTGCACGACCTGGGCGCGATCTCCATGATCGGGTCCGACTCGCAGGCCATGGGACGGATCGGCGAGACGGTCATCCGGACCTGGCAGACGGCGCACGCCATGAAGGAGCGGCGCGGCGCGCTGCCCGGGGACGGGTCGGCGGCCTACCCGGCGGACAACCTGCGGGCCCAGCGTTACGTGGCCAAGTACACGATCTGCCCGGCAGTGGCCCACGGCCTGGACGGCGAGGTCGGCTCGGTGCAGCCGGGCAAGCTCGCCGACCTGGTGCTCTGGGACCCGGCCTTCTTCGGGGTCCGGCCGCATGCGGTGCTGAAGGGCGGCATGGTGGCCTGGGCCGCGATGGGAGACGCCAACGCCTCCATCCCCACCCCGCAGCCGGTGCTGCCCCGGCCGATGTGGGGGGCGGCACCGGTGGTGGCGGCCGGCACCTCGCTGGCTTTCGTCGCGCCGGCCGCGGTCGAGGGCGGGCTCGCCGGCCGGATCGCGGTCCGCCGGGCGCTGGTCCCGGTCGCGGACGTGCGCGGTCGCGGCAAGGCGGATCTGCCGCTGAACGACGCGATGCCGCGGATCGAGGTCGATCCGGACACGTTCACGGTGCGCGATCGACGGTGACCCGGTCGAGCCGGCCCCCGCCAGCACGCTGCCCATGGCGCAGCGCTACTTCCTGTTCTGATGCCGCTGACCGCCTCGCTGCTGCTGCTCGCCGACTCACGGTTGCCGGCCGGCGGGCATGCGCACTCGGGCGGGGTGGAGGCGGCCACCGTCGCGGGCCTGATCAGCGGGGTGGCCGGGCTGGCCGAGTTCCTCCGCGGCCGGCTGGCCACCGCGGGCCTGGCCAGCGCCGGGCTGGCCGCCGCCGCCTGCGGGCACGCGGCCGAGGTGGCGGCGGGCGCGCCGGAGCGCTGGGCGGCCCTGGGCACGGAGGCTGCGGCCCGGATCCCGTCCCCGGCGCAGCGAGCGGCCGCGCAGGCGCAGGGCCGGGCGCTGCTCCGGGCGGCGCGGGCCGCCTGGCCGCATCCGGTGCTGGACTCACTGGCCGGGCGGGGCCGCCTCGCGGCAGCCCCCCGGCGCCGATCCAGGGCGCGGTGCCCTACCACCCGGTGGTGCTGGGCGCCTGTACCTGGGTCACCGGCGGCGCCCCGGCCGACGCCGCGATGCTGGCCGCCACCGCCGCGATCACCGGGCCGGCCTCGGCCGCTGTCCGGCTGCTCGGGCTCGACCCGCTGGCCGTAACGGGCCTGCTCGCCCGGTACGACGCTGACGTCACGGCGCTGGCCACGGCGGCCGCCAGCGCCGCGAGCCGCGGCGACTGGGCGGCCCTGCCCGCGCCAGCCTCGCCCGGCCTGGACCTGCTGGCGGAGCGCCACGCCAGGGAAGAGGTGGCCCTCTTTGAGTCATGATCATGCAGACAGTCACGGGCCCGCGGGCACCATCCCGGCCGGGCCGCTGCGGCTCGGCGTCGGCGGGCCCGTCGGCAGCGGAAAGACCGCCCTGGTCGCAGCGCTCTGCCTGGGCCTGCGCGACGAGCTGGCGCTCGGCGGTGGTGACCAACGACATCTACACCACCGAGGATGCCGACTTCCTGCGGCGGGCGGGGGTACTCGCCGATGACCGGATCCGCGCCGTGCGGACCGGCTGCTGCCCGCACACCGCCATCCGGGACGACATCGCCGCCAACCTGGAGGCAGCCGAGGACCTGGAGCATGCGCATGCCCCGCTGGACCTGCTGATCATCGAGAGCGGCGGGGACAATCTCACCGCCACGTTCAGCCGCGGCCTGGTCGATGCGCAGATCTTCGTGCTCGACGTGTCTGGTGGCGACAAGGTCCCGCGCAAGGGCGGCCCCGGCGTCAGCCTGTCCGACCTGCTGGTCATCAACAAGACCGACCTGGCCGGGTACGTCGGCGCGGACCTGTCGGTGATGCGGCGCGATGCCGGAGCAGGTCCGCGGCGGCCGGGCGGTGATCTTCAGCTCGCTGCGCGAGCAGCCTGGCGCGCCGGAGGTCCGCGACTGGGTCCGGGCCGTGGTCCGCGCCCGGTGAGCGGGCCGCGCCAGTGATCAGGCAGCGGCTCAGCCAGCCCGGCCAGGCGAGCCGCCTGACCGCCCGGGCGGCCGTGGCGACCGAGGCCGGCCCGGGCGGGCGCACCCGGGTCACCGTGCTGCACTCTGACGGCCCGCTCGCCCTCCGTGCGACTCCCCAGGGCATCTACCTGCTCGGCGCCGCGGCCGGCCCGCTGGGCGGCGACGACCTGGCGTTCGACATCGACGTGGGCCCCGGCTCGCAGCTGGTGCTCCGCGCGGCGGCCGCGGTCCTGCTGCTGCCCGGGCCATCCGGGGGGACGTCAGTGCTGCGGATCAGCGCCCGGGTCGGGGCAGGCGGCCGGCTGGACTTCTGCCCGCAGCCCACCGTGGCGGTGGCCGGCTGCGATCACCGGACCCATGCGGTGATCGAGCTCAGCGCCGGGGCCACCGTGCGCTGGCGGGAAGAAATCGTGCTCGGCCGTTACGGCGAGCCCCCGGGACACGCGGCGAGCAGGCTCGATGTCACCCTGGCCGGGACGGCGCTGTACCGCGGCGAACTCACCGTCGGTGATCCAGATACCGACGCCAGCAGCGCTGTCCTGGGCGGTGCGGGTGCCGCGGGATCGGTCCTGCTCGTCGACCCGGGCCGGCCGCAGCCGCCTGCGGCCAGCCGCGAGGGCCTCGCCGTCCTGCCGCTCGCCGGGCCCGGCGTCGCGGTGACCGCCACCGCACCGGACGCGGCGGCCCTGGCGCACCGCCTCAGCCACGGTGAGCGCCTGGCCGGGTACTAGCGCCGCACTCAGCCGGATACTGGCGCCGCACCCAGCCCAGGCGTCAGCCCCGCTGGCAGGAGGTCGCCCCGACCTGCCCCGACTTCATCCAGCGCTTCTGCTATGCCCGCTGTCAGTGGCCGTTCTCGCCAGCTCAGCGGTGAGGGCCGGCCAGACATCCGGGTCGTGCCCGGGCACCAGCCGGTAGCCGCGGTCAGCGGCGATGCGCTTGAGCTTGCGGATCTGCTCGACGCTCTCCGCGGCGGACGCCCCGATCCGGCCACCCACCGCGACTTCCTGGTCGATGTTCTCGGTCAGGTCAGCTGCGTCGAAGGCGAACACGAACCCCCCGCCCCCTGCTGATGGGTCCAGCCGCACCGCGAAGCTCTGGTGACCGGGGGTGTGCCCGGCGGTCAGGACCGCGGTCACCCCCGGCGCGATCTCAGCATCCCCGTCGGCTGGCCGCCAGTCGATCCGCGGGTCATCGAAATCCACCCGGTAGATGCCGTTCTCCTCCGGCCCGGGCGGGCTCGACATCCCGTAGTCGAGTTCCCGGCGCTGAATGTGCACCGGCACCCGGCCAGCGAAGTGCTTCAGCCCGCCCGCATGGTCGTAGTGCAGGTGGCTGACGGCCACCGCGTGGATGCCGACCAGGTCCACACCCACCGCGTCCAGGGCCTCGGCGAGCGGCTCCCCCGGCCCGGGCAGCACCGGCTGGACCGCTGGATCACCGTGGAACCGCGCGCGCAGCGCCGGATCGGTGATCAGCGCGGTGTTGTAGCCGGTGTCGAGCAGCAGCCAGCCGCCATCACAGAGCAGCAGCACCCCGGGCACCGGCTCACGCAGCTCCTGCTGGCCGGACGCCCCTTCCACCGAGACCGACTTGGGCAGGTCAGCCCAGCCGAGGGTGAGCAGCACGATGCGGCGGACCCCGGCACTCATCCGCGTTCCCTCTTGCCCAGCACTCCCCCAGCATGGACCTGCCCCGGCCAGGCCAGCTTGCCGGGGCCGACCGCAGGCACGGTGTCTTATGCAAAAGTCGCGTTATGCACATCAACATCCACCGCTACCGTGGCCCTGACCTGCACCGGCCGCTCGTGCAGGTCCTCCGGGCCTGCACTCGCTAGCCGGTTTTGCATAACGCTCACGATCAGCCCCCGTGTGATCAATTGCCTTGCAGCCAGGTGGCGGTGAAGCTGCTGCCGCCGTCGAGAGGGGATATCGCGTCCATATCCTGTCCGGCGCTGTCCACCATGATGATCCGCGCAGGGCTGAAGCTACCGATGGCCGACCCGTTCGCCGTGACGCCGGTGAAGGTGACCGGGCTGAACTGGGTCAGCGGCAGGATGCCCCTGCTCGCCGTGCAGCACGGGGCCTCGGCGATGGCCTCGGCTGAGAAGTTGGCTGTCCCACTGAGCGAGGCGGTGACCGTGTGGCTCCACCCCTGAGTGGTGTCCTGGAGCACCAGGGTGTAGCTGCTACCGCCATTGAAGGTGACAGAACCGTGGAGGTGGTCTCCCGGGTTCACCGGGTCGGTGAAGGGGATCGGGTCGGCGGGATACATCTCGTAGAAGGAGTAGTACCTAGCCGTCTGGCCGACGCAGTCCACTTCGCTGCCGGTCTGCTCGACCGTAGTGCTGTGGTACCCATCCAGGCCGACCCAGAAGGCGGCGTAGCTGTCACCGCCACCGCAGGTGCCAGCCGACTCCACCCAGTCGGCGGACACGCTCGTGTAGGTGCGGCCGGTCGCGGCATAGCCGGACCAGTTCGTGCTCTCCGCCTGGTTTCCCGGCCCGGCCTGCGTGGCCAGCGGCCGGATACCGGGACCAGGGCGGAACCGGGCCGACCCGATCACCCGGGGGAGCGCGGCATGGTGCGCGACGGGGGCCGCCGCGACTGCGCCCGCCGTCGCGAGCGTGCCGAGCACCAGGCCTAGCCCAGACACTGACATGCACCATCTCCATGACATAAGGTCCCTCCTGCCGTAGCGGGGGGCAGAGCACGCCGGGGGGCATGGTGAGATCTCGGCTCAGCACCTCTGCTGGGCTTGGGTGAACGTACGCTGCGTAACAGCCAATAAGAAACCAGTCAATCGTAAAGCTCTGATATGTAACTTCTTGGCGGAGGGTCAAAACGGACCTCTGCCCGCCCCGGCCATCGGCCCGGGTCTCAGCAGAACCTGGGATCTCAGCAGGAGGTGTCCGGTTCTGGGCGCCAGCGCACCGCGAGCGGCGGTATCCCGGGCACGGCTTCCGGACTGGCGTCAGGCGCGGCGATGGAGTCCGCGATGCTGGTCAGCAGCGCGCGGATGGTCGCCATGGCCGCCCGCTTCAGCAGGATCCGGTCCATCCCGGCGCCCAGCGCGCCCAGCGGCGGCCGGTAGGCGCCGGTCAGGTTCAGCACGCTGGTCTGCGCGTCCCGCGGGCTGAGGACCAGATTCGCATCGAGTACCGGGAATAGCCGCCCGGCTGCGCCGGTCGCCTCCCACCGCACCGGCAGCACCATCTGGTCATCGTGTGGCACGGGTTCCAGCAGCAGGACGCGGACCAGCTTGGAGGCGCCCAGGACCGCACCGAACGGGCCGACCCGGATCAGGCCGGCCAGCCCGTGCGCGTAGGCCGCCTCGGACGTGCTGCTCAGCCACCCCCCATGGGTCAGTGCGGCCAGCCGGGCCCGGGCCGCCGGGAAGGGAACAGGCAGCACAGTCTCCTCGCCAGCGAACATGTCACCCAGTGAGTCATCTCGTAGGAGGCCTGGGCGAGGGACCAAAGTCATTGTTTTGGCGGCAAAGGGCCACCCCGGCCGCGCAGCCAGCCGGCGCAGCGTCCAGGTCAGCCGCGAGGGTACCTGCCATCAGCGCGCTTACCATCAGAGGGCCTGCCGCCGCTGCAGGTAGCCGAAGGCGACCCAGCCCAGGGGCACCGGCAGCCAGAAGGTCAGCATCCGGAACAGCAGCACCGCGCTGACCGCGGTGGCCGCGCTCATCCCAGTGGCGGTGAGCCCGGCGGACAGGGCCGCCTCGACCGCGCCGAGGCCGCCTGGTGTGGGCACCACCGAGCCCAGCGCGCTTCCGGTCAGGTACACCACCGCAACGCTGGTCAGCGGGATCCTGCCGCCGACAGCCTGGACGCAGACGGACAGGCAGAGGATGTAGCTCGCGGTGAGCAGGAGCGCACCGCCGATCCCCTGGGCGAGCTTGCGGGGCTGCTGCAGCACTTCGAGCAGGCGGGGCAGCACCTGGTCGAGGGCCGGGACCAGCCGGGCCCGCAGCTGCCGCCGTCCCCACGGCAGCGCCGCCACCGCGAGAGCTGCCGCGATGAGCCCGGCGATCACGAAGTACACCCAGGTCGGGGGGCTCAGCGCGTGGCTGCGCGCACCGGTGATGGCCACGAAGATCACGAGCAGCACCAGATGCAGGACGAAGGCAACGACCTGGGCCACCCGACGCTCGCCGCGGCGACGGCCGGCGGCACCCGGTTGCGCTGCAGGAAGCGGACGTTCACCGCGGCCCCGCCCACGGCGGCCGGGGTCACCAGGGTGACGAAGGACGCGGCCAGCTGGGCCAGCACGGTCCTGGTCATCTGCAGCCGCACGGGCACGAAGCCCGCCAGCGACAGCGCGGCGCCCAGGTAGGTTAGCGCGGACAGGGCCAGCCCGGCCAGCAGCCATCTCGGGTCCGCGCCGCTCAGCAGCTTGCCCAGGTTGACCCGGGCGAGCTGGCCGAGCAGCAGGTAGCCGGCCACGATGCTGGCGACCAGGGTGACTATCGTGCGCAGCCGGACCCGTTCCAGCTGGACCGGTGCGGCCTCGGCCGCTGAGCCCGGCGCCGCGGCCAGCAGGTACTTGCGCAGCGCGGGCAGGATGTCCTTGCGCTTGCGCAGCGACACCCGGGTCGACCTGGCCAGCACGACCGGCTGCAGCAGCGGCACCAGGGCGATCAGCTCCGCCGCGCCGACCTTGCGCACGGCCTGCCCGGCCGCCCGGTCCGGTCCGACCAGGGTGGCGAGCTCGGCCAGCAACTGGGCCAGGTCCAGCCGGAGCTGGAGGTCACTGGCGGCCACATCGCCGCCCCAGGGGTCGAGCAGCTGTACCTGGCCGCCTGCGGTGAGCAGAATCCGGTCCGCGGTCAGGGCCCGGTGGGTGACCCGGTGCGCGTGCAGGCGGAGTACCGCGTCCCAGACCAGTTCCAGCTGCGCGTCGGTGAGCGTGCCCGCCGCCTCGGCCAGGGTCTGCCCGGCCTGCTGCTCGCTGGCCTGCGCGACCGCTTCCGGGCCGACCCGGACGAAGGCCCGCAGCCGCGGCGTGCCCACCCCGGCGTCTTCCACGGCGTAGGCCATGAGCGCCCGGCGCTCCACCGCCCGGTCGGTGGACAGCGGCGCCTCGCCGGCCACCGGTTCCTGCAGCCGCAGCGAGCGGTACAGCCGGGACAGCGCGCCCGCCGCCCGCTGGTCCCGGTCGAAGACCGCGACATCCAGCCGGGTCCCGCCGGTGGACAGCGCCGTATAGCGCCGCGATTCCGGGCCTGACCGGGGAATCCGGCGTATCTCGGCCACCGGCTGGCCCGCCGAGCCCAGCGCGCTGGCGATAGCCTCGGCCGTGGGCCGCTGGGACACCGAGCCAGCCGTGTACCGCACCGCCAGCCCGATCGCGCGGCCCAGCAGCAGCGTGATGCCCAGCGACAGCAGGGTGGCATGCAGGGCGCCTACGCTGGCGATCGCGTACACGCCAAAGGCCAGCCACAGCGCGGTCCGCCAGCGGCGGCTGTGCCCCAGGTCAATGACGGTGACGTACGCGGTCAGGCCGGCCAGGTACCCGTCCAGCGGGGCACTGTACCGGGCTCCGGTCCGGGACATGGCGATCGCGTTGTACAGGTGCGTGCCCGCCCCGGTGCGCAGCAGCACGTCGGCGACGCCCACGACGATGGCGGTGAGCACGCCGGTCGCGAGCGCCTCGGCCAGTGAGCGGACCCGGCGCCGGAGCAGCTGGCGCACGGCCAGTGCACCGGGCAGCAGCAGCAGGGCCAGCGTGGCCACCGCGATCAGCGTGGACGTCGCGGCCCCGCGCAGCGCCCGGCTGACCAGCACCACGTCGGTCTCCACCCCGCTCGCGGTCGCGGTGGCCAGCAGCCCGGCCGCGATCAGCAGGGCGATGCCGAAGCACGCGGCCGCACAGCGGAGCAGATCCACCGGCCGCCGGATGCGCCGGGCTGGGTCATCGAAGACGGCCAGCACCGGAGCGGCCCGCGCCGCGGCGGCACCGCGCACGGCAGGCACGGCGGGCAGGCCCTCCGGCGAACCCGCGGCCTGGGGTGACGTCATCGGACGATCGTTTCACCCGGCCGCACCGGCCGCACCGGCGCAGGTCCCTCAGCGCCGCTTACGGCCGGGCCCGAGCTGGACCAGCCGACGCCAGGCGATGAGCAGGAAGATCATGCCGATCAGGGCCTGCAAGCCCATATCCGTCAGCCAGGTATCTGGCTTCTGGTCCCAGATCGCCTCGGGCTTGAAGGCGCCCGGCGGGATGATCTCGTTGAAGTTGACAGTAGACGCGGTCGCGGCGAAACCCCAGCGGGCGGGGGTCACATAGGAGAGCTGGTTCAGCCCGGCCGGCAGGGCCAGCAAGCCGCCGGACAGGATGACCTGCGCCATCGAGGCCAGCACCAGCACCGGCATGGTCTTTTCTGAGGTGTTGACGATGGACGACGCGAGCAGCCCCAGGGCCATCGAGGCGATGGCGAGCAGGGCCATGGCCAGCACCAGTTCCAGCAGGGGCGCGGACTTCAGGTAGGCCCCGTGCGCAGGCATCTTCATGCCGTACAAGCCGAGCGTCACCAGTACCGCGGTCTGCACGCCGGTGATGATGCCGAGCACGACCAGCTTGGACAGCAGGTAGGCACCGGCCGACAGGCCAGCCGCCCGTTCCCGGGAGTAGATGGCGCGTTCCTTGACCAGCTCACGTATGGAGTTGGTGGTGCCGATGAAGCAGGCACAGATGATCAGGGTGAGCAGCACGGACGAGGCGTCCGCGTTGTTGGGCCCGGCGAGCCCGTTCGGCGATGTGCTGCCCACCGCCCTGATCAGCAACCCCAGCACGATAGGCAAGACCCCGAGCATGATCAGGAAGTTGCGGTCCGACGCAATGACCGCCATGTACCGCCGGCACAGGGTGGACAGCTGGCCCAGGCGGCTGCGCGGGGCTGGCGGCGGGGCCGGGCGGTCGCGGGCCTCGTCCGGGGCGCTGACGGCCAGCGCGCTCGCCACGTACTCGGCGTAGTACCGCGATGCGGCGAAATCACCGGCCCAGTCGCGGTCCGGCTCGTTATCGAACGCCTGGAACACCTCAGCCCAGCCAGGCTGGCCGAAATGCCGCAGCCCGTCCGCGGGCGGCCCGTAGTACGCGACCCGCCCACCAGGCACCAGCACCAGCAAGCGGTCGCAGATGTCCAGGTTGGCGACGCTGTGCGTGACGACGATCACGGTCCGGCCGTCCTTGGCCAGCCCGCTCATCATCTCCATCACGGACTTGTCCAGCCCGGGGTCGAGACCGGAGGTCGGCTCGTCCAGGAACAGCAGCGACGGCTTGGTCAGCAGCTCCAGCGCGACGTTCACCCGTTTCTGCTGGCCGCCGGACAAGGACCCGGCCCGGGTGTTGGCGTGCTTGCTCAGGCCAAGCTCGCTGATCACCTCGCTGACCCGCCGGTTCCGCTCGGCCGAAGAGGTGTCCCCCGGGAACCTGAGCTCAGCCGCATACCGCAGCGCGCGGCGCGCCGACAGCTGGGTGTGCAGGATGTTGTCCTGCGGCACGAGCCCGATCCGGTGCCGCAGCTCGGCGTAGTGGGTGTACAGGTCGCGGCTGTCGTACAGGACAGCGCCGCTGGTGGCCGGCCGCATCCCGGTAAGCGCGCCGAGCAGGGTGCTCTTCCCGGCACCGCTGGGGCCGATGATACCGACCAGGCTCCGTTCCGGGATCGGGAAGCTCACGTGGTCGAGCAGGACTTTGCCGCTGGGCAGGCGGACCGTCAGGTCCTGGGCGATGAGCGAGACATCGCCCTCGTCGATGAACTCCCGCAGCTCGTCGCCAACCAGCCGGAAGCTGGCCCGGCCGATGCCGATGAGATCCTGCTCGGTGATGGGCGAGCGGCTGACCTGCCGCCCGTTGACGAACGTGCCGTTGTGACTGTCCAGGTCAACGATCTCGTACCGGCCGCCCCCGACGTTGCGCAGCTCAGCGTGATACCGGGAGACACTCAGGTCGGCCACGACCAGGTCGTTGTCACCCGCCCGGCCAATCCGCATCACCCGGGCGGGGGCGCGCATCACCGCGGTCGGCCGCCGGTCGACCCGGCTGTTCCCGGCCATGGCCGTGCCGTGACCGGCCGGCTGGGCCACCGCGCACATCATGACCGGGCCGTTCTCGGGATGACCGAGCCTGAGCACGCAGTTCTGCGTGATCTCGACCCGGTCGATCCGGCGGGCGCCGAGGAATGTCCCGTTGGTGCTGCCGACATCCTCCAGGATCCACCCGTCGCGGGCAGCATTCAGCACCGCGTGGTGCCAGGACACCCGGGAATCGTTCACGACGATGTCGGATTGCGGATCGCGGCCTACCCGGTACGTCGCCCCGGCGCGCAGCGCCTGGTCGAAGCCCTCGGTTTTGACCATAAGCATCGGGGCATCCGGCGGCGAGACGAGACGCTCGTTCATGCGCCCAGTCTAGATCGATTGACCGCCTGCGAGCCGTCATGAACGTACTCACCGGCCGGTGGATTCTGACCGCTGCTTTGCCGGGTTTCGGCCGTTTATCCACGGTTTTTCGGTCGCCGATCAGGGGTACCGCGCCCGGCGGGGCACCCCTGATGGCCCGATACTGAATCCCTCAGCGAGCATGCCCGCCAGCGAGCAGAATGCCGAGGTGCGCTTTGCGGGAGGCACCAGCGGGTGGACGAGGGCAGGCCAGCGGAGGATCGGTGAGCGAACAAGCCCCCGGGCCAGCCGGGGATTTCCCGGCTGGGGCGCGGGTGGCCGGGTATCGCCTGGACGAGCAGATCGGCCGGGGCGGCATGGCGGTCGTCTACCGTGCCCACGATCTGCAGCTGGACCGCCAGGTCGCGCTGAAGATCCTGGACCCGGCCATGGCCCAGGACATGGAGTTCCAGCAGCGGTTCATCCGCGAATCCCGGGCGGCCGCCGCCGTCGACCACCCGCACATCATCCCGGTCTTCGCGGCGGGCACCGCGGACGGCATCCTGTTCATCGCGATGCGCTACGTCACCGGGGGCGATGTGCGGGCTCTCATCGACACGGCGGGCCAGCTGCCCGCCGCGCAGGTCAGCGACATCGTCACCCAGGTCGCCTCGGCCCTGGACACCGCGCACGCCCGGGGCCTGATCCACCGCGACGTCAAGCCCGCCAACATGCTGCTCGACCCGGCCACCGCCAGCGGCTCCTACCACGTGTACCTGTCCGACTTCGGGCTGACCAAGCAGTCGCTGGCCGCGGCGGGCCTCACCGCGGCCGGCCAGCTCCTGGGCACCCTGGAGTACGTCGCCCCGGAGCAGATCGAGAGCCGCCCGGTGGACGGGCGCGCCGACCAGTACGCGCTCGCCTGCACCGCGTTCGAGATGCTCGCGGGCAGGCCGCCGTTCAGCCGGGACCAGGACCTGGAGGTGCTCTGGGCTCAGCTCGCGGAGCTTGCCCCCGCGCTCGTCAGCCTGCGCCCCGACCTGCCGCCGGCCGTGGACCAGGTGCTGGCCCAGGCGCTGGCCAAGGCGCCCGCGGACCGGTTCCCGCTGTGCCTGGACTTTGCCTGGGCGCTGGCGGATGCGTGCCTGGCGGACGGCTCCGGCGGGCGGGCCAACTCCGGCGGGCGGGCCGGGACCGGGCCGGATGCCATTACCCGGCCTTTCCGGACCCGCCCCTGGCCCGGGGCTGGCCTGAGCGCCGCGGCCGGCGGGGCCGCCGCGGTCCCAGCCCCAACCGTTCCAGCCGCCGCGGTTCCAGCCCCAGCCCGTCCAGTCACCACGGTTCCAGCTACGCCCCTTCCAGCCGCGGCCCTTCCAGCTAGCGCCGCAGCCGCAGGGCCTGACGGCACACTCCCGGCTAGCCCGCTGCCCCGGCTGGCCGAGCCGCCCGGGCCGGAGCCGGGGCCACAGCCCGGGCCGGCGCCGGGCGCCCGGCCACCTGGCCGCCGGGCTGGCCGCCGCGGGCGGCGCCCCGCCGGAGTGCTGGCCCTGATCGGCCTCGTCGTTCTGGGCGTGACCGGGACCGCCCTCGCGGTCAGCCACGGGGTAGTGCACCGGGCGACCCAGATGATGACCCGCCAGCCCGCCGCCGTGCTGTCACCGCCGGGCTGCACCACGAGGGCTACCGCAGCCCAGCAGCTGGCCGGGGTCCGGCCCAGCTACGCCGCGCTGGCCGGGATGCCGTTCGCGGTGACGGTCACCGCGGACAGCAGCTACTCGTTTGTGTCCACCGGGACCGGCAACTCGATCGAGGTGCTGCGCCTGGCCACCGCCAGCACACCCCGGGCCGCCGCGCCGGCGCTGGCCGGGACGGTCAGCCTGCCCGGGCCTGCGTTCGGTGAAGCCATCACCCCGGACGGCCGGTACCTGCTGGCCGCGTCCGGCAGCGGCGCGTACCTGATCAACGTGGCCCGGGCCGAGCGGGGCCGCCCGGACGCGCTCGCCGCGCAGCTGCGCAGCCCGGGCGGCAGCGGCGCGGTCGAGGTCGTCCTCTCCCCTGATGGCCGGTTCGCATTCGTCACGCTGCAGCCGAGCCGCACCGTGGCCGTGTTCAACCTGCAGGCGGCGCTGGCCAGCGGGCTGGCCCAGTCCGGGTTCGTGGGGACCGTGCGGCTAGGCCTGAACCCGGTAGGGATGGCAGTGTCCCAGGACGGCCGGTGGCTGTACGTGACCACGCTCGATGAGAACCGGGGCCCCCAGCCCGGCGCGCTCAACGTGATCAGCGTGCCGCGGGCCGAGACGGACCCGGCCACCGCGATCCGGTCCAGCGTGCCCGCTGGCTGCGAACCGGGGCGGGTCATCACCACCTCCGGCGGCACCACGGTGTGGGTGACGGCCCGGGCCAGCAACGCCCTGCTCGCCTTCTCCGCGGCCCGGCTGGTCAGCGACCCGGCGCACGCGCTGATCGCCAAGGTCGCGGTCGGCCAGGCCCCGATCGGCCTCACCGCCGTACCCGGCGGCACGCGGATCCTGGTCGTCAACTCGAACCTGCACTCCGTCACCGGGGCCATGGCGAGTCTCGGCGTGATCGACACGACCGCGGCACTGGCGGGCAAGCCAGCCGTGCTCGGCCTGATCCAGGCCGGGCTGCTGCCCCGCGACGTCACCATGGCCCCTAACGGGCGGATCGCCCTGATCACCAATTCGGCCTCGCATCAACTGGAGGCCGTAAATATTTCCCGGCTCCGCTAGCCGGCCGTTGCGGGCTGGCCCGCCGGCCTAGTCAAGCTGTTCCCCGCCAGGAAGAATGGATTCCGGGCGGCGACGCACGGCCCGCTGGGGCCGCCGCGGACCGCCTGACGCACAGCCGGGCATGTCATACCATCTGCCCAACGCTGCCCTGGCGCCTGGGCTGGGGCACGCCGACTCCCCTGGCGGCCCCCGTGAGCGAATACCCAACGCAACGCCTGCCGATCCAGCAGGGCGGCAACGACGGATACGGCGACGGCTACAACGACCGACGGAGCAGGTCACCTATGCGGACCCGGCGGCGCCGGCGCGGGCCATTCATATTCCTGGCGGCCATCATCGTGCTGCTCCTTCTTCTCGTGGTCGCGGACCGGGTCGCTGTGGCCTACGCGGACAACCAGGCTGCCACCCAGATCAAGAACCAGGGCCTCAGCACCAAGCCGAAGGTCAGTATCGAGGGCTTCCCGTTCCTCACCCAGGTGGCCGCCCGGCATCTGAACGAGGTGCAGATCTCCGCCCCCAGCGAGACCGCTGGCCCGGTCCAGATCGAGAACCTCCAGGCGACCGCCCGCGACGTGCGGCTGAACTCCAACTATCAGAGCGGCACCGTCGGCACCCTGACCGGGAGCGGGCTGATCACGTTCGCCAGCCTGGCCAAGGCCGCCAGCGTCCCCGGCCTGACGATCAGCGCGCTCAACAGCAGTGAGCTGAAGGTCAACGTCAACCTGGACATCATCTCCGGCAGCGGGGTGGCCCGGGTGACCAAGGCGGGCCCAAACAAGATCAACATTGCGGTGATCTCACTGGGCGGCCTCTCCGGCTCGGATCTCGGCAGCCTCAGCAACATGACGATCAACCTGCCGGGCCTGCCCGCCGGCCTGAGCCTGCAGAGCCTGACCGTCACCCAGCAGGGCATCCTCGTGAAGATCGCCGGAACGAACTTCAGCTTCACCAATTCCGGCTGATCAGCGGCGCCATCTAGCCCTGGAACCGGTACCCCATCCCCGGCTCGGTGATCAGGTAACGGGGCCGGGATGGGTCGGGTTCCAGCTTGCGGCGCAGGTGAGCCAGGTAGACGCGGAGGTAGTTGGCCTCGGTCTCGTATTGCGGCCCCCACACCTCCTGCAGTAGCTGCTTCTGAGTGACCAGCCGGTTTTCGTTGCGGACCAGGATTTCCAGTAGCTGCCACTCGGTCGGCGTCAGCCGGACGTCGCCGCCGTCCCGGGTGACCCGCTTAGCCGCCAGGTCCACGGTGAAGTCAGCGGTCTCCAGCACCGGCTGGTCCGGCGCGGGCGACGCCCGGCGCACCGCCGCGCGCAACCGGGCCAGCAGCTCGTTCATGCCGAATGGCTTGGTCACGTAGTCATCAGCGCCCGCGTCCAGGGCAGCCACCTTCTGGCTCTCCTGTCCCCACGCGGACAGCACGATGATCGGGGTGGACGTCCAGCCGCGCACACCCTTGATCACCTCGGTGCCGTCCATGTCCGGCAGGCCCAAGTCGAGGATGAGCACATCGGGCCGGTCCCGGGCCATCGCGACCAGCCCGGAGGCGCCGTCCGCGGCCGTGCTCACCTGGTACTCACGCGCGGTCAGGTTTATCCGCAGCGCGTGCAGGATCGGCTCCTCGTCGTCGATGACCAGGACTCTGGTCACGGGTCAGCAGTCGCCGTTGACGCGGCCACCACAGGCAGGCTGACCTGGATGGTGAGGCCGCCACCCGGGGTATCGGCCGCGTGGATGGAGCCGCCCATGGCCTCCAGGAAGCCCTTGGCCACGGCCAGCCCGAGGCCCACCCCGGCGCCGGTGCCGCGCTCGCTGAGCCGCTCGAACGGCTCGAACATCCGCTCCTTGAACGCATCCGGCACGCCCGGGCCGTGGTCGGTCACCTCCAGCAGCACCGTGCCGTCAGCCAGGCAGGCACGCATCTCCGGCGGGGTGCCCGGCCGGCGAGTGGGCCAGCGCGTTGGCGAAGAGGTTGGCCAGGACCCGTTCCAGCAGGACCGGGTCGGTGCGGACCAGCGGCAGGTCGTCGGGCACGGCCATCCGCACGCTGCTGGCCGGGGCGAGCCCGATCAGCGCGGCGGGCGCCACCTCGTCGATCGAGGTGGGGCGCAGGAACGGGGCCAGCGATCCGGTGGCCAGGCGGCTCATGTCCAGCAGGTTTCCGATCAGCGCGTCCAGCCGGTCCGCGCCGTTCTCGATCGTGGCCAGCAACGCGGCCTGGTCAGCCGGGGCCCACTGCACATCGGTCTGCCGCAGGGTGCTCACGCTGGCCTTGATCGAGGCGAGCGGGGTGCGCAGGTCGTGGCTGACCGCGGCGAGCAGCGCGGTGCGCATCCGGTTGCCCTCAGCCAGCGCCTCAGCCTGGGCCGCCTGGGTACGCAGCCGATCCCGGTCCAGAGCGGCCCCGGCCTGCGCGGCGAACCCGTCCAGCAGCCGCGCGGACAGCGCGCGGTCCTGGCCGGCCACGATCAGCGCGACCGTGTCACTCACCGGGACCTGGGTCGCCACCGCTGTAGCCGGGCCCGCCCCGCCGCTGGTGGCCACGCTGACCCACTGACCACAGACCTGCTCGGCCAGTTCGGCCCGGCCGCCCCAGGTGCTGGTCAGGTGGTCCAGCACCGCGGTCGGGGTGTCCGCGCCGCCGAGCACCGTCTGAGCCAGCTCCAGCAGGGACGCGGCCTCTTGCGAGCTGCGGGCCGCCTGCACCGCCCGCCGCGCGGCCAGGTGCACCACGCTGCTCACCGTCACCGCCACGGTGACGAACAGCAGCAGGGCCAGCGCGTTCCGCGGCTCGGCGATGGTCAGGGTGTGCAGCGGCTTGGTGAAGTACCAGTTCAGCAGCAGGCTGGCGGTGATCGCGGCGAGCACCGCGGGCCAGAAGCCGCCGACGACCGCGATCGCCACCACGGCGACCAGGTAGACCAGCAGATCATCAGTGAGGTCCAGGTGCTGCCGCGCGGCGGCCAGGGCCACGGTGAGCAGCGGCAGCCCAGCGGCGAGCAGGATCCCAGCCAGCTGCCGCCGCCCGGGGATCCCGGACCGCGTGGCCGGCCTGGCCGGCTGCTGGGCGCCGCGCAGGTTCACAATCCACAGTGTGCAGGATGACGCGAGCCAGCGCACCGAGCACGAGCAGCACGGCGAACCCGGCGGGCAGCGCAAAGTGCGCCGCCACCCCGGTCCGCCGGATACCGCTCCTGGCCTGGCCCATCGGGTCCAGTCCACCGCCAGAACGGGCCGTTGCCGCTGATCTTCACGCCCTCTTAACGCCGCGTCCGGCAGCCTTAACGCCGCGCTAACGCCCTGGCCCGTGCGGCGGCCCGGGCTAGCCGCCGGCCGGGCCGGCGTCCTCGCCGCCGGTGAGCCCAGCGATGACGGGCGGGCACTCCTCGTGCACCCAGTGGCCGTCCGGGCGCAGCCGCGCGTCATCGCTGGCGGTGATGATCTGACCGCACCGCTCGCACACCTCACCCGGCGCGTGCGCCTCGTTGTCCTCCGGCTCGAGGTAGACCGCTTCCTGGTCTTCCTCTTCCCGCTCCTCGACCTCCCGCTCGAGCGGATCCTTCCGCTCCTGCGGCAGGATGTGCTGGGACCGCAGTTCGTCCTGGCCGTATTCCGGGCCGAAGTCAGGCCGGTTCGTCATCGTGCCCCCTGCAGGTCGCGCCGGGCGAGCCCCGCTGGGCTCAGGGCATCAGTGTGCACCCCGGGGCCGCGGCGGGGGTAGCGGGCTGGTCCGCGGCCGCACGCAGCCGCCCAAACTCCCTGGCCAGCGCGGCCCCGCTGTAGTGCCTGCGGGGCGGCAAGCTGCCCGGTCAGCTGCGCGGACGACACGACCGCGGCCTAGGTGCTGGCCAGGCTCGGCGCCGGGAAAACCACAGGCGCAGCGCGATTACCGCGTTGCTGGATGAGTCCGGGCCGGGAACGCTCCGCGTGATCCCGAACCCAGCAGTCCATGGATCGGGCCCAGCCAGGCGCGAGGCGGTCATCGGCGGTCAGCGGAGCCAGTGGTTGACTTACATATGATTCTGATGCATCATTATTGATGTGAATCCGATGGCGCTGTTCCTTCTCGGCCGCAGGCTCATGCGGATCGCCGAAGGCGCCCTGCCCAAGGGCCCGGCGACGAGTACGCGGCTGGTCTTCGCCGACGTGGCCTATTCACCCGAACAGCTCGATCACCGAGATCACCGAGCGGACCGGTTTCCCCCAAAGCCTCGTGTCGACCGCGGTGGCAAAGCTGCGAGAAGCCGGCGTGCTGGAGAGCGGGCCCGATCCGCTCGACCGTCGCCGGACTCTGGTACGCACGACCCCGGCGCTGAACGCCGTGGCAGAGCGTCTCGCCCCGCTGTCGGTCGACGACTTCCTCGCGAGGGAGCTGGCTCTCGAAGATCAGGAGCAGGTGCCTGACGCCCTCGCCGCGCTCGACCTGCTCGCTCGCCTCCTCACCCCGGAGGTGCTCGCCGACGGCGCAGGCACCTTGCAGCCGGCTCGCCAGACCAGCTCACCTTCAGAGTCACTAACCATCAACCACCCCAACGGGACCGGCAAAGGAGCCCACCAATGATGTTCTTCTTCGTCCGCGGCCGTTACGGACCGCTCATACGGACCGCAGGGGGCGTCGCCCTCGTCGTATTCGGCATCGCCGACTCGGCGAAGCTCGCGATCGTCCTCGGCGGCGTCCTCATCGTGTGGGGCATCGCCACCGGCATCCGCCGCCGGAGCGGCAGGGTCGAGAACACCGTGACGGCCAGCGACCGGGGCAGCCGAGACAGGTTCGGTCCCGGGCGATGAGCGCGGTCAGCGTCGAGCACCTGACGAAATCCTTCGGCCAGTTCGCGGCGGTTGACGACGTGAGCTTCGAGGTGCCCGAAGGTCAGCTTGTCGCCGTCCTGGGCCCCAACGGGGCGGGCAAGACGACCACCTTGGAAATGCTCGAAGGATTCCTCGCCCCGACGGCGGGCACGATCCGGGTCCTCGGCGCCGACCCCCGCCACGGGGGCCGGGCGTGGCGGGCCCGGGTCGGGCTCGTGCTCCAGTCCACCAGCCTCGACCCCGAACTCACCGTCCGCGACACCGTCAGCCTCTACGCCCCGCTCTACCCCCGGCCCTGGCGGGTCGACGAGGTCGCTGGAGCTGGTTGACCTGACCGCGGACGCGGGGACCCGGGTCGGGGCGCTGTCGGGCGGGCAACGCCGCCGGGTTGACCTCGCCATCGGCATCATCGGCCGTCCCGACATCTTGTTCCTGGACGAGCCGACCACCGGGCTGGACCCCGAGGCCCGCCGGCGCACCTGGGCCGGCGTGGAGAACCTGACCTCGACGGGGACCACCGTGGTGCTCACCACCCACTACATCGAGGAGGCCGACCACCTCGCCGACCGGGTGATCGTGCTCTGCGGCGGGCGGATCGTCACCGACACCACCCCGCGCGAGCTGCGCGCCCAAGGCGGCCCCGCCACCATCCGCTACCCCCTGGCTGACCCGGCCGCCGCAGCCGATCTGCCACCCGGCCTCGCCGAGGGCTTCGACCAGTCGTCACACGCCCTGGTGGCCCGCAGCACGAACATGACCGCCACGCTCGGCGAGCTCGCCGGCTGGGCCGGGCGTCACCAGCTCGACCTCGCCGGGCTCGAGATCGGGCCACCCACCCTCGAAGACGCCTACCTCGCCGCCATCGGCGAACCACTCACCCCGGAGATGCCCGTCCATGCCTGACACCCCCGGCGCCACCCGGCAGCTGCCCGCCAGCGGGCCGCTTCTCGCCGCCCAGATCCGCTACCAGGTCCGCCTCCTGCTCGCCAACGGCCGCACGGTCGCCATCTGCATCGGCCTGCCCGTCATCCTGGTCGTTGTCTCGGGGACCAGCCGCGGGCACGCCCCGGCCGCCGCGGTCGCCGGCCCTGCCACCTTCGGCCTCACCCTCGCCGCCTGGAACGCCGGCGGCGTCCGCCTCGTCGCCGCCCGAGAAGCCGGCATCCTCAAACGCTGGCGAGCCACCCCGCTACCCCGGTGGTGTTACTTCCTCGGCCGGATCATCGCCACCTCGGCCGTCGGCGCGCTCGCCGGCGCGGTCACCGTGGCCGCCGGCGTCTGCTTCTACCACGTCCACCTCACCGCCGGCGCCGGCCTCGTCATACTCGTCGTCTTCGTCCTCGGCGCCGCCGCCTGGGCCGCGTCGGCCACCGCACTGAGCACCGCCATCCCCACCGTCGAAGCCGCCACTGCCATCCTCATCCTCATCTACTTCCCCGTCATCATCATCTCTGGCCTCCTCGGCTCCATCAGCGAACCCCACTGGCTCACCACCCTCGCCAGCTACCTTCCTGTCCGGCCGCTCGCCGACGCCGCCACCAGCGCCCTCCGCCACGCCAGCGGCACCCCGCTGTTCCCCGCGCACGACCTCCTGACCCTCGCCATCTGGGCCGCCGCCGGCCTCGCCGCCGCCATCATCACATTCCGATGGGAACCGCACCGTCCGGCCCAACGTCGCGCCGCCCGGGCAACGCCAGCAACAGACGAGCCGAGAGCTCCCACGGCACGCCCGGCACTGGCTGCTCACCCACGAGACAACTCTCAGCCGACGACACTGCGATGAAGTGCACGCCGAGGTGCCACCCCAGGGCCGAGTGCGAACTCAGCGGACGAACAACCCCAGATCCCGGAAAACCGGATCGTGGCGCGAGGGCGGGCTCTGCAGCGCCGCTTGGCCTTAAATCAAGACTGATGCATCATTATTGATATGCATGTTCCGGGTGGCGCCGTCGGACTTCACCAGCGGCCGGCGGCTGCCGAGACGGCCTATCGAAGGAGATCACCGTGAGTTCCCGTCACCATGGGCAGGCAATACGAGAACGCAAGAGCAAGCGCACGCGGCGACTGGCCTTCCTCACGGCCGCGAGCCTCGGGCTCGGGATGCTGGCGGCATCCGTGCTGGGCCAGGCCAGCGCAGCCACAGCGGTGGCCAGGACCTCGGCAGCGCCTGCGAACGCGTGCAGCGCTCTCACGTCGTTGAAGCTCACGAACACCACCGTGGTGAGCGCCACGGAGGACACGAGCGGTAAATTCACCATCCCGTCTGGCCAGCCGGGCGCGGGCACCGTGCTGACCAGCCTCCCGGCGTTCTGCGCTGTCGCATTAATCCAGGCCAATCCCCCCGCCCATGACCAGGTTCACGTCGAGGTCTGGCTGCCGTTGACGACGTGGGACGGCGACTTCCAGGGCGTGGGCGGCGGCTCGTTTGTGGCTGGAATTTCCTGGAGCGAGCTCGCGACCGCCATTCAGTCTGGCTACTCGACGGCCTCCACCGACACCGGCGATGTCGAGGCGACCATGGGGACGAGGCTGACCCGGTCCTTCGCCCGGCTCTTCCTCGCGCCGGGCGCCGGGCACTGCGGCCTTTACAGCGCCGGCCCGTGCCCGCCAACCCGTTCGGCGTGGTGGTGAACTGGGTCCAGAACGGCACGGCACCGTCAACCATTCTGGCCACCACGGTGAGCTCGCCTGGCCAGGTCGTGGAATCCCGGCCGCTGTGCGCCTATCCCGACGGCGCCCGGTACACCGGCCACGGCAACCTCACCGAAGCGCAGAACTTCGTGTGCGCTCCCACGTTCACGAGCCAGCGGCGGCATAACCCCCGCTGAGCCACTCACGGGCGCAGCGCCGCCGGCCATCAAGAATGATGTATCATTCTTGATATGAACGGCCCCGAGCTCTTCCTCCTCGGCCGCAAGCTCATGAAGCTGGGCGAGGAGGCGACACCGTCGTCGTCCGGGTGGCGCAGGATGCCGACCAGCGTCCGCTCCGTGCTGGTCGACGCCTACGAGCATCCGGGCAGCTCGATCAGCGAGATCACGGAGCGGACCGGGTTCCCGCAGAGCCACGTGTCCGCCTCTGTGGCCAGGCTGCGCGAGGCCGGCGCGCTGATCTCCACCACCGACCCGGCCGATCGCCGGCGCACGCTGGTGTCACCGAACCCAGAGGTCGTGCGCAATGTGCCACATCTGGAGTGGACTCCGGTCGATGCCGTGCTGGCCCGGGCGATCCAGGGCGGCGATCCCGCCGAGGTTCCCGAGGCCGTAGCGGCGCTGGAGTTGCTGGCCCGGCTGCTCACTCCGGGCGACCCGGTACCTGTGCCTCCGCCGGCCAGGTCTGCATAACCGAGCGGGTACCGTATCGGCGTGATAACGCGACGAGCGGCGCTCCGCGCGGGAGGTCACGTGGGGCGAGCCAGATGCCGTATCGCTATCGGGTCTGCCACTGTCCGCAGCTGCCGGCGCGTTCCGTGACGAGCTATTAAGGGCCCGTGCCGCACTCGACTTTCGCAGATTCCGAGGCCTCGGTGTGGGCTGTGCATCGCTTGCCTGCAAGCTGCTGGAGGTGCTCACGGGCTCGTCCTGGGGGCGCGATGTCCGGCGGAACAGTATGAAACAGGGCCATCCTTGTCGACGGTTATCCATCCTGATTCGTACAGGGCGTCACAGCCGAAGCTGCACGCCAACATCGCAACGTGATGCAGGTCGCGGCGTTCGTCGTGGGTGCAGAGAGCGCGCTTCTTGATGTGCGCGGCGACGAGAAACTGTATCGGGCAGACATTGCCGCACAGCGCGCATGCAGCGAGCTTGCGGTTTCCTGCTCGCAGGCTCCGCAGCTGGGCCTGTTCTTTGCGCACTTGACGCTCGCGATGCTGTCCAGCACTGCGAAGCTACGGTCAGTGCCTGATAGCAGAGCAGACGGCGCCGCGAGGGTGATGGTTGCCGGGTTCTGGGTTGCGATCGTGTTGGGCAGGGCGGACAGGACCGCGCCGGCGCACGTGGCCGACAGCCGCTGCCGTGGGCCGGTGCTACTTTTCCGCCTCGGGCGAGCGGAGAGCATCAATATGGCCCTCAGGGCACGAACTGCTAAAGCGGCGGGGTAGCGGGCTGGTCCGCGGCCGCACGCAGCCGCCCGAACTCCCTGGCCAGCGCGGCCCCGCTGTAGTGCGCGTTCAGCCCACTGGGATTGGGCAGCACCCAGATCCGGGTGCTGGCGATGGCCTCCGGCTGCGGGCCAACGGCCGCGTCCGGGCGGCCGAAGGCGGTCCGGTAGGCGGTCACCCCGACCACTGCGAGCCAGCGCGGGCGCAGCCGGGCGGTCTTCGCGGCCAGCTGCTCGCCGCCCGCGCGCAGCTCGGCCGGGCTGAGCTCGGCGGCACGGGCGGTGGCCCGGTCCGCGACGTTGGTGATGCCCAGGCCGAGGGCCAGCAGCTGGTCCTGCTCCTCCGGGCGAAACTGGCGCGGGGTGAACCCGGACTGGTGCAGGGCGGGCCAGAACCGGTTGCCCGGCCGGGCGAAGTGGTACCCGGTGGCGGCCGAGTACAGGCCGGGGTTAATCCCGGCGAACAGCACCCGCACCCCCGGCGCGGCCACGTCCGGGATGGTCCGGTCCCGGGCCGCGTCCAGGTCGGCCAGGGTGGGCCGCGGCCGGGCCGGCCTGCCCGTCACCAGAGCCTGCCCGTCACCAGGAGCTGCCCCGTCACCAGGCGGCCAGCAGCCGGAGTGCGACCCGGGCCTCCGGCCGGGCGGCCAGCTCGCCGAACGTCATCTCGCTGCGGCAGAGCCGGGCGAACGCGCGCCAGCCCTTGGCCGACCGCAGGGCCGTGTGGAACACCCCGGGATGCCGGGTGAACCCGGTCAGCAGCTGCCGCCCGCCTGTCATCTCGGGCAGCAGGACCCGGCCCACCTCGGCCGGGTACCCGGCCAGCGCCTGGTCCGCGGCCGCGGCGCTGGCCGCGCGGGCGGCCGCGGCCGCGGCGCCGCCGGCCATCGTGCCGGACCGCAGTGCGAAGCTGATCCCCTCCCGGGTCCAAGGCTCGAGCAGGCCAGCCGCGTCCCCGGCGACCAGCACCCGGCCGAGCCGCAGCGGCGAGTCCTCCGTACGGCACCGGGTGAGGTGCCCCGAGTCCTGGGCGGGCGGGTAGCTGGCCAGCCCGAGCCGCCCGGTGAAGTCCCGCAGGTACTGCCGGGTCCGCTCGCCCTGGCCGCGGGCCGCGATCACGCCCACGGTCAGCCGGTCCCCTTTCGGGAACAGCCAGCCGTACGAGCCGGGCATCGGCCCCCAGTCCAGCTGCAGCCGGCCCCGCCACTGCTCCGCGACAGCGGGCGGCACCGGGATCTCCACCTCCAGGCCCAGGTCGACCTGGCGGAACTGCACCCCGGCGTGCCGCGCGGTGACCCCGGACGAGCCGTCCGCGCCGATCAGCACCTGGGCCCGCACGCTGGTCCCGTCGGCCAGCCGGGCGCACGCCTGCCCGCCGTCCTGGCTGATCCCGCGGACCGGCGCGCGCTCCCGCACCGTGGCCCCGGCCTTGACCGCGGCCACGCGCAGCGCGTCGTCGAACTCCTCCCGGGCCACCATGGCCAGCAGCGGGGCGTCCTGCCGCCGGGTGAACTCGCGCCGCCCGTCCAGGGTGGCCGTGACCGCCTGCACGTGGTCCCGGGCGGGCACGTCCACCCAGTCGCGCACGGCGGCCAGGGAAGCGCCGATCAGCCCACCGCCGCAGGTCTTGTACCGGGGATGCTGCGCCCGCTCCAGCACGATCGTGCGCGCCCCGCCGTCCACTGCCGCGAGGGCCGCGGCCAGCCCGGCCGGGCCGCCGCCCACCACGGCGACATCCCACAGTTCCTGGAGTTCCGCCACCCTGGCAGGGTAAGGCACTCGGGCGGCCGGGCCGCGGTTCTGGTACGGCTAGGCCCGCTGGCGGCACCTGGCCGGCGCGGGGCGTATTCCGTTTGCGGGTGAGCGGTCCACGGCACAGGATGTCCCGGTGACATGGACCGCACCTGAGGTGCCCCGTACCGATCCGCCGTATGTCGCGAGTGAGCGGGAATCACTGGACGCCTGGCTGGACTATCACCGCGCCACGCTGCTCTGGAAGTGCGCGGGGCTGACCGGGGAGCAGCTCACCCGCCGCGCCGCCGCCCCGTCCACGCTGACCCTGCTTGGCCTGGTCCGGCACATGGCGGAGGTGGAACGCGCCTGGTTCCGCATTGACTTCGGGCGGCAGCTGGACCTGCCGTCCCTGTACTGCACGGACGAGTTCCCGGACGGCGACCTGGACCTGGGCGAGGCCGCGGGCGCCGAAGCGGACTTCGCGACCTTCGCCGAGGAGTGCGCCCTGTCCCGCGCGGTCGCCGCGGGCCGATCGCTGGACGACACGTTCCGGCACCCGCGCCATGGCGCCACCATCGACCTGCGCTGGGTCTACACCCACATGATCGAGGAGTACGCGCGGCACAACGGGCACGCCGACATCATCCGCGAGCACATCGACGGCGTGACCGGCGACTGAACTGCCGCCCCGGTCGGAGCATCCAATTAATCTGTGGGCATGACAGAGACGCTGACCTTGATGGCGGTCCACGCGCACCCGGACGACGAAGCGTCCAGCACCGGCGGAGTGCTGGCCGCCTACTCGGCCGCCGGAGTCCGTACCGTGGTCGTGACCTGCACGAACGGCGAGTTCGGGGACGCCCAGGGTGGGGTCAAGCCGGGCCAGGATGGGCATGACGAGCAGCAGGTGGCGCAGCTGCGGCTGGCTGAGCTGCGCCAGGCCTGCAAGATCCTCGGCGTCTCCGAGCTCGAGACGCTCGGCTATCACGACTCCGGCATGCCCGACTGGGAGTACAAGGACCGGCCGGACGCGTTCTGCAACGTACCGCTGGACGTGGTGGCCGCCCGTATCGCCGGGCTGATCGAGCAGTACCGGCCGCAGGTCGTGATCACTTATGACCCGGACGGCCCCTACCAGCACCCGGATCACGTACACGCCGCCTGGGCGGCCGCGGCCGCGGTGGCCGCCAGCGGCATCCCGGCGAAGTTCTACCTGACCGCGATGCGCCGCCGCGACTGGCAGCGGGTCTGGGAGGCCCTGCGCGAGCTGGGCGCGGACGTGCCGGACCGCGACATCAGCCCGGAGATGGAGCGGCAGATGGAAGAGACCGAGCAGCGCATCACCACCACGGTGGACATCACCGGGGTGCTCGGCCGGAAGCGGGACGCGCTGTTCGCCCACGCCAGCCAGATCGGCGAGTCATGGTTCAGCCAGCTCCCGGAGGAGGTGGCGGTGGCGGCCTTCGGCCGGGAAAGCTTCATCCGGGCCAGTGACACCACGGGCGCGCCGGTGCCCGAGGACGACCTGTTCGCCGGGCTCCGCCCGGACGTGCCCGGGGCCGTCCCCGCTTCCTGACGGCGGGGCGCTCCCCCGGGGCTCCCCGGATGGGGGGATACCCGGGCCGGGCCCGGGTCCCCGATAGTGGGTCCGGTACGGCGGCGCAGTCCTGAGCCGCCACCGGGGGGCAACGAGACCGGATGCGAGCTATGGCCGGATTTAGTCCGTTATGTGATTTAAGATCGTCAGGCTGGCGCACGGCACCAGGGGGACCACACTGCGCGCAGCGTGTCCGATCGCTGACAGCCGGGCTGGGGGTGCGGAGGACGGGGATGAGCGAGCGAGCCCCGGAAGCAGAGGAGCACAGCCGGCCCGGCTGGGATGCTGACCAGGCGGTCGTCGCACTCTTCAACACTCACTACCGTGCTCTCACCAGGCTGGTCATGTTCCTGGTCGGCGACCTCGGGCAGGCAGAGCAGATCGTCCAGGACGCCTTCGTCACGATGCACGGCATCTGGCGTCAGCTGCGCAGCAATGAGGAGGCCCTGGCCTACCTGAAGCAGACGGTGATCAGCCAGGCGCGGGCCAGCGAGGCCAGGCGCACCTCAGCGGCCGCCGCGCCCGCGCGGCAGGCCGATGGCTACCCGCGGGCCAGCGCCCCGGCCGAGCCGGGCCTGACGGCCGCGCTCCGGGCGCTGCCGCCCGCGCAGCGGGAAGCGCTGGTGCTCCGGTACTACGCCGACTTGACCGAGACGCAGATCGCCGCGGCGATGGGGATCAGCACGCGCGCGCTGGGCAGCTATCTCACCTCGGGTATGTCCTCACTGCAGACCGTGCTGGCGCAGTACCCGGGCTAGCTGCTGACGGCGCCGAAGTCCACGGTGACTCGCTGGAACCCCAGCGAGTGCAGCATCCCGGTGAGCATGCTGCTGGTGTTCTTCTGCGCCTGCGCCAGCAGCGCGCTGTGCCGCGCCGCCGACTCGATCTGTTGCTGCGCCAGGATGTAGACCTGCTGCTCGCTGTTCGGGTTGCCGGAGAAGAAGTTCCCGATCCGGTCCAGCAGGCCCTGCTGCTGGGCGTAGACGTAGGACTGCCTGACGTTCAGCACGGCGGGCTCGAGCCGGGCGTCCGGGAGCTTGACGGTCACCGCGGTGCGGTCCGCCGACACCTGGAGATTCGGGCTTTTCAGCTGCGAGAAGTTCACGTAGGCGATCTCGCTGCCCTCGCCGACGAACAGGGTCTGGCTGCCTTCGATGAACGCGGGCAGGAACCTCGCCTGCTTGGTCAGGTCCACCACGACCTGGAACGAGCCGCTCGCTGCCTCGTACCGGGACAGCGCCGTCATCGACTTCAGCAGGGCCGGCTGGCTGCGCACGGTCGTCGTCTCGCCGAACGGGTTGCGCAACTGCGGTAGCAGGTGCACCGCGGATAGCACCACGATGAGCACGCAGACGGCGATGATCGCGGCCACGGCTCCGAGCAAGCGAGCGGTCCAGCCTCCGGTGCGCGCCACGGTGCCGAGCATCCGTGTCGCGGCGGTGCTCTCGTCGGTACGGGTCATGGCGCCTCACCCTTCTCGCGCCGGTGCCTTCGTCAGGGCACCTTCGTGCAGGCGCTCTCCCAGTACCCCGAAAGGCCCGGGAGATTCATCCGCCAATCACCGGGTACTCGCGAGA